>NZ_JBFBJL010000105.1:0-24538 GCF_040686075.1 Streptomyces sp. NPDC086519
CACCCCAAACCGCTCCACCTGCGCCAACCCCAAATTCACCAACCCCACATGCGACACCACCACACCCTTCGGCCGCCCCGTCGAACCCGACGTGTGAATGACGTACGCGGCGTTGGTGACACGCAGCGGCGACGTACGCTCGGCGTCGGTCACCGGGCCTGTCGTGTGCCGTGCCACCTCCGCCATGACCTGCGGGTCGTCCAGGGCGATCGCCCGCTCCCGGGTACCGTCGGGCAGTACCGCGCGGCCGGCCTCGGTGCACAGCACCGCGACCGGGTCGGAGTCGTCGAGCACCAGGGCCAGCCGGTCCGCCGGGTGCCGGGGGTCCAGCGGGACGAAGGCTCCGCCGGCCATCGACACGGCCAGCAGCGCGACCACCGTCCCCACCGACCGCTCCGCGACGACGGCGACCCGCTGCTCGGGTCCCACCCCGAGGCCGATGAGGTACCGCGCCAGGCGGCCCACCTCGTCCGCCAACTCGGCGTAGGTCAGAGTCCGTTCGTCAGAGTCCAGGGCCATCGCGTCCGGCGTCCGGCGCGCCTGGTCCGTGAGCATGTCGGGCAGCGTCCCGCAAGGCGCTTCCGGCTGGATGTCCTGCCAGTCGCGGGTGACGCGGACCAACTCGTCGTCGTCCAGGAGTCCGATGCGGGCCAGCGGCGCGTGCGGGTCGGCCGCGAACCCTTCGAGCACCCGGTGCAGCATAGCCAGCACCCGCTCGGCGTCCGCGCGGTCGAACAGGTCCGTCCGGTGGTCGAGTTGCAGCTCCATCCGCTCACCCGGTGCGACGATCAGGCCGAGCGGATAGTGGCTGGCGTCCCTTGTCCTGCCGTCCAGCCGGATGGTGACGGCGTCGGGTCCGTCCGGCTCCTCGGTCGCCGATCGCGGATAGTTCTCGTACACCACCAGCGTGTCGAACTCCGCGCCGGGTCCGGCGAGTTGCCTGATCTCGGTGAGCCCGAGGTGCTGGTGGCCCAGGAGACTCACCTGGCGCGCCTGCAGCGTGGCGAGCAGTTCGGCGACAGTGCTGCCCCCGGCCAGTTCGACGCGGACCGGCAGGGTGTTGATGAACAGGCCGACCAGCGAGTCGGCGCCCGGCAGGTCCGTGGGCCGCCCGGCGACGGTGGTGCCGAACACCACGTCCTGCCGCCCGGCCAGCCGGGCGAGGACCATCGCCCACGCGGCCTGCACCACCGTGGCCATGGTGACGCCGCACTCACGTGCCAGCACCTCCAGTGCCCGCGTCAGTTCCGCGCTGCACTCGGCGAGCACGGCTTCGGGCCGCAGCGGCGGCCGCGCGGGGTCGGCCGGGGCGACCAGGGTGGGCTCGTCCGCCCCCGCCAGCTCCGCGCGCCATGCGCTCCGTGCCGCCTCCCGGTCCTGCCGGCCCAGCCAGGCCAGGTAGTCGCCGTAGGAACGGATCGGCGGCAGTGCCCGGACGTCGCCCCCGGCCCTGTACACCGTCGACAGTTCGTCCACCAGGATGGGCAACGACCAGCCGTCGAGCACGATGTGATGAGTCGTCATCACCAGTCGGTGCCGCCGGTCGCCGAGCCGGATCAGCAGAAGCCGCAGCAGCGGTCCGCGCGCGACATCGAAGCCGGCCGACAGCTCCGCCTCGGACAGCCGGGCCGCCTCGGCCTCCGCCTCCGCCTCCGGCAGGCCACTCAGATCGGCTTCCTGCCAGGGGAGTTCGGCATGCCGGGCGACGACCTGTACCGCCTGGCCCGACCTGCGCCGCCGGAAGCCGGCCCGCAGGGCGCCATGACGGGCGAGCAGGCCCTCCCAGGAACGGCGAAGACGTTCGGCGTCCAGCGGCCCGTCGAGGGCGAGGGCCCGCTGTCCCGCGTACACGTCGGACGCACCCGTGCCGAAGGCCGCGTGGAAGAGCAGCCCCTCCTGCAGCGGCGACAGCGGCCAGATGTCTTCGATGGCGGTCCGAGTCCGGGTCATCGCGTTGGTCTCCTCACAGCGGTCACAGCTTCGGTTCGGCAGCGCGGGCAGAGCGTCAGGGAGCAGATCTCAGGAGTCGGAGTGACGTAGGACGAAATCGGAGGGGGTCAGCGGGAGTCAGGGACGGCCGGCGGCGGTCGCCCGGGCGAGGTCGAAGGTGGAAGTCGGAAGTCGGAGGCGCAGGTGTCAGCCGTGGTCATCCGCGAACTCGGTCTCCAGGGCCTCGATTTCGTCCTGGTCGAGATCGAGCAGCGCGAAGTCGGAGGGTGTGTGGCCGCCGGCCGTCGGATCGGCGGTATGGGTTGCGATCCCCTCCAGTAGTTCCAGCCAGGTCCGGCCGAGACGTTCGGCCCGGTCCCCGTCCAGCAGCGTTGCGGGCCAGCCGAGGGTGACGGTCAGCAAAGGTCCGTCCGGGGTGTCGGACACGACGGCGCCGGCTTCCAGCGGGTGCAGCACCGGCATGTCCGGATCCGCCGTGCCGGACATCGCGCTGTCCCCGGCCGTCTGCCAGGCGCCGACCGGGCTCCCGCCCGGTCCGGCCCCGGCGAACCGGCCCAGATAGTTGAAGCCGATCTCCGGTGCGGGAAGGTCCGCCAACGCCCGTGCCGCCTCGGGATTCGCCCAGCGCAGCAGGCCGTGGCCCAGCCCGTCCCCGGGTACCGCCTGTACCTGTTCCTTCACCCTTTTGACCAGCACGCCGGCCGCGGCGCCGCCGGCCGCCGCGTCCTCCAGGCCGATTCCGGACACGTCCAGCCGCAGCGGATGCACCGCGGTGAACCAGCCCACGGTCCGGGACACGTCCATGCCCTCCGACAGCGGCTCCCGGCCGTGCGCCTCGACCTCAACCAGCAGACCGCCAGCCCCGGCCCCCTCTTCGTTCCCGTCCCCAGCCTCCGGACGCCACCGCGCCACAGCTCCGGCCAGCGTCGCCAGCAGCACCTCGCGCACTCCGCAGTGGAAAAGCGCAGGGGTACGGCCGACGAGTACGGCACTGCGGTCGGCGGGGAGGGTCCACTCGCGGCGGACCAGGGTCCGTACGGTGTCACGGTACGGATCGAGGGGACGGGACCCGACCACCGTACGCCCGGTGGTCCCCGAGAGCAGGGCCAGCCAGCCGTCCAGCTCCGCCGCCCTCTCCGGGCTGCGGGCCGAACGCTCCAACTGGCGGGCCCAGGACCGGAACGGGGTGCCGGCCGACTGCAGGACGGTGTCGGGCTTGCGGCCGGCGGCCACGGCCTCGCAGGCCGCCCGCAGGTCCGGCATCAGCACCCGCCACGACACCCCGTCGACGACGAGATGGTGCACTACGAGGACCACGCGCCCGGTCCGGCCCGGACCGGCGTCCACCCACACGGCGAGCGCCATCACGCCCGCCAACGGATCCAGTCGCTCGACCGCGTCCCGGGCAGCGTCCCCGGCCACGTCGTCCAGGCCGTCGTCGGAGACACCTCCGGCGTCCACCCGCACGACTCTGCCGAACCCCTCGACCCGACCGACGCCGTCGAGACGGCCGAACCGATCCACCGTGCCGGGTTCCGGTACGACGAGCACCGGGCCGCCGGTCCCGTCCTCGACCCGGGCCCGAAGCATGCCGTGCGCGGCCAGCACCGCCTCCAACCCCGTCTCCAGCACGTCCGTGCCCAGCCCGGCGGGCGCGCCCACGGCCATCCACTGCGCGAACCGCGACCGCAGCGCGTCCGCGCCCATGGACCGCATCACCGGCGTCCACGGCACCTCGCCGGCCCCGTCGGCCCCGCCGTCCTCGACCTCCTCGGACGTGTCCACGGTCGCGACCGCCACCAGCGCCAGCCGTTCCGGGGTCTTCTCCTCGAAGACCTGGCGGGGCGTCACCGCCCACCCGGCCCGCCGGGCGCGGGAGGCGAGCAGCATCGACAGGATCGAGTCGCCGCCCAGGTCGAAGAACCCGTCCCCGACCCCCACCCGCTCCAGGCCCAGCACCTCGGCGAACAGGGCGCAGAACGCCTCCTCGGCCGAGGTCTCGGGCGCCCGGGTGGCCACGGACGCGAGGTCGGGCGCGGGCAGGGCGGACCGGTCGATCTTCCCGTTGGGCGTCAGCGGGAAGTCGTCCAGGACCACCAACGCCGACGGGACCATGTGCTCCGGCAGCCGGGTCGCCGCGTGAGCCCGTACGGCGCTCATGTCCACCGACCCGACGACGTACCCGACGAGTCGCCCGTCCCGCACCAGCACGGCCGCCCGCTCCACACCCGGGTGGGCGGCCAGGACGGCCTCCACCTCGCCCGGCTCCACCCGGAAGCCGCGGATCTTCACCTGCTGGTCGGCCCGGCCCACGAACTCCAGCCGGCCATCGGCCCGCCACCGCACCAGATCCCCCGTGCGATACATCCGCCCGTCGCCGTCACCGAACGGGCACGCCACGAACCGCTCCGCCGTCAGACCCGGCCGGTTCACATAACCCCGCGCCAGCCCATCCCCGGCGACATACAACTCACCCGTCACACCCACCGGCACCGGCCGCAGACACCCGTCCAGGACGTACGTGCGGACGTTCGACAGCGGAGATCCGATCGCCGGCGCGGCGTCCTCCCCTGTGATGCCCTCGCCCAACAAGACCGCCGTCGAGATCACCGTCGCCTCGGTCGGACCGTAGGTGTTCCACACCCGCGCACCCGCCCGCCACTTCGCCGCCAGACCGGACTCCAACCGCTCCGCACCCAGCACCCAGTTGCCGACCCCCGGAACCGCCTCCGGCTCCAGCGCCCACAGCAGCGACGGAACGACACTCGCCACCCCGACGCCGGAGGCCGCCATCATTCCGGCCAGCGCGGCCCCGTCAAGCCGCTCCTCCGCCGACGCGATCGCCAGCGTGCCACCGGCGGCCAGCGTCACCGCCACGTCCAGCACCGCCGCGTCGAAACTCAACGACGCGAACTGCAAGGCCGTAACCCCCGGCTCCACCCCCAACACCGGACGCATCACCGACGCCAGGTTCGCCACCGACGCGTGCGCGACCGCCACACCCTTCGGACGGCCCGTCGAACCCGACGTATAGATCACATAGGCCAGCTGACCAGCAGCGATCTCCGGCAACTCACCCGATACGCGATCCAGTTCGTCGAGACGAACGACGGCGACATCCTCCGGCAGACAGCCGGCCGTCTCGCCCGAGACCAGCACGAACTCCGCCGCACTGTCCGCGACCATGTACGCCAACCGGTCAGCGGGATACTCCGGATCCAGCGGCACATACGCCCCGCCGGCCTTCCACACCGCCAGCAACGCCACCACCATCTCCACCCCACGCGGCAGACACAGACCCACCCGCGACTCCCGACCCACCCCACGCGCCACCAGCCCACGCGCCCACGCATCCGAACGCCCATCCACCTCCGCATAGGTCAACGAACGCCCACCCGAGCGCAACGCCACCGCGTCCGGAGACTCAGCCACCCACCGTCGGAACCGCTCCACCACCAGCGACGCATCCACCTCGCGTGCCGTCGCGTTCCACTCCTCCACCACCACAGCCCGCTCGGACTCGTCCAGCAGCTCGATGTCACTCAGCCGTGTCTCCGGGTCGGCGGCCATCTGCTCCAGTACCCGGACCAGGCGGCGGGCCGTCCGCCGGGCGGCCTGGTGTCCGAGGACGTCGGAGCGGTGGTCGAGGCGGATGGCGAGGCCGTCGGCGGGGGTGACGCCCAGCGCCAGCGCGAAGTTGGTCGACTCGCGGAGCTCGGTGGCCGTGAGGGCGAGTTCGTCGCCGAGGGGCTGGGCGTCCAGGTCGCCCGGGTAGTTCTCGAAGGCCAGCAGCGTGTCGAAGGTGGCGCCGGGGCCTGCGGCCCGCTGCACCTCGCTCAGCCCGACATGCTGGTGGTCGAGCAGCGCCGACTGCCGCGCCTGCAACTCCTCCAGCGCGGCACCCACCGACCGGGCGGGATCCAGTCGCACCCGCACCGGCAGCGTGTTGATGAACAGCCCCAGCATCGCCTCCATCCCGGGAAGCTCCGCCGGCCGGCCCGCCACCGTGGCGCCGAACACCACCTCATGACGGCCCGTCAGCTGTCCCAGCACCAGTCCCCAGGCCAGCTGGACCACGGTGTTCAGCGTCACGCCGGCCCCGCGTGCGACCCGCTCCAGCGCGCGCACCAGGTCGGCGTCCGCCCGCTCGTGGACCCGGTCCAGGGCGACGGCATCTGACGTGTCCGAGCCGGCCGGTGCGACGAGCGTGGGCTCCTCGACCTCGGCCAGTTCGGTCCGCCACGCCTCCAGCGCGGCCGCACCATCCCGGGCGGCCAGCCACGCCCAGTAGGGCCGCGTCGGCACGGGTGCGCCCAACGCGCCCGACGCGCCCGACGCGCCCGACGCACTCGACGCATCCGCCTGGCCGCCGGCCTCGTAGAGCACCCACAACTCCTTGAGCAGTATGGGCAGCGACCAGCCGTCCAGCAGCAGGTGGTGGAGTGTCACCACCAGCCGGGACCGCTCAGCGCCGGTCCGGAGCAGTGCCACGCGCAGCAGCGGGGGCGCGGCGAGATCGAACCGCGCGGACCGTTCCTCGGTCGCCACCCGGTCCGCGGCGTCCTCATCGAGTCCCGTGAAATCCACCTCGCGCCAGGGCAGTTCGGCTTGGTCCGCGACCACCTGCACCGGGCTTGTCGCACCCGCCACCTGCATGAACCCGGCCCGCAACGCGGCATGCCGATCGACCAGGCCCTGCCATGACGCCCGCAACCGCTCCCCGTCCACGTCACCTTGGAGCGTCAGCACCATCTGCTCGACGTAGACGTCCGTGCCGTCCTCGTCGAAGAGGGAGTGGAACAGCAGGCCCTGCTGCAGAGGCGCGACCGGCAGCACCTCCACCACACCAGGAACCGCGGCCTCTATCTCCTCCACCGCCGTCTGGTCCAGGGCCACCAGCGGAAAGTCCGACGGGGAATGCCCACCCGCACCCGCCCGAACGTCCGCCACCAGGCTCCCGAGCGCGCCCGCCCACGCCTCCAGCAGTGCCCGCGCCCGTCCCTCGGGCAGCAACCGCCCGGGCCAGGCCAGCACCAGCTCCAGTACCGGACCGTCCGCCGACTCCCGTACCGATCCCGTCAGTTCGAGCGCGTGCATCACGGCGGCCTGCGCCGCACTGCCCGCCGCGAAGCCGGTGCCGGTCCCTGTGCGGCCCAGGTAGTTGAAGCCGACCTGCGCCGTCGGCAGGCCCGCCAGCACCGGAGCCGTCTCCGGGTTCAGCCGGCGCAGCAGGCCGTAGCCGAGCCCGTCCCCGGGCACCGCCCGCACCTGCTCCTTCACCCGCGACACCGACACCGACCCCGACCCCGACCCCGACAGCCCACCGTCAGCGCCCAGCCGCACCGGGTACGAGGACGTGAACCACCCCACCGTCCGCGACAGATCCGCCCCCTCGGACAGCGAGGTCCGGCCGTGGCCCTCGACGTCCACCAGGAGACCGCCGGGCCCGGCCCACTCCGCCACCGCACCCGCCAGGCCCGCAAGCAGCACCTCGTGCACGCCGGCGTGGAACGCGGCCGGAACATCCGTCGAGAGCGCCGCCGTCACGTCCGCCGCCACGGTCACCGACACCTCGCGAACCGTCGCGCCCACATCCACGGCCGGGTCCAGCGGAACGTCCGTCAGCAGGACGTCCGGGCCGTCACCCGCCACCACCGTCCGCCACGCGTCCAGCTCGGCCACCCGCTCCGGACGGGTCGCCTCGGCCGCCAGCTCCCGCGCCCAGGCCCGGAACGGCACCGGTACGTCGTCGAGTACCGGCTCGCCTTGGCCGACGCGTGCCCCGTACGCGGACCACAGGTCGGGCAGGAGCACCTGCCAGGACACCGCGTCGACGACCAGGTGGCTGGCCACCACGACCAGCCGCCCGGCAGCCAGGGGCCCCGCGTCCAGCCACACCGCCTGGACCATCACCCCGGCCGCGGGATCCAGCCGCGCCACCGCGGCCTGGATCTCCGCATCCACCAGGTCCGCCGGATCCTGCCCGATCGCGTCCACGCGTAGGACCGCCCCGGCGGCCGGCACCGCGTCCGCCACTCCGGGCACCACGAGCACCCCGCGCTCCGCCACCAGCGATGCCCGCAACATGTCATGACGCTCCATCAGGACCGCCCACGCATCCCGCAGCGCCACCTCGTCCAGCCCCGCCGGCGCCTCCACCGCCACCGACTGCACGACCTCGCGCACACCGCCGGCACCGACCCGGTCCAGTACCTCCCGCATCACCGGTGTCAGCGGCACCTCACCGATCGCGCGGTCCGCCAGACGGGTGCCGTCCGCCAGAACCACCCCGCCGACCCCGCCAGCGGGCTTCGCCACGGCGGCCGCCAGCCGCGCCGGCGTCCGCAACTCGTGCACCTGACGGGCCCGGATGATCAGCCCGGCCCCACGGGCCCGTGACACCAACAGCATCGCCGTGATCGAGTCGCCGCCCAGCCCGAAGAAGCTGTCCCCGACGCCGACCGCGTCCGACCCCAGACCCAGCACCTCCGCGAACAGCGCACACAGCGCCTCCTCGGTCCCGGTCGACGGAGCGCGCGTGTCGGCGGACGCCGGGCCGGGCTCGGGCAGGGCGGCCCGGTCGATCTTGCCGTTCACGGTCAGCGGAAAGGCGTCGAGCGCGACGACCGCCGACGGGACCATGTACTCCGGCAGCCGGGTGGCGGCGAAGGCCCGCACCTCCTCGCCGTCCGCGCTCCCGGCGACATAGCCGACCACATGCCCGTCCCGGACCACCGCCGTGGCTCGCTCGACCCCCGGACAAGCGGCCAGCACCGCCCCGACCTCGCCGAGTTCGACCCGGAAGCCGCGGATCTTCACCTGCTGGTCGGCCCGGCCCACGAACTCCAGCCGGCCATCGGCCCGCCACCGCACCAGATCCCCCGTGCGATACATCCGCCCGTCGCCGTCACCGAACGGGCACGCCACGAACCGCTCCGCCGTCAGACCCGGCCGGTTCACATAACCCCGCGCCAGCCCGTCCCCGGCGACATACAACTCACCGGCCACCCCCACCGGCACCGGCCGCAGAAAGGCGTCCAGCACGTAAGTACGGACATTGGGCAGCGGAGAACCGATGGCCGGCGGCGCCCCCTCCCTGGTTATCCCCTCGCCCAACAAGACCGCCGTCGAGATCACCGTCGCCTCGGTCGGACCGTAGGTGTTCCACACCCGCGCACCCGCCCGCCACTTCGCCGCCAGACCGGACTCCAACCGCTCCGCACCCAGGACCCAGTTGCCGATACCGGCGAAGTTCGTCGGCTCCAGCACACCCAGCAGCGACGGAACGACACTCGCCACCTCGACACCGCTGCTCTCCACCATCGCGGCCAGCGCGGAAGGGTCCAGCCGCTCATCGGACGAGGCGATGGCCAGCGTGCCACCGGCGGCCAGCGTCACGGCCACGTCCAGCACGGACGCGTCGAAGCTGAAAGAAGCGAACTGCAGCGCCGTAACCCCCGGTTCGACGCCGAGGACGGGACGCATGGCGGTGGCCAGGTTCGCCACCGACGCATGCCCGACCGCCACACCCTTCGGACGCCCCGTCGAACCCGACGTATAGATCACGTAAGCCAGCTGACCGGCCGCGACCTCCGGCAACTCACCCGATACGGCTTCCAGTTCGTCGAGACGGACGACGGCGACATCCTCCGGCAGACAGCCGGCCGTCTCGCCCGAGACCACCACGAACTCCGCCGCACTGTCCGCGACCATGTACGCCAACCGGTCAGCGGGATACTCCGGATCCAGCGGCACATACGCCCCGCCGGCCTTCCACACCGCCAGCAACGCCACCACCATCTCCACCCCACGCGGCAGACACAGACCCACCCGCGACTCCCGACCCACCCCACGCGCCACCAGCCCACACGCCCACACATCCGAACGCCCATCCACCTCCGCATAGGTCAACAAGCACTCACCCGAACGCAACGCCACCGCGTCCGGAGACACCACCGCCCACCGGCGGAACCGCTCCACCACCAGCGACGCATCCACCTCACGTGCCGTCGCGTTCCACCCCTCCACCACCACAGCCCGCTCGGACTCGTCCCCCACCGCTGCGATCCGTCGCAGCGGTGCCGTCGGATCGTCGGCGGCCCGCTCGACGAAGGCGATCAGGGACCGGTGGACGGCCCGTACCCACGCCCGGTCGTAGAGCGCAGCGTTCGCCTCGACGACGATCTCGACCCCCGACGCGGTGCGGTCGATCAGCACTCCGAAGTCCTCGACCAATCGGGTCGACACGTCCCGTGCCACGCCCCGGCAGTCGCCGAAGGCCAGTTCGCCGGCCGACGGCAGGATGTTCACATACGGGCCGAAGTGCCAGCGGTCGCCCTCGGGCCAGCCCAGCTCCCTGCGCAACCGTTCGCCGCGGTACCGCTGGTGCCGGAGCAGTTCGCCGACCGCTTCGTCGGCCGTCCGGGCAAGGTCGAGCAGGCCGGCTTCGGCGGGGACGGGGAAGCGCAGGGGCAGCATGTTCGCCTTGGTGGTGCGCGCCCTGAGATCCGTCTCGCTCACACGTCCGGTCACGGGGAGGCTGAGCAGCGCCTCGGGGGACCCGGCCAGGCCGTTGACGAAGGCGCCGACGGCGGCGAGAAGCAGCCGGGAGGTGCGCAGGCCGGCGCGGTCCGCCGCGGCGTGCAGCGCGGCCGCCGCGGCAGGGTCGAGACCGCCCGTCTCGCGGAGTACGGCGCCCTCGCGGGCGTCGTCGTGAAAGCCGGCGACGCCGGAGATTCGGGGGACCTCCGCCAGGTCCGGGCGGTCCGAGAATCGGTCGGATAGATACCGCCGGTCGTCGGCGAATTCAATTGAGTTCCGGTATTCCGCTTCTTCTTCGAGCACCCTGTTTATCGAGGTGTCACCGGAATCCGGATACGCCCTGCCCCCGACGAGTGCCGAATACACCTCGGCGACCCTGCGGGCCATGAGCGTGCACGCGTATCCGTCGAGCAGGAGGTGGTTGTAGCCCTGGAACCAGCAGTACCGATCGGAATCGAGTCTGAAGAGCACGTGTGAGAAGAGGTTTTCTCCGAGCGGATCCTCCAGGCGGGCGAGTTCCTCGCGCATCCGGGTCTCGATCCGGGTCTCGATCCGGGCCCGCCGGTCACTGTCACGGTCCCCGTCCTTGTCCCGGTCCCCGTCAGGTTCCTCGATGCGCAGGGTCGCCCGGTGCGGGGCGGTGTGCGGCGCCGCGCGTACTTCGCCGGTCTGGTCCTCGGTGAAGCGCACGCCCAGGGCCTCGGTCTCCTCGACCGTGCGGCGCAGCGCGGCCTCGAAGGCAGGCACGTCCAGCGGGCCGGTGATCTCGACGGCCTGCCCGACGCTGTACAGCGCGTGTGGGCCGCCCAGGCGCTGTGCGTGCCAGATGCCCTCCTGGCCGTCGGACAGGGGAATGCTGTCACCGATTCGCTCGCTCATGCCTACCCTTCACCCTTATTCCGTTGCCATGGGCATGCAGGTGTGCCATACGCCATTTCGCGGGAAACGCAAGGCAAGAAGCTTCCGCTGGGGAAGCTTCTGGGAATACAGATCCGCGCGCTACAACCTCCGCTGAAGCGCCGTCAATTCCCGGTGCAACGCCGCGAAAGGACGTTGGACGACCGGGTCGGTCCCTCAGAACGATACCTATCGGACGGTGCCGTCCAACCCGCCGTTCTGGTCACTTGGACGCGGCGGCGGCGCGGATCTGCGGCCGGCCTTCGTAGCGTTCTCCGCCTTTTACAATGAGGGGGAAGGAGATGTCGACGACGAGCCCGCCCTCGGGCCTGGCGCGGGCGGTGAGGGTGGCGTCGTGGGCCGCGGCGATGGCGCGGACGATCGACAGGCCGAGGCCGTGGTGGCCGTCGCCCGCGGTGCGGTGCATCCGCTGGAACGGCTCGAAGAGCTGGTCGACACGATCCTTGGGGACCTCGGGGCCGGTGTTGGAGACGGTGAGGACGGCTCGCCGGTCGTGGCGCCGGACGGTGATGTCCACGCTGCCGTCGGGCACGTTGTAGTAGGCGGCGTTGTGGGCCAGGTTGGCGACCAGTCGCTCCAGGAGTGCGGTGTCTCCGGCGACCGTCGCCGGTTCGGTGCGGTCCACGATGCGTACGCCGTGCCGCTGGGTCTCGGGGAGTTGGGTGAGCAGCACGGACTCGACGACCTCAGCCAGGTCGACGGGCTCGGTGCGGTCCATGCCCCGTTCGCTCACGGCGAGGGCGAGGAGGGACTCCAGCAGGGCTCCCTGGTGGGTGCTGATCCGCAGCAGGCGTTCGAAGTTCTCGCGGAACGCCTCGACGGTGGCGTCGCGGTCGAGAAGGGATTCCTCCAGGAGGGCGCGCTCCACGGTGAGCGGGGTGCGCAGTTCGTGGGCGGCGTTGGCGACGAAGCGTTTGTGCGACTCCAGGGCCGCTTCGAGGCGTTCGAGGAGCCCGTCGACGCTGTCGGCGAGCTCGCTGACCTCGTCGCGGGGGCCCTCGACGGCGAGGCGCTCGTGCACGTTGCTGGCGGAGATCCGGCAGATGCCGGCGGTGAGGGTCCGCATGGGCTTGAGGACGCGGCGGGCCAGCAGCCAGCTGAGCACGACGGAGATCGCCGCCATGATGGTGAGGGCGATGCCGGACTGCACGAGGAGTTCGTGCATCTGGGCGTCGTGCATCTTGGCGGTCTGTTTGCTCAGCTGGTCGTTGAGCCAGTCGGTGACGTCCGGCGCGGAGCCGGGTTCGGAGCCGGGTTCGGAGCCGGGCCGGATGATCGTCCGCGGTTGTGAGCCGTCCTGCGGGGCCAGGTGGAAGGCGGTGACGACGTTGTGGGTGGGGCGGTTGACGAGCAGGTAGGTGATGCTGAGCAGGACGGCGCCGGAGGCGATGAACAGCAGACCGAAGAGCATGGCGAAGCGGACCCGGGCCCGACGGGGCGTGAGGCGGCGGAGCAGGGCGCGCGCCCGGACGACGGCGGCCGAGCGGCGCAGCCGGGCGCGGGCGCGGGTCACGAGGGTGGTCGCCATGTCAGATCCGGTAGCCCTCTCCTGGCACGGTCTGGATCACGGAGCGGTCGACGAGCTTGGTCCGGAGCCGGTTGACCGTGGCCTTGACGGTGGTGGTGCCGGGGTCGGCGACCTCGTCCCACACCTTGGCCAGGAGTTCGTCGGTGGCCACGGTGCGGCCGCGGGCGCCTAGCAGGTACTCCAGGACCCCGAACTCCTTGGCAGTGAGCGGGAGCTGGGTGCCGGCGTGGCTGGCGATACGGCGGGCGGGGTCGAGGCGCAGCGGGCCGCGGACCAGCTCGGGCCGGCGCACCGGGTGGGCGCGTCGGCCGAGGGTGCGGGTGCGGGCGAGGAGTTCGGCCCAGGCGAACGGCTTGGCGAGATAGTCGTCGGCGCCGAGGCCGAGGCCCTCGACACGGTCCGCGATGGAGGCGGAGGCGGTGAGCATGAGCACCTTTGTGCGGACGCCCTCGGTGGCGAGTTCGGCGCAGACCTCGTCGCCGTGCACGTCGGGGAGGTCGCGGTCGAGGATGACCACGTCGTAGTCGACCTCCAGGATGAGGTCGAGCGCGGTCCGGCCGCCGTAGGCGGTGTCGACGGCGAGGCCCTCGCGGCGCAGCACTCTGGTGATCGAATCCGCGAGTTCCGTGTGGTCCTCCACCACCAGTACTCTCATTGCTCCCCCTACGAAACACGGGTCACCGACGGCAGGGTCCCCCACGCCGGGTCACATCCGGGTTACTCCGTTCACAGGCTGGCGTACCGTCCTCCGCCTCGCAACAACACGCACGGCACCGTGCGGCCGGCACCGTGCGGCCGCTTTCAGATCCGGTAGCCGGCATGCGGCAGCGTCTCGATGACGGGCGGGTCCCCGAGCTTGCGGCGCAGCCTGCTGACGGTGACCTTGACGGTGTTGCTGAACGGGTCGGCGTCCCGGTCCCAGGCGCGTTCCAGGAGTTCCTCGGCGGAGACGACGGCGCCGCCGGCGGCGAGCAGGACCTCCAGGACGGCCATCTCCTTGGGTGACAGGTCCAGGCTGCGTCCGCCGCGGAGCGCGGTGCGGCGGGCGGGGTCGAGTTCGATGTCGCCGCGGGTGAGGACCGGGGGCACGGCGGGCTGGTCGCGTCTGTCGAGGGCCTGGACGCGGGCGATCAACTCGGCGAAGGAGAAGGGCTTCGCGAGGTAGTCGTCGGCGCCGAGGCCGAGGCCCTCGACCCGGTCGGCGAGGGTGCCGGAGGCGGTGAGCATCAGGACCCGGGACGGGCAGCCCTGCTGGACGAGGGCACGGCAGATGTCGTCGCCGTGCACGAGTGGCAGGTCGCGGTCCAGGACGACGACGTCGAACGCGCCGCTGGCGGCCCGGGTGAGCCCCTGCTCGCCGTCGTGCGCGAGTTCGACGTCCATGGCGTGCCGGCGCAGCCCCCGCGCAAGGCTCTCCGCGAGATCCCTGTGGTCCTCCACGATCAGTACGCGCATGTCACCACCTTGGCATCCGGCGGATCACACGGCGGTAACAGCGCCCATGGGTGGCCGGTAACGTCCGTACACCCAGGCGGAGTTGGCCATTCCGCCCAGCGTAAACACTTGGTCTAGTCTGTTCTCCGGGCAGAGCCATGACGAGGTCGCCCGGCTGCTGAGCGCGGGATTGCAGGGTGCGCGGCGTTGGCGTGCGTCGTGGGCGGTGCCGAGTACGGCGGCGATCTGGAAAGCCAGGTCCCGGCTGGGTGTGGCGCCGCCGCTACGGCAGCTGCTCGCGCGGGTACGCCGTCCAATTGCCGCACGGGACACTCAGGGTGCCTTCTACCGCGGCTGGCGACGGACCGCGATCGACGGCACCACATTCGACTTGCCCGACACGAGCGCGAACGTGGAGGCGTCCGGTCGTCCGCCCCGCTCCGGTCGGGGCGAACAGAACGTCGGCTAACCGCAGTTGCGCATGGTCGGCCCGCTACGTCATCTGGTCCTCGACGTCATGGCTTCCGAGGAAGCCTCGATGCTGCCTCCCTCACGCGGTCGAGCATGCCGTCCAGCGCGGCCAGGTCCTGCGCTCCGAAGCCGTCGAAGGCCTTGCGCAGGTTGCGGGCGTGCACGGTGGCCGCTTGGTCGAGTACGTCGTGCCCGGCGGCGGTGATTCCCGCGTAGGAGACGCGGCGGTCGGTGGGGCACGGGCGTCGCTCGACGTATCCGGCCGCCTGCATGCGATCCACCAGGCGGGTCACGCCGCTGGTGGTGAGCGCAATCTGGTCGGCCAGGACGCTCATCGTCAGTTGCTCCCCCTCCGAGCGGGCCAGCCGGATGAGTACCTCGAACCAGACGTGAGGCAGTCCTGCCTCGGACTCCATGGCGGATCCGAGCCATTGCTCCAGCCGACTGTAGGCCTCGACCAGGCGGCCGAACGTGGTGATCAACGGATCGTCGATGGGAGTCGCGGAAGGCATGTTGACAATCCTACCTCCGAAATACTTGCCGAGTCAGAGATTGCGCAGTCAATCATCGATGGTTACTGTGTCAATATCTGACTAGTCAAGGAACTGGGGACGCGCTGTCATGCATGTCGCGATCACCGGAGCGGGCGGCGTGGGCTCCGCGCTCAGCAAGGCCGCATCCGCCGCCGGGCACACCGTGTCCGTGTCGGCGACCAGCCGGGAGAAGGCAGCCGTGGTCGCGGCCGAAACGGGTGCGCGCCCCGCAGCGAACACCGTGGACGCCGTGACCGACGCCGACCTCGTGGTGCTCGCCGTACCCGGGAACGCGGTGACTGCCGTCGCGGACGAACAGGCACCGGCCGTGCGCGGCAAGGTCGTGGCCGACGCCACCAACCCGCTGAACACGACCTTCACCGACCTCGACAACAAGGAGACCGCCGCCGCGCAGACCCTCCAGCGTCATCCTCCGGACGCGCCGGTGGTGAAGGCGTTCAACACCGTCTCCGCCGGACGCCTCGCAAACCCCGTCGAGCAGGGCGTCCCGCTCCACCTCTTTCACGCCGGTGACGACGTCGACGCGAAGAACACCGTTTCCGAGTTCGCGGCCTCACTCGGCTTCGAGCCGATCGACGCGGGTGGGCTGCGTACGGCCCGCGCGCTGGAGGAGACGGCCTTTCTGAACATCTCGCTGAACGCGAGCCGACTGGTCCGGGCAGTCCGAGTGGGCGCTGCTCGGCCCGACCGGTTGAGGAGAACCGATCATGACTACTACTGACGCCACACAACCGGACTCTCCCTTGGGGCCTCCGACAGCAGTGAACAGGGGTGACTCGGTTGCTCCGCTCGTCGTGCTGCTGCACGGTCGCGGCTCGCGCGAGACCGAGATCATCGCGCTCGCCGACGCGTTGCCTCCCGAGTTGTCGTACGCCGCGCTGCGCGCACCCATCGCCGAAGGCCCCGGGTTCGCCTGGTTCGCCAACCGCGGCATCGGCCGCCCGGTTCCGGAGTCGCTGCGCGCCACCCTGGACTGGTTCAACGCCTGGCTCGACGAGATCGCCCCGCCCGGCCGTCCGGTCCTGCTCGTCGGCTTCAGCGGCGGCGCCGCTTTCGCGGGCGGGCTGGTGCTGGACAACCCGGAACGCTTTGCCGGAGCGGCGATTCTCTACGGCACGCTGCCCTTCGACGCAGGGGTGCCCACCACTCCCGCCCGACTGGCCGGGGTACCGGTGTTCGTCGCCCAGGGCGAGCACGACCACGTCATCCCCCGCGAACTGCTCGACCGCACCTGGCACTACCTCACCGGCGAATCGGGGGCGCCGACGATTGCCCGGCGGGACCCCGTGGGGCACGGCATCGCCACCGGCGCGCTGGCCGGCCTCGCCGGCTGGCTCGCGGAGCGGAGCGACTACCTTGCCCGCCATGGATGTCCCGACAGGGAACCGGCGCGCTGGCCGACCCTCCCCGACGGCCTTCCGGACCGTGACGGGCAGCGCCCGCGTGCGAGCGTGACGATCCCCCAGCAGCAGACCACCGACAACTCGCCGCCGGAACTTCAGGAGAAGCTGTTCGCCCGGCTGAGCACACTCGACGGCGTCGCCACCGGCCCGTCGGCAATCTCCGTGCCGGGCGCGCGAGGCTTCATGCTCACCGGGACGCACACCACCGGACCCGAGCAAGCCTTCCTCGTGCCGCGGGCCAGGGAGTTCGCTCATCTGCACCCCGGACACGACGGCTCGCTCCACATCGCGCTGCCGGTCGGCCTGGCGGCCGACGCGATCCGGCACGGCTGGGCCGTGGCCTATCCCCTCGCCGGGATCAGGCTCACTCCGGGCATGGTGCTGGTCTACGGACCTCGTGACGAGCGTGAACTCGACGTCGTCACCACGATCGTGAGCACCAGCCACGCCTGGGCCGCGGGCCGGTTCACCCCGGCCGCCGCCTAGCCGGCCAACGCGGAATCCCGCACACAGCCACCGCCTGTCGGCCGGGTCGTCGGGGCCTGGCCGTCACAAGAAAACAGGTTCACCATCGGCGCTCGTCGCGAGCGCTCTTCACGAGAATCGAGGATTCACCATGGAGCGTCGTTCCATGCTCAAGGGTGGAGCCGCCGCCGCATTCGGCGCGCTGGCCATCACCGCCGTCACCAGTGGAGAGAGCCTGGCCCAGGCGGGCCAGCGGTACCCGGGCCTGCTCCCGGATCCGGCCACCACGCCGGTGCCGAACCCGCCCTTCCCGAACAACCTGACCCGCGCCGAGCGCAAGCACTTGGAAACCTTCGACGAGTTGGACTTCGAGGTCTTCACCCACGCCGACTGGGCCCGCCTGGGTGAGAGCCACGCGAAGAACATCCGCGTGCACTGGCCGGACGGACACTACACCGACGGTATCCAGCAGCACATCGACGACCTCGCGGCCCTCTTCGTGTGGGCGCCCGACACGCGGATCCTGTCCCACCCCCTCCGGGTGGCCAAGAACGAGCTGACCTGCGTCACCGGCGTGATGCAGGGCACCTTCACCCGCCCCATGCCGGACGGGAACGGCGGTTTCATCCAGCCGACGGGTAAGAAGTACGCCATCGACATGGCCACGGTCGGCATCTGGAACCGTAAGGGCACCATGGACGAGGAGTTCCTGTTCTGGGACAACCAGGCCTTCTACAGCCAGATCGGCCTCGGCTGAGCCGGTGAGCGCGGGTCGTCGCCGCCGGCACCGACGCCTCGGTGGCATCCAGTCGCAGCTCGATGCCTTCGGCCTGGGCGTAGGTGACCACGTCGGCCGGCGTCCGCAATCGCAGGCCGGGGCGGTCGGGGACCGCGCACCCCCGCTCCGCAAGGAGCACACGTATCTGTGCGATCGCGCGGGCGAGGGTGGAGCGGTCGGCGCCGAACACCAGGCCCAGCACCGAATGCGGCAGGTCGTGCCGCAGATGGATCGGCGTGGCCACCAGCCGGTCGACGAACACCAGCTGGTGGCCGACGCCGGCATCCGCAGCCCGCATCCTGGCCCCACCTCGCGCAGCATGGCGACGACCCTCGACGCCGACTTGCCACGACACCGCCAACTCTTCGACCAGGCGCGCGAGATGACGCCGAGAGATCTCCGTGATCAGCCGATGCGCCAGCACCGCCCGATTGACCATGATCGCCGCAGGCGGATCATCCACCGGCCAGCTCACCAGCTATCACGCACCAACTCGCAAAAGTTCATCTCATTTGGCGAGCCGGCGGTAGCAGATGAGGGTGCAATCAATGCTGGTGAAGGCCAAAAAGTTCTCGGCTTTGTACTCGTAGCGACGGTGAGGGGTGCGGCAGCCGGCGAGCCAGGACATGGTCCGCTCGATCACCCAACGGTGACGGCCCGGCCGCCTGGAGGACTCCATGCCCTTGCGACGATGCGGTGCTGGATGCCGCGTTCGCGAAGCCATTTCCGCAGATGAGCGTGGTCGTAACCCTTGTCGCCGTGGAGCTTGCCCGGCTTGCGCCGGCGTGGACCGCGGCGGGAACGGACGGGCGGGATGCCGCGCACGAGCGGCTCCGGGGCCCGGTGCCGTGGAGGTTGGCACCGGAGATCCCGACGGACAGGGGCAGTCTGGTCCGCTCGGTGATCAAGTGGATCTTCCACCCCTTCTTGCCCCGATCCACGAGTCGGATCAACCTGCTCCTCGGCCAGTTCGAGGGATGCGGCGAGCCGCAGCCATGAATTCGTCCTGAACTCATGAGGCAGGCAGGGAGTAGTTGCTCCCTCTCGTGCGGTTCGCGATGGACTGATCAGCGCAGGTCGAGTACAGCCTTCCCGATCAGGCCGTTCTCGACGGCCTCGTGTGCGAGCGCCACGTCGTCGAGGCTGAAGGAGTGCATTGGCAGTGGCGTCAGAGCGTCCTCGCGCAGGGCTTCGGTGATCTCTGCGGCGGCACGCAGCAGCGCGTCCCGCGGTTCGGTGAGGAACAGCGCGAACCGCAGCACCAGGTTGGACCACATGAGCCTGAAGACCGGCAGGGTCGGGTCGTCGGGCTGTGCCGCGTAGGTCACGATGGTTGCTCCCGGGCCGGTGACGGCCAGGTCCAGTTCGAGGTTGTCGGTCAGCGAGACCTCGATGATCCGGTCGACAGGCCCGGCTCCGTCGAGGATCTGCTGGGCGGCGTCGGCGTCGCGGTAGTTCACGACGAGGTCTGCGCCCGCGGCCCTGGCCAAGGCGGCCTTTTCCGGACCGCTGACCGTCGTCACGATCCGTGCGCCCGCAATGCGGCCGAGTTCGATCGCGTAGTGCCCGACGGCGCCCGCACCGGCCGCGACGAGTACGGTGCGGTCGCGGGGCGAACCGTCGGCATGCAGGCACCAGTGCGCGGTCATCGCCGGGATGCCTAGGCAGGCGCCGAGCTCGTCGGAGACCCCATCCGGCAGCGCAACGGCCTGCTCGGACGGTATGACGGTCCACTCCGCCGCGGTCCCCCACGGATGGCCTGCGCCGGCCATCCAGATCCACACGCGTTCACCGATCCGGCTCGGGTCGACGCCCGCGCCGACCGCGTCGATCGTGCCGGTGCCGTCCTGGTGCGGAATGCGGCCGGTGTGTTCGCCGACGCGCTGGAAGTCCTGCGGGGTGGAGTTCAGCCGCATGAACATGTCGCCCGGGTTGATCGCGGAGAGTGCGATACGAACGCGGACCTGGCCGGGGGCGGGCTCGGGGCGTTCGACGTCAAGCACCCGTAGCACGGTCTTGGCGGGACCGGGCGTGTCGTAGAAGGCTGCCCTCATGGGTTCATCTCTCCTCTTGGGTGTGGCGCGATCCCCGGCACTGGCCGGGGAACGCGCACGTCACCACGGTGGGGTCCTTCACCACGTCGTAGTGTGATTCCGGCGGCGAGACTGCCGCCTTTCGAACGGTCGGCTGAGACGGCGAACGTGCCGCGGACCATCGGCGGATTCCACCACGTTCGTCCCGCGCTGTGGCCGACGGCTTGATCTTGTGGCCTCTTGTGTGTCGGCGAGTTGTTCCCAGACGTGGGTTACCTCGTTGGCCGCGGGCTCACTGGGACGAAAGCGGGTGGCACCGGTCGAGTCGGGGCAGACGAAGCGTGCCTCCGTCATGCCGCTCGGTGACACCGGCGCGGACGGATTCCGTCCGCGGCCTTCCCGGCCCGTGGCTCTCGCTCTACAGGCCGGCGGCGACGCTTCGCATGACCGATTCCAGATCGCGCTCGCCCGCGGGGGTCTGCGCACCGTGCTCCAGGGCGCCTGTCATGAGTCGTGCCGGAAGAGCCCCGCTCACCAGCTCGGCCCATGCGTCGTTCTCCGCTCGCAGGCCGTCGGTCAGGTCCGCCGGAGGGACCAGTTGCTTGGCTGCGGCGATGAGCTCCGGGGAAAGCGCGGCGATCTTTTCCGCCACCCCGCCGACGAACGCGTCCAACTCGGCCGCGGGTACCGCACGGTTGATCCACCCGTAGGCGGCTGCGGTGTCTGCATCCACCAGATCACCGGTGAGCAGCAGTTCCAGCGCCCGGTTGCGCCCGGCCCGCTCGCGCAGGTACTGCGTTCCCCCGCCGCCCGGCACGATGCCCATCAGCACCTCGCTCTGCCCGATACCCGCGGTCTCCCGCGCGGCGAAGGTCATGTCGGCCGCCGCGACGAACTCGGCGCCGCCGGCTCGCGCCTTTCCCGCCAGTTTGATGATCGTCACCTGGGGCTGGTGGCGCAGCAACTCGCCCACCCCCTGGAAGAGATTGGCGTCCGGGTTGCGGTCCGCGATCTCCTGCAACTCGTCCATCTCGTTGAGGATGTGGATGTCGACGTGGGCGATGAAGAACTCGGGGTTGGCGCTGGAGAACACAATGACGCGGACCGAGCGATCGTCCCGCAGCATCCCGAGGGCGTCGTGCAGTTCGCGGATCAGGGTGCCGCTGAGCACGTTGACAGGGGGGTTGTCCAGGGTGATCCACGCGACTCCGGCATCGATGCCGACGCGGAGCGTCGTGTAGTGGTTCAGGTTCAGGTTCAAGAGTGTTCCAAGGTTTGCGATGAGCCAGTAGGTTTGCAACGCATACCTACCCTGGGCGCTGCGCCGAGGACGGTCAATAACGCACTTCTCAACAACCAAGGATCATGATGAATACCAGCTCCACGCCCCTGCCGCCCCGCGGCATGCCACGGTTCAGTGCCGAGTGCCCAAGCCGGCCCATCCTCGACCAGATCGCCGACAAGTGGTCCATGATGGTCCTGGCGGTCCTGGAGCAACCGACGCGGTTCAACGAGATCAAGCGACAACTGGAGGGCGTCACACAGCGGGTACTGACCCAGACGCTGCGCAGACTCGAACGCAACGGCATGATCCAGCGCCGGGTGCTCGAGACCTCCCCCCTCGGCGTGGAGTACTCCCTCACACACCTCGGCGAGTCTTTCCGTGAACCCTTCACCCGTCTGTACGACTGGACGGTTGAGCACAGCGACGAGGTCCTGGCGGCGCAGCACGAATACGACGCGCGGTCATCGGGACAGTAAACAGTCCCCCGGCCGGCCCCTCGGCGGTCTCGGACACCAGACAGACGTGGCCGGTCACACGGGGTCGGGTGGCATCGGAGACGGGCCTCCGCTGCCCTTGACGTTCGGGAGCAGCTTGCCGAGGCGGGCTGAGCAGTTCCACCTTGAGCGGAGCGCCGCTTGGTGCCACTGGCGGTGCTACAAGGTCCGAAGCGGGATGATCCGAGCGGACCTTACGCTCCGTCCGGCTGCGGAGTCGCGACGCAGGACACCACTATCCGGTCACGGTGTTCTGCGACCCATGTGGGACATCGGGAACCTCTCACACACCGGGGGTCCTTCGGTGAGCATTGCCGGACTGCGGGTCGAGGACAGGCCTTTCTGGAGCCCGGCGGCCGAGCCACTGTCCGCCTCGTTCCCCTCACCCCCTCTCTGGAAGCACGCCGAAACCGGCCAGCGGATCAACACGCACGAGGACCGCGCCATCGCGGGCACCGCGGTCGTGCTGGAGGTTCACCTCCCTGCCGCCGCCATTACCCGGAGATGGCGCCGACTCGCCCAGCCCCCTCACCGGTGCAGGTACCTCCGCACGCCGAGGTGATTCGCAGGCTGCCCGGCAGCATGGGGAGGTCCCGTAAGTGACCTTCCAGGTCTCGCAACCTGATCCGGAAGGCCGTACACGGGAGTTGTGGACACCAGCTCCCGTTGACCGGGCTGGGAGAGGACGTTGTGCCTCGCGGGATTTCCGCTGGCGGAGTGCCTGGACGGTGGGCCTCGGAGCCACGGGGTCCGGTTTCGCGCCTCACCGTCCACACCAGATGCATCAGGTGATCAGTCCGGCGCTGATCAGCCAGATGTGTTCGCAGGTCGAAGATGCCTTTTGCAACTCCTCGCGGGACTCTTGCGAGGCGTGGTAGAAGGTCCGCTCGATCATCCAGCACAGGGCGCGCGCCATCGCCGACGCCTGCTCTGGTTCGGTGCCTGCCTCAACGCCGGCTCGTTCCAGGACGGCGGCGATGGCCGTGATGAACAGGTCTGCCGTGTGGCTCCACAGCTCGCCGATCTCCGGCACGGTCAACGACAGGTCGATCGCCGTGCGCATGACCAGGCCGTGTTCGTTCCACAGCTCGACCGTGCGCCGCATGGCCGCTGCGATGGCCTGGCGTGGCTCGTCGGTCTGCGCGGTGGCCCTGGACCGCTCCCACAGGTGCTCGACGGTCCGGGCCACGAGCGCCGTGACCACTTCTTGCTTGGAGCCGAAGTAGAAGTACAGGGCGCCACGTGTGATGCCGGCGCCCTGCGCGATGTCGCCAACGGTCATGGCGTCATAGCCCTGTTGTGCCAGCAGAGCTTCGCAGGTGTCGAGGATGGCCCGCTCCCGGAGGTCACCCTTGCGTTCGGTGGTGCGTCGGCTCCGGGCGGGGTGGTGGCCGGTCATCAGAGCTGAGCGCCCTCGGCGAAGTCGGTGGTACGGGAGAGGGGCTCCCATGCGCGGATGTCCTCGTCCACGGCCGTGCGCGCGGCGGTGACCAGTCGCAGCGCGTCCGAGCCCAGGACGAGGTGGGCCGGCGGCTGGTCGACCGACGCGATGTGCACGACGGCATCCCCGGCCTTGGCCGGATTGCCCAGCTGGTTGCCGCTGGCCTTCTGGCGCGCTTCACGGATGGGGGTGAACAGCTCGTCGTAGTCGTCGATGGACCGCGCGGCGCGTGTCATGGACCGTCCGGCCCAGTCGGTGCGGAAGGAACCGGGCTCGATCGCCGTCACGTGGATCCCGAACTGTGCGACCTCCTTGCCCAGTGCCTCGAGGATGCCTTCCAGGGCGAACTTGCTGCCGCAGTAGGCGGACATGCCGGGCACGGCCATGAGCCCGCCCATGGAGGTGACGGCCATCAGGTGTCCGCGGCGGCGCCGGCGCATGTGGGGCAGCGCCGCCTGCAGGGTGGCCACTGTCCCGAAGACGTTGACCTCGAACTGCCGCCGTACGTCGGCCAGCGGGGTTTCCTCGAAGGTGCCCTCCAGGCCGTAGCCGGCGTTGGCGACGACGACATCCAGGGGGCCGACGCTCTGCTCCACCTCCGTGATCACACTCGAGACGGCGGCGTCGTCGGTCACATCCAGGATGCGGCCGTGCGCGTACCCGGGTTTGAGCCCTTCGAAGGCCCGCAGGTGCTCCTCGGAGCGGACCGTGCCGACGACGGTGTGCCCGGCGGCCAGGGCGGATTGGGCGAAGGCACGTCCAAGGCCCGTGCTGACGCCGGTGATGAGCCACTTCTGCTGCTGCACTGCTCCTCCAGAAAGGTCTCTCGAGGAGCTGGACTGCCCCCCTCACCGAGAAAGTCTACACAACGTCGAGTTTTACCAACGTGACGTTGATTCTGTCGCTCCCGACGGCATCATGCTCAGTCGAGGTCAGTCCGGCCCCTCACCGACCCGCTCACCTCGGTTGAAACGATCACGGTGTGGCTGGAGGTGATCACGGCGTCGGCGCCGTCCTGGACAGGTCCCCTTGCGGGGCTGACGTGCGTGGCGCACCTCGGGGGCCGTAGGCCGTTCGACTGCGCTCTGCGGCGAAGACGCGTCTCCCTGGAGGGACAGGGGAGTTGCGCCGTTTGTGTCAGCGTGATCGACGGGACCGATCCTGCCTCGTTCGTGGACGCATGAGGGGTGGGGGGGGGGGGGGGCGGGCGCCCCCCCCCCCCCCCCGGGGGTGATGAGAGTGG
>NZ_JBFBJL010000106.1:0-22789 GCF_040686075.1 Streptomyces sp. NPDC086519
GGGCGGGCCGCAGGACGCGGCATGGCTCACGGAGGCGGCGGCGGACGCGGTCCTGCGGCGGGCGGCGGCCGAGGTGGCGGGGGTGCGGCTGGGGTCCTGCCCAGCACCGCCCCGCCCCGCCATGCCCCGCAAGCAGAAAAGGGAGCCGTCCGCCGATGAACGATCCGTCGGTCCCCGGGCCCCGGCCCGCCGATCCCCTGATCGCCCTGCGCCCCTGGGAGGCACCCGAGGTGACCTCCTGGCGCCGGCTCCCCATGAACGCCGTCGACCGGCGCACCGGAGCACTCCCGCTGGACGGCGACTGGCGCTTCCAGTTGCTGCCGGCTCCGGACGCGCCGGCCGGCGGCCGCTGGTCCACGGCGCACGTCCCCGGCGCCTGGACCGTGCAGGACACGGACGACCTGCCGCAGTACACGAACGTCACCATGCCGTTCCGCGAGTTCCCGCCGGACTCCCCCGCCGCCAACCCGACCGGGGTCTACGAGCGCGAACTGGACGTCCCCGCGGAGTGGGCCGGGCGGCGCGTCGTGCTCCAGGTGGGCGCGGCGCAGAGCGTGCTCCTCGTGCACGTCGACGGGCGGCCGGCGGGCGTCTCCAAGGACTCCCACCTGGCGGCCGAGTTCGACCTCACCGAAGTCGTCCGGCCCGGCGCGCGGTCGGTCCTCAGGCTCACCGTCGTCAAGTGGTCGGACGCCTCGCACATCGAGGACCAGGATCACTGGTGGCACGGCGGGATCACCCGCTCGGTGCTGCTGTACGCGACCGACCCCTTTCATCTCGCGGACGTGACCGTGCGGGCGCGGCGGGACGGCGAGTTGCGCGTGGACTGCCGGGTACGGAACGCGGCGGGCGACCGGGCGCTGCCCGGGGGCTGGTACGTCACCGGCGAGCTCGACGGTGAACCCCTCACGCAGGACGCCGGGTTCGACCGGCTCAACATCGAGGACGACCGGGTCTCCGACTTCCTCGGCGAGGCCCGCATCCACGCCACCGTGGCCGACGTGCGCACCTGGAACGCGGAACAGCCGGAGCTGTACGGGCTGACCGTCCGGCTGCACCGCGCCGACGGCACGGTCGCCGACACCTCGTACCACCGCGTCGGCTTCCGGGACGTCGAGATCGCCGGCCGGGACCTGCTCGTCAACGGCGAGCGGGTCTTCATCCGGGGCGTCAACCGGCACGACTTCCACCCCCTCACCGGGCGGACGGTGTCGTACGACGACATGCGCGCGGACCTGGTGCTGCTGAAGCGGTTCGGGTTCAACGCGATCCGCACCTCGCACTACCCGAACGATCCGGCCCTGTACGACCTCGCGGACGAACTGGGCTTCTACGTCGTCGACGAGGCGGACATCGAGTCCCACGACCACGCCCACGAGATCGCCGACGACCCGCGCTACCTGAACGCCTTCGTGGACCGGGTCGCGCGCATGGTGCTGCGCGACAAGAACCACCCCTCGGTCATCATCTGGTCGCTGGGCAACGAGTCCGACTACGGGGCGAACCACGACGCGGCGGCCGGCTGGCTGCGGCGGCACGACCCGACCCGGCCGCTCCAGTACGAGGGGGCGGCCAAGCGCGGCTGGGCGGACCCGGACGTGGCCTCCGACATCGCCTGCCCGATGTACGCGCCGCTGGAGGACTGCGTGGCGCACGCCCTGTCCGGCGAGCAGACCAAGCCGCTGATCCAGTGCGAGTACTCGCATGCCATGGGCAACAGCAACGGCACGCTGGCCGACCACTGGGCCGCCATCGAGTCCACTCCGGGGCTTCAGGGCGGGTTCATCTGGGAGTTCTGGGACCACGGAATTCTCCAACGGGTGAGCGACGGAAGACCGGTCGGGCGCGCGGGCGCCGGACTGTATGACAACGGTGTCGCCGCGCCCGGCCACCGCTGGGCGTACGGCGGCGACTTCGGCGAGGCCCTGCACGACGGGGCCTTCGTCGCGGACGGGATCGTCTTCCCCGACCGCACCCCCAAGCCCGCGATGTACGAGCACCGGGAGATCGCGGCACCGGTCCGCATCCGGTGCTTCAGGCACGAGGGCATCGTGCTCGCCAACCACCAGCACTTCCGGGGCCTCGACTGGCTGACCGGCACCTGGGAGCTGGCGCTGGCCGACGGCCGTACCCTCACCGGCCCGGCCGCACTGCCCGCACTGTGCCCCGGCGAGACCGCGGCCGTACCGCTGCCGTTCGAGGTGCCGGCGGACGGCGGTGAGGCGTGGCTGACGCTGCGGGTGACGGTCGCCGAGGACCAGGCGTGGGCGCCGGCCGGTACGGAGATCTGCGCGCCGCAGATCCGGATCCGGGCGGCGGACCCGCTCGGGCCGCCGGTGCCGGCGGGGCCCGCCGTCCAGGTGGACGACGAGGGGCTGCTGCTGCACCCGCTGCTGGCGGCCGCGCCGGTGCTGTCGCTGTGGCGGGCGCCCACCGACAACGACGAGCTGGGCGGGACGGCGCCGCGCTGGCGCGCCTGGGGCCTGGACCGGCTGGTGCGCAAGGTGGTCTCGGTACGCCGGAGCGGCGGGCGAAGCGAGAGGGACGCGCCCCCGGCCGAAGGCTGGGGCAGGGTGACCGTGCTCGCGGAGTACGCCGGCACGGTCGGGGTGGTACGGCACCGGCAGGAGTTCACGCCGGTCGAGGGCGGTGTCCGGGTCGACGAGTCGGCCGAGCTGCCCGAGGAGTTCGCGGACGTGGCGCGGGTCGGCTCGGTCTTCGAGACGGTGGCCGGGCTCGATCTGCTGGAGTGGTTCGGTCAGGGTCCCTGGGAGTCGTACCCCGACCGCGCCGCCGGAGCCCCGGTCGGGCACCACTCCTTGCCCGTGGACGAGTTGTTCACCCCCTACCTGCGGCCCCAGGAGAGCGGCGGGCGGCACGGCGTCCGGCGGTTCACGCTGTCGGCGCCGGACGCCACCGGACTCGCGGTCGAACTGGACGGGCCCCGCCAGGTCTCCGTCAGCCGCTACCGCGCCGAGGACCTCACCGCCGTCACGCACCACGACGAACTCGTGCCGCGGGCCGGCTGTGTGGTCCACATCGACGCCGCACACCGGGGCCTCGGCACGGCGTCGTGCGGTCCCGACACCTTCCCCTCCTACCTCGTCGCACCGGGTGTCCACCGCTGGAGCTGGACCCTGCGCGTCCGCTGAGATCCCCCCACGCCCTTCGCCGTCACTTCTGCTTACTCACGGAGCACTCGTGTGTACTTCGCATGACCACATCCAGGGTGAGGCCGCGCAGGCCGGAGCCGGAAGACGCAACTTCCTCAGGGCCACCGCGCTGCTCGGTGCCGCCGCCACCGCCGGGGTCGCGCTGCCGGCCGTCGCCGAGGCGTCCTCCGGCTCCGGCCGGCGGCCCGACCCGGAGAGCCGGCGCTTCACCCTCGCGGTGATGCCCGACACCCAGTACCTCTTCGACGGGCCGAGCATCAACCCGGCGCCCATCGAGGCCTCGCTGCACTATCTGCTGGAGCAGGGCGGCGCGGCCGACGAGAACATCGTCTTCCTGTCCCACCTCGGCGACCTCACCCAGAACGGGGCGCCGGAGGAGTTCGCCGCGATCAGCGAGGCGTTCGGGATCCTCGACCGCCGCGGGGTCGGCTACAGCGTGCTGGCCGGCAACCACGACATCAGGTCGTCGACGGACGACCAGCGCGGTGACACGCCGTACCTGGACGCCTTCGGGCCGCGGCGTTTCAAGGACAAGCCGACGTTCGTCGGGGCCTCCGCGGACGGCTACAACACCTGCCACCTGTTCAAGGCGGCCGGGCGCGAGTGGCTCGTGCTGGCGCTGGACTGGCGGCTGTCGGCCAGGGGCTACACCTGGGCGAAGGACGTCATCGCCGCCCACCCGAAGGCGCCGGTCATCCTCACCACGCACGAACTGGTCGTGGCCGATGACGAGTTGTCGTCGTACGGACAGCAGCTGTGGGACCAGCTGATCAACGAGCACGACCAGATCTTCCTCACCCTGAACGGCCACTACTGGCCGGCGGGCCGCGCGACCCGAAAGAACGCGGCCGGCCACGAGGTGCATCTGCACCTGACGAACTACCAGAACCGCTACTTCGGCGGCGCGGCGATGATCCGCCTCTACCACTTCGACCTGGACCGCGACGTCATCGACGTGGAGACGGTCTCCCCGTGGATCCTCGGCCGGGCCAAGAAGGGCCTCAACGAGCTGGAGCGGCAGGAGATGGAGCTGAGCGGCGACGCGGACCGCTTCTCCGTCGGCATCGACTTCGCGGAGCGCTTCGCCGGCTTCGACCCGGTGCCGGTCCGCCCGGCGCGGCCCGCGTCGCAGATGCTGGTCCGGGGCACGGCCGCCTACTGGCGGTTCGACTCGGCCGTCGCGGACACCGTCCGTGACCTGTCCGGCAACGGCAACGACCTCACGGTGGTCTCGGTGGGCGGCGGCACCCTGGGCTGGTCGGCGGACCACCACCCGGACCAGCCGGGCCACGGCAGCCTGGAGTTCACGGGTCACAAGTCCCCGCTGACGGGCGCCTACCTGCGGACCGTCGACGGCGCCCCGCTCAACTCGGCGACCTTCAGGGACGGTTACACCATCGAGGCGTTCTACCGGCTGCCCGCCGACTGGAGCGCCGCGCACAACGCCTGGTCCGGCCTGGTCAGCCGCACCGGCCACAACGGCTCGGTCGGCACCGTCACCGACGACCCGGACGAGCCGCTGGCCACGCTCTCCATCTCCGACGGTCCGGGCCCGCAGTGGGCCGTGCACCCGCTCAACCAGCGGCAGCTGGCCACCAACTGGGGCGACGAGACCGACCCGGAGATCTGGTGGCACCTCGCCGTCGTCAACGACGGCAAGCACACCACGATGTACGTGCAGGGCTGTCCGGTCGCCCGCAACCCGCACGCCGCCGCGGTCGGCATCGCCTCGTCCGGGAAGCCCTGGCTGCTCGGCGGCTACGAGTACGCGGACAGGATCGACCAGATCCTGCACGGCCGCCTCGGCGACGTCCGGATCGTCTCCCGGGCGCTGCCCGTCTCCTCCTTCATGACCCACTGACCCGTTACGAGGATCATCTTCATGACCGAGCAGCAGCTGCCCGCCTGGGCCGATCCCTCCGTCTCCCCCGCCGAGCTCGACGCCCAGGGCATGTCGAGACGTGGACTCCTGCGCCGTGCGGGCCTGTTCGGCGCCGCGTTCGCACTCGGGTCGGCGGCGGCCCCCGCGTTCGCCGCCTCGGGCCGGGGCCTGGGCGGCGAGGACCCGCGCCTCGCCTACCTGGTCGGCGACCACCACGTCCACTCCGTGTACAGCCACGACGCCAAGTACACGTTCTCCCAGCAGGCCCAGGCCGCCGCCCGGTACGGGCTGGACTGGATGGTGTTCAACGAACACGCCAACTTCGGGCACGCCTACTACGGCGCGAAGCTGGAGCACGCGGAGATCCTCAAGGCACGCGCCGAGAACCCGCGCCAGCTGATCTTCCAGGGCCTGGAGTGGTACATACCGGCCGCCGAGCACTGCACGGTGTTCGCCGCGCCCGGTCCGCACGAGACGGATCTGCTCACGCGGTTCGAGCTGGCCTACGACGGCAAGCTCCTCGGCTACACCGAGGGGTCGGCGGGCGCGGCCGACACCGCCCGCAACGAGGCGCACGCGGTCAAGGCCATCCAGTGGCTGGCCGAGCAGCGCCGCACCGGCTATGTCGACGACGTCCTCGTCCTCGCCAACCACCCGCTGCGGCTGGGCATCGACTCCCCGCACGAGATGCGCAACTGGCGGGACGCGGCCTCCGAGATCATGATCGGCATGGAGGGCGCGCCCGGCGCCCAGGGTGCCGCGATCCCCGGCTGGCGCGGGGCCACCTCGATCCGCGGCGAGTACGAGAACAAGCCGTCCGCGCAGTCCTGGTCCGGCTACCCGGCGGACGCGTATCTGACGTACGGCGGCTTCGACTGGGCCACCGCGACGGTCGGCGGTCTGTGGGACGCGATGCTGTCCGAGGGCCGCCTGTTCACCATCACCACCAACTCCGACAACCACCGCACGGTCTTCGACACCTGGAAGAACGGCGACTGGCCGGCGGGGCAGAACTTCGACAACACCGGCAAGCTGCCCGACCCGGTGAACACGGGCACACCGCAGCCCGGCAGCGACTTCTGGCCCGGCGAGTTCAGCCGGACCCACGTCGGCGTCACCCGCTACGGCTACCGCGCGGTGATGGCGGGCCTGCGGGCGGGCCGGGTCTGGCTGGACCACGGGCACCTGCTCGACGGTCTGGACGTCCGGCTGAAGCGGGACTGCGACCACGGCGCCGGTGTCACGCTGGGCGGCCGGCTGCGCGTCCGCAGGGGCGAGCGGATCACCCTGAACGTGACGGTGACGACCGCGTCCCGGGTCAACGCCCAGGGCATCCTGCCCCAGTTGGCGCACGTCGACGTGATCCGGGGCGCGGTGCGCGGTCCGGTCGCCGACCGGGACACCTGGCAGGCGCCGGACACCAGGGTCGTGCAGTCGAAGGACGTGTCCGGCCGCACGGGCACGTACACGCTGCGGATCCCGATCACCGCGGGCGACGAGTCCTGCTACCTCCGGCTGCGCGGCAGCGACGGCAGGCGCAACGGCACGGGCTACCTCGGTGCCTCGGTCGACCCGCACGGCCCGATCCCCCACGAGCCGGGCAACGGCGACCCGTGGGCGGACACGTGGTTCTACTCGAACCCGATCTTCGTGGACGTGGTGGGCTGAGCGCCCCGCAGGGCTTAGGGCCGGTGGGGGCCGGCCGCGCAGTTCCCCGCGCCCCTTGCGGGGCTCGTGGCACGGGCGGGCGGCCCCCGCCGGACCGCAGTTCCCCCGCCACCGCAGCCCGGCAGCCGGTGTCCGGGCGAAGCCCTACGCGTAGAACCGGGAGAGGCTCTGCAGCACGGCGGCGGGCTTGGTCCCGCCGTCGATCTCGATCGTCCCGTCGACGACGATCTGCACGCCGCCCGGCACGTCCTCGACCTCCGTCAGTCGGCCGGCCAGCCGGATCCGGGAGCCGACCTTCACCGGGGCCGGGAAACGCACCTTGTTCAGGCCGTAGTTGACCTTCGTGGTGACGCCCTGGACGTCCAGCAGCTCGGTGAACAGGGGGATGAACAGCGACAGGGTGAGGTAGCCGTGGGCGATGGGGGCGCCGAAGGGACCCGCGGCCGCCCGCTCGGGGTCGACGTGGATCCACTGGTGGTCGCCGGTCGCGTCGGCGAAGGTGTCGATGCGGTCCTGGGTGACCTCGATCCACTCGCTGGTGCCCAGGTCGCTGCCCGCGAGCTTCTTCAGTTCGTCGAGGCCGTTGACGGTGACGGTCATGTGTCTGTCCTTACTCAGGAGTCGGTGCCGTAGCGCTTGCGCACCTGGGACTTGAGGAGTTTTCCGGAGGCGGTGCGCGGGAGTCGGTCGGCGAGCACCACCGATTTGGGGAGCTTGTACTTGGCGAGGCGGCCGGAGAGGGAGGCCAGGACCTCGTCGGGGTCGAGGACGGCGCCTTCGCGGGGTACGACCACCGCGCGCGGCACCTCGCCCCACTTGTCGTCCGGTACGCCGATCACCGCGCACTCGGCGATGCCGGGGTGGGCGAGGAGCAGGTCCTCGATCTCGGCGGGGTAGATGTTCTCGCCCCCGGAGATGATCATGTCCTTGAGGCGGTCGACGATGAACACGTAGCCGTCCTCGTCGACCCGGGCCGCGTCACCGCTGCGGAACCAGCCGTCCGCGAAGGAGGCCGCGGTCTCCTCGGGCAACCCCCAGTAGCCGGGCATGACATGGGGTCCGCGGACGACGACCTCGCCGGTCTCGCCGACGTCGACCCGGGTCAGGTCGGGCCGCACGACCCGTACGTCGCTGAAGAAGTGCGGTACGCCGGCCGAGCCCGCCTTGGCGACGGCGTGTTCGGCGTCGAGGAAGAGGGTGCCGGGCGAGGCCTCCGTCATGCCGTAGCCCTGGAGGAACGTCAGGCCTCTCTCCTGGTACCGGGCGATCAGCGGGGTGGGGACCGGGGAGCCGCCGCAGGTGAGGATGCGCAGGGAGGAGAGGTCGGCGTCCGGCCAGCGGGGGTGGCGGGCCACCTGGTCGAACATCGTGGGGACCCCGAACATGAAGGTGATCCGGTGCTGTTCGATCAGGTCGAGGGTCGTGGCCGGGTCGAAGGCCTCGACCAGGACACAGGTGCCGCCCTTGAGGAGGACCGGGAGGGCGAGCATGTTGAGGCCGGCCGTGTGGAACAACGGGGCCGAGACCAGGGCGCGTTCGTCGGCGATCAGGTCGGTGTCGACCAGGACGTTGAGCGCGTTCCAGGTGAGGTTGCCGTGCGTGAGCATCGCGCCCTTGGGGCGGCCGGTCGTCCCCGAGGTGTACATGATGATGCAGGTGTCGTCGGGGACGACCGGTTCGTCGATCGGGTCCTCGGCCGCCGCGGCCAGCAACTCCTCGTACTCGGGGCCCACTTCGACGTACGTCCGGACGTCGCTGGTGCCGGGCAGGCCGGCGACCAGACCCGCGTGCGAGGGGCTGTAGAGGAGGGCCTTGGCGCCGGAGTCGGCGAGCTGGTAGGCGATCTCGGGGCCGGCCAGGCGGGTGTTGAGCGGGACGAAGACCGCGCCGAGGGTGCCGGCCGCGAACAGGGTCTCCAGGTAGGCCGGGTGGTTGGGGCCGAGGTAGCCGATGCGGTCGCCGCGGCGCAGGCCCCGGGCGCGCAGGGCGTGGGCCAGGCGGGTGGTGCGTGCGTACAGGGTGCGGTAGTCGGCCGACTGCCCGCCGGACACCAGAGCCGTGCGGTGCGGCGTCTTGCGGGCCCGGCGTGCGGGCCACGAGCCCAGTCCCTCGTTGCGCATCTGGGGCCCCTTACGGCGTGGTCAGCCCGAGCAGGCGGGCGGCGTTCTCCTTGAGGATCTTCGGCCGGACCTCGTCCTTGATCGGCAGTTTCCCGAAGTCGGCGAGCCACCGGTCGGGGGTGAGGACGGGGAAGTCGGAGCCGAACAGCACCTTGTCCTTGAGCAGTGTGTTGGCGTACTGCACCAGTTGCGGCGGGAAGTACTTCGGCGACCAGCCGGACAGGTCGATGTGCACGCCCGGCTTGTGGGTGGCGACGGCAAGGGCCTCGTCCTGCCAGGGGAAGGACGGGTGCGCCAGGATGATCTTCAGGTGCGGGAAGTCGGCCGCCACGTCGTCCACGTGGAGCGGGTTGCTGTACTTCAGCCGGATCCCGCCGCCGCCCGGGACACCGGCGCCGATGCCGGTCTGGCCGGTGTGGAAGAGGGCGATGGTGCCGGTCTCCTCGATCACCTCGTAGAGGCCGTACGCCACCGCGCGGTCGTTCGGGAAGAAGCCCTGGACGGAGGGGTGGAACTTGAAGCCCTTCACCCCGTACTCCTCGACCAGGCGGCGGGCCTGCCTGACCCCGGCGCGGCCGCGGAAGGGGTCGACGGAGGCGAAGGGGATCAGCACGTCGGCGTTGGCGGCCGCGGCCTCGGCGACCTCCTCGTTGGGGACGGGCGCGGTGCCGGTCGCGGACTCGGCGTCCACCGTGAAGATCACGGCGGCCATGTTCCGCTCCCGGTAGTAGGCGGCCGTCTCCTCGATCGTCGGCTTCCGCTTGCCCTCGACCTTGAAGTAGGCCGAGGAGGCGTCGTGCAGGTCGTCGTCGAGGGAGGAGTGGCCCTTGGCGGAGACCTCGGCGTGCGTGTGCACGTCGATCGCCGTCAGTGTCGCGATGTCCATCATGCCTCCGGGAGCTTGGGCGCCGGGATGCCGACCGTCTGGAGTTCGGCGCCGACCGAGGTGGCGAAGGCGTCGGCCAGGGTGTCCGGGGTCCAGCCGCCGTCGGCGTAGGCCGCCCTGATCTCCTGCGGATGCGACCAGAGTGTCACCTTGTCGCCGCCGATGCCGATGGCCTGGCCGGTGATCGAGCGGGCGGCGTCGGAGGCCAGGAAGGGGACGAGGGCCGCGCAGTCCTCGGGGGTGCCGAAGCCCTCGCCCTTGCGCAGGAAGTCCGGGAGCGGCTCGCCGTTCCTCATGGCCTCGACGTACGGGGCGAAGGCGGGGATGGTCTCGGTCATCGCCGTGGCGGCCACCGGCACGATCGCGTTGACGGTGATGCCGGCCCGGCCCAGCTCCATCGACCAGGTACGGGCCATGGCGGCGATGCCCGCCTTCGCGGCGGCGTAGTTGGTCTGGCCGAAGTTGCCGCGCTGGCCGGCCGGGGAGCCGACCAGGATCAGGGTGCCGCCCTCGCCCTGCTCGCGCATCCGGACGGCGGCGGCGCGGGCGCAGGTGAAGGTGCCCTTGAGGTGGGTGGTGACGACGGCGTCGAAGTCGTCGTCGGTCATCTTCCACAGCACCTTGTCGCGCAGGATGCCCGCGTTGGTGACCAGGATGTCGAGGCGGCCGAACTCCTGTACGGCCCTGCTCACGAGGCGGTCCGCGGCCTCGGCGGTGCCGACCGGGACCACCTCGGCGACGGCGGTGCCGCCGGCCTCGGCGATGGACTTCACGGCCTGCTCGGCGACGGCCTCGTCCATGTCGTTGACGACCACCGAGGCGCCGCGGGCGGCCAGGGCGTGGGCGTAGGCGAGGCCGAGGCCCCGGCCGCTGCCGGTGACGACGGCGGCCTTGCCGGTGAGATCGATGGTGGGCACGGTCGGTCCCTTCACAGACGACGGTGGCGGCCCCGAGGGCCGCCTGCGAACTTCGAGATCGAAGCTAAGAGCAATAATTGTTGACGTCAATAGTTGTTGTCGTCCCATGGGTGCCTCATGCTGGAATCCGTGCGACAGACCGCCCCGCCGCCGGGGCCCGTAGCAGGGAGACCGTCATCACCCGCCAGCACACCGAGAACCCGACCTCGATCGACGCGGACGAGCCGTGGATGCGCGAGCTGCACGCGGACACGGGGTACCTGCTGTACCGCCTGGGCCTGCGCTCGGGGCAGGTCTTCAACACGTTCCTCCAGGAGTCGGGGCTGCGGCTGCGCCACTACGCGGTGCTGCGTTACCTCGCCACTTCGGAGGGCTCGCTCCAGCGGGAGCTGAGCACCCGGCTCGGCTACGACCCGAGCGCGATCGTCGGCCTGGTCGACGACCTGGAGAAGCTGGGCTTCGCCGAACGGCGCCCCTCCCCCGACGACCGCCGCAGCCGGATCGTCGCCCTGACCGACACCGGCCGGGCGTTCCTGCGGGACACCGACGAGGCGGGCCGGCGCGTGACGAACGATCTGCTGGGCCCGCTCGACGCGACCGAGCGGGCGACGCTGCACGCCCTGCTGCTGCGCGTCGCCGACCGGCCATGACCGCCGTCACCCGCTCGGCACCCGACCGGCTGCTCGCGGTCCTGGCCGCCTTCGACCACGGACACACGGCGCTGAGCCTGTCCGGCATCAGCCGCCGCGCCGGGCTCTCCCTGACCACCGCGCACCGGCTGGTCGGGGCGCTCACCGCATGGGGCGCGCTGGAGCGGGACGCGGACGGCACCTACCACGTGGGCCTGCGGCTCTGGGAGCTGGCCGCGCTGGCGCCGCGCGGTCTGGCGCTGCGGCAGGTCGCCCTGCCGTACCTGGAGGACCTGTACGAAGCGACGCACGAGAACGTGCAGCTGGCGGTCCGGGACGGGTCGGAGGTCGTCTACATCGAGTGGCTGTCGGGGCGGTCGGCGGTGGGCGTGCACATCCGGGTGGGCGCCCGCTGGCCGCTGCACGCGACCGGGGTGGGGCTCGTGCTGCTCGCGCACGAGACGGCCGGCTTCCAGCAGGACTACTGTGCGGGCCCGTTGGCGTCCTTCACGCCCCACACGGTCACGGATCCGGCCAGGCTGCGCCGCTCGCTGGCCGAAGTCCGGCGTACGGGGGCGGCGGTGAGCAGACGTCAGGTCACCGACGACGCGCTGTCGGTGGCGGCTCCGGTGCGCGGGGCGACCGGACAGGTGGTCGCGGCCGTCTCGGTGGTGGTGCCCGAGGCGGCCGCCCAGGTGCCGGTGCTGGTCCCGGCGGTGCGGCTGGCGGCCCGCGGGATATCCCGGGCGCTGGGCTGGCAGCCCGGACCGGACGACGGGACGGGCCGGGTAGCGTGACCGGGTGACGGCCAGCGGGGTGTACCGGGAGCCGGGCGAGGCCGCCTGGGCGCGGGTACCGGGACAGGTGCGGGAGGACGAGGGTCCCTGGCCGCGACCGCGCAGGGTGACCTTCCCGCTCCTCATCGGAATCTCAGCGAACACCCCCGCGATTCAAAGGAACCCCCCATACAGTCGGCGCAGGATGCCCTGACACAGGTGGACAAGTCAGGAAGGCGTGTCGTGGGCGTCCAGCACATATCGAACCGGTCCGGACGGCAGTCGGGGAAGTGGTCCCGGCGCGGGATCCTCGCCGCGCTCGGCGCGGTGCCCGCGGGGGCCGCGCTGGCCGGGTGCAGTTCCTCCGCGGACGCCTCGGCCGCAACCGACGGCAAGGGCGCCACGGCCTCCGCGAAGTCCGCGACCAAGAAGGCGACGATCTCGGTCACGCCCGTCTCCGGCACCACGAAGGCGGACTTCAGCACTCCCGTCGAGGTCACGGTGACCGACGGCACGCTGGCCTCCGTGACCGTCGCGGGCAACGACGGGTCGACGCTGCCGGGCACCTTCAACGACGCGAAGACGACATGGACGTCCGCGAAGAACCCGTACTCCGGCACGAAGTACACGGTGACGGCGAAGGCGCTGGGCGCGACCGACGAGACGGTGGCCACCTTCACCACGAAGTCGCCCGGCGAGACGTTCATCGGCTACTTCACGCCCGAGGCGGACTCCACGTCCGGCGTCGGCATGCCGGTGTCGATCAACTTCACGCACGCGGTCAAGGACCGGGCGGCGGTGCAGAAGGCGATCACCGTGACCGCCGAGCCGGAGGTCGAGATCGTCGGCCACTGGTTCAGCGACACCCGGCTCGACTTCCGCCCGGAGACGTACTGGGCGCCCGGCACCAAGATCACCCTCAGTCTGCGGCTGAAGGACGTCGAGGGCTCGGACGGTGTCTACGGCGTGCAGTCGAAGGACGTCACCTTCCACATCGGCCGCGAGCAGATCTCGACGGTCGACCTGTCGACCAAGCAGATGGTCGTGAAGCGGGACGGCGCCACCTACGCCGCCTACCCGGTCTCGGGCGGGAACGCCCAGCACACCACCTGGTCCGGGATCATGGTGATCAGCGAGCGGTTCAAGCAGACCCGGATGGAGTCCTCCACGGTCGGCCTCGGCGACGAGTACGACATCTCCGACGTCCCGCACGCCCAGCGCCTGACCACCTCCGGCACCTTCGTGCACGGCAACTACTGGGCGTCCACCTCGGTCTTCGGCCACGAGAACACCAGCCACGGCTGTGTCGGCCTGCACGACGCCAAGGGCGCGAGCGACACCTCGGTCGACGGCTACAGGTTCTACGAGAGTTCGATGATCGGCGACGTGGTGATCGTCAGGAACTCCGGCGAGAAGACCGTCGAGGCCTCCAACGGCCTCAACGGGTGGAACCTGTCCTGGGCGGACTGGAAGGCCGGCAGCGCGATCTAGCGAGCGGCCGGCTTCAGAGCGTGAACTCCCGTGGGAAACAAGGAGATTCTTTGTTTTAACTCTTGACGGCCGCAGGCACGGAGAGCACATTGGGCCCACTTTGAGAGCGCTCTCAGGCAGTCCCGGCGCTCTCGGAGTCACGCCCGCGCACTCCCCTCCGTACCCGAGAGGCACCCCCATGAGTGAAACCTCCGGTATACCCGCCGCGGATCACAGACGGCGGCGCTCGCTGCGTCGCGCCCTGCTCGCCGCGCTCGCCACCATGGGTCTGGCGGTCGCGGCCGCCACGACCGCGACCCTTCCCGCCAGCGCCTCGGCGCCCGGCGTGCCGTCCGGCTGGAGCCAGGTCTTCCTCGACGACTTCAACGGCTCGGCCGGCACCGGCGTCAACACGTCCAACTGGCAGTACGACACCGGGACCTCGTATCCCGGAGGTGCCGCCAACTGGGGCACCGGCGAGGTCGAGACGATGACGTCGAGCACCACCAACGTCGCCCTGGACGGCAGCGGCAACCTGAAGATCACGCCGGTGCGGGACTCGGCCGGCAACTGGACGTCGGGCCGGATCGAGACCACCCGCACCGACTTCCAGCCTCCGGCCGGCGGCAAGCTGCGCGTCGAGGCCCGCATCCAGATGCCGAACGTCACCGGCACCGCCGCCTACGGCTACTGGCCCGCATTCTGGATGCTGGGCGCGCCCTACCGGGGCAACTACCAGAACTGGCCGAGCGTCGGCGAGCTGGACATCATGGAGAACGTGCAGGGCCTGGACAAGGTCTGGGCGACCATGCACTGCGGCACCAACCCGGGCGGCCCCTGCAACGAGACGACGGGCCTGGGCAACTCGACCGCCTGCCCCAACACCACCTGCCAGTCCGGCTTCCACACCTACACCATGGAGTGGGACCGCTCGGTGAGCCCCGAGGCGATCCGCTTCTACGTCGACGGTGTCAACTACCAGACGGTGACCTCCAGTCAGGTCGACGCCACCACCTGGGCGAACGCCACCAACCACGGCTTCTTCGTCATCCTGAACGTGGCGATGGGCGGCGGCTTCCCGGGCGCGTTCGGCGGCGGTCCGACCAGCGCCACCGAGTCCGGGCACCCGATGGTCGTCGACTACGTCCAGGTCCTCCAGTCCAGTGGGAGCGGTACCACCACCCCGCCGAGCGGCAGCCGGGACGCGTACAGCGCCATCCAGGCGGAGTCGTACGACAGCCAGTCCGGCGTCACCGCCGAGACCACCACCGACACCGGCGGCGGCCAGGACATCGGCTACGTCGCCAACGGCGACTGGGCGCTGTACAAGGGCGTCGACTTCGGCTCCACGGCGGCCAAACAGTTCTACGCGAGGGTGGCGAGCGGCGCGGCGTCCGGGGTGAGCGGTCTGGTCCAGGTGCGTCTGGACAGTCCCTCCAACTCTCCCATCGGCAGCTTCTCGGTCGCCAACACCGGAGGCTGGCAGACCTGGACCACGGTCCCGGCCAACATCAGCTCGGTGACGGGCACCCACGACGTCTATCTGACCTTCAGCAGCGGCCAGTCGGCGGACTTCGTGAACGTGAACTGGTTCGACTTCGGTCACTGACACGGGAGTCGACCACGCGGCGCCGGAGGGGATGCCCTCCGGCGCCGTCGTCGTGTCAGCGCAGCTCCGCCCGGAACGCCACCGGCGTCTGCCCGGTGTGCAGGTGGAAGAACTTGGAGAAGTTCGCCGCGTCCGGGAAGCCGATCGCCACGCCGACCCGGCCGATCGGGAGGTCCGTGTGGGCGAGGAGCCGTTTGGCCTCCAGGACGACCCGCTTGTCGATGAAGCCCTTGGGGGTCTCGCCGGTCGCGGCGCGGACCGCGCGGACCAGGGTGCGGCGGGAGTAACCGAGGGCGTCCGCGTAGACGCTGACGCTGTGGTTGGTGGCGAAGTCCTTCTCCACCGCGTCCCGGAAAAGGGTGAAGGTCGTGTCGGCCTGGCGGCGCGCCGCCTCCGCCGAACTGGCCGCGAGATGGGCGAGGCGCAGGAGAAACGCCGTCAGGGAGTGCCGCAGAACCGAGGTGTGCAGGCTCAGGGGGAGCGTTTCGGCGTCCTCGTACTCGCGTTGCAGGTTGGCGAGCGACGCCTGGACCGCGGCGAGCTGCGGTGCCTCGGGACGGAGCAGGGGCGGCAGGTCGTAGCGGTAGAGACCGGTCGCCTCGACGATCGCCCGCGGCAGAAAGCCGGGCTGCATGGTCAGGACGGTTCCGCGGTACTCGCAGGTCCGCGAGAAGCGGTGCACCTGCCCCGGCCGGATCCAGAGCAGGTCGCCGGCCCGGGCCTCGTACTCGGCGAAGTCGATCATGTGCCGGACCGGGCCGTCGGTGAAGAGCATCACCACGTGGAAGTCGATGCGGTGGACGCGCTCCAGCGGGGCGTCGGCGTGCCAGAGGCGTTCGGTCCCGAGCGGGCCGACCTGGATGCCGACGCCGCCGACGCTCAGATCCACCGGGAAGGGGAGGGTTCTGATTCCGTCATCGTCGCCCGGCTCATTGGGCGTTCTGTCCGCCATGTCCTTCTCGTGCCTATCCCTGTCGAAGATCCGTGTCCCACTTTCACCACAGGCTGACACACTCCGACCTTCCCTCTTAAAAGTCAGACTTTTACTTTTGAACGCGTTACGCCAGCCAGACCGCTTCGAACGAGGACTTCTTGAAGATGAGCACGCAGACATCAGTGGGCTTCGACGACGACTTCGAGTGGACCGACCTGGACCGGCGCGCCGTGGACACCGCGCGCCTGCTCGCGGCCGACGCCGTGCAGCGGGTCGGCAACGGGCACCCCGGCACCGCGATGAGCCTGGCGCCGGCCGCGTACACGATCTTTCAGAAGGTGATGCGCCACGACCCGGCCGACCCCGAGTGGACCGGCCGGGACCGCTTCGTCCTCTCCCCCGGGCACACCTCGCTCACCCTCTACACCCAGCTGTTCCTCGCCGGGTACGAGCTGGAACTGGACGATCTGAAGGCGTTCCGCACCCACCGGTCCAAGACGCCCGGCCACCCCGAGTACGGCCACACCGCCGGTGTCGAGACCACCACCGGCCCCCTCGGCCAGGGCGTCGCCAACGCCGTCGGCATGGCGATGGCCGCCCGCTACGAGCGCGGCCTGTTCGACCCGGAGGCCCCCGAGGGGACCTCCCCCTTCGACCACACCATCTGGGCGATCGTCTCCGACGGCGACCTGGAGGAGGGCGTCTCCGCCGAGGCCTCCTCGCTGGCCGGCCACCAGAAGCTCGGCAACCTGGTCTTCGTCTACGACGACAACCACATCTCCATCGAGGGCGACACCGCGACCGCGTTCTCGGAAGACGTCCTGGGGCGGTACGAGGCCTACGGCTGGCACACCCAGCGCATCGAGCCCACCGCCGAGGGCGACGTCGACGTCCACGCGCTGTACGCGGCCCTGAAGGCGGCGCAGGCCGAGACCGAGCGGCCGTCCATCATCGCGATGCGCACGATCATCGCCTGGCCCGCCCCGAACGCCCGGAACACCGAGGCCTCGCACGGCTCCGCGCTCGGCGCCGACGAGGTCGCCGCCACCAAGCGCCTCCTCGGCTTCGACCCCGGGCAGAGCTTCCAGGTCGACGCCGACGTCCTGGCCCACACCCACCGCGCCCTCGACCGGGGCGCCGAGGCCCATGCCGCCTGGGACAAGCGCATCGCCGAGTGGCGCGGCCAGAACGAGGAGCACGCGCGGCTCTTCGACCGGGTCGTGGCCGGTCAGCTCCCCGAGGGCTGGGAGTCCGAGCTTCCCGTCTTCGAGGAGGGCGGCTCCGTCGCCACCCGCGCCGCCTCCGGGAAGGTCCTCCAGGCGCTCGGCGCGGTGCTGCCCGAGCTGTGGGGCGGCTCCGCCGACCTCGCGGGCTCGAACAACACCACGATCGACAAGACGTCCTCGTTCCTGCCGAAGGGCAACCCGCTGCCCGAGGCGGACCCGTACGGCCGTACCGTCCACTTCGGCATCCGCGAGTTCTCGATGGCCGCCGAGATGAACGGCATCGCCCTGCACGGCAACACCCGGATCTACGGCGGCACCTTCCTGGTGTTCTCCGACTACATGCGCAACGCGGTCCGCATGGCGGCCCTGATGCAGCTGCCCGTGACGTACGTCTGGACGCACGACTCCATCGGGCTCGGCGAGGACGGCCCGACCCACCAGCCGGTCGAGCACCTGGCCGCGCTGCGCGCCATCCCGGGCCTGAACGTCGTCCGCCCGGCCGACGCCAACGAGACCGCGACGGCCTGGGCCGAGATCCTGAAGAGGCACGCCACGCACCCCGCCCCGCACGGGCTCGCGCTGACCCGCCAGGGCGTGCCGACGTACGCGCCGAACCCGGACGCGGCCAAGGGCGGCTACGTGCTGCGCGAGTCGTCGGCCGAGACCCCGGAGGTGGTCCTGATCGCCACCGGTTCCGAGGTGCACCTCGCCGTCGCGGCACGGGACCTCCTGGAGGCCGAGGGAATCGGCACCCGGGTGGTGTCGATGCCGTCCGTGGAGTGGTTCGAGGAGCAGCCCCGCGAGTACCGCGAGAGCGTCCTGCCGCCGGCCGTGCGGGCGCGGGTCGCCGTCGAGGCCGGGATCGGCCTGACCTGGTACCGCTTCGTGGGCGACGCCGGAAGGATCGTCTCCCTGGAGCACTTCGGTGCTTCCGCCGATGCCAAGACCCTGTTCGCCGAGTTCGGCTTCACCGCCGAGCACGTGGCGGCCGCGGCCCGCGAGTCGCTCGCCGCCGCCCGTACCGCCTGATCCACCAGCCAGAAACAGTTCAGTAGAGGAAGATGATCACTGTGACCGAAGCAACCGCCACCGCGGGAGCACTGAAGCGCCTCTCCGACGAGGGCGTCTCGATCTGGCTGGACGACCTGTCGCGCAAGCGGATCAGCACCGGCAACCTCGCCGCGCTCGTCGCGGAGAAGAACGTCGTGGGCGTGACCACGAACCCGTCGATCTTCCAGGCCGCCATCGGCTCCGGCGAGGGGTACGAGGAGCAGCTCGCCGACCTCGCCGTGCGGGGGGTCACGGTCGAGGAGGCCGTGCGGATGATGACGACGCAGGATGTGCGGGCCGCCGCCGATGTCCTGTCTTCTGTATACGATGTGTCACACGGCACAGACGGCCGGGTGTCCATCGAGGTCGATCCCCGCCTCGCCCACGACACCGCCGCCACCGTCGCCGAGGCCAAGCAGCTCGCCTGGCTGGTCGACCGCCCCAACGTGATGATCAAGATCCCGGCGACCAGGGCCGGTCTCCCGGCGATCACCGCGGTCATCGCCGAGGGCATCAGCGTCAACGTCACGCTGATCTTCTCCCTGGAGCGCTACCGCGAGGTCATGGCCGCCTACCTGGCGGGCCTGGAGCAGGCCGCGGCCAAGGGCCTGGACCTCTCCACGATCCACTCCGTGGCGTCCTTCTTCGTCTCCCGCGTCGACAGCGAGATCGACAAGCGGCTGACCGTCATCGGCACCGACGAGGCGCTCGCGCTGAAGGGCCGGGCGGCACTGGCCAACGCACGGCTGGCCTACGAGGCCTACGAAGGCGTCTTCACCGGCGAGCGCTGGGCGGCCCTGGCGGCGGCGGGCGCGAACCGGCAGCGCCCGCTGTGGGCCTCCACCGGCGTGAAGGACCCGGCGTACAAGGACACCCTCTACGTCGACGAGCTGGTGGCCCCCGGCACCGTCAACACCATGCCGGAGGCGACGCTCAACGCGACCGCCGACCACGGTGACATCCACGGCGACACGGTGACGGGCGGCTACGACCGGGCCCGTGCCGATCTGGCGGCGGTGGAGCGGCTCGGCATCTCCTACGACGAGGTCGTGGGCAAGCTGGAGGACGAGGGCGTCGCCAAGTTCGAGGCGGCCTGGCAGGAGCTGCTGGACGCCGTCACGAAGTCCCTGAACAGCAAGGGAGTTGAGGCGTAATGAGCGAGACCGCCAAGGAGGTGCGGGTGCCGGCGGTACCCGCCTCCGACTGGGACAACCCGCTGCGCGACGCGCGCGACCGGCGGCTGCCGAGGGTCGCGGGCCCGTCGGGCCTGGTCATCTTCGGGGTGACCGGTGACCTGTCCCGCAAGAAGCTGATGCCGGCCGTCTACGACCTGGCCAACCGCGGCCTGCTGCCGCCGGGCTTCTCACTCGTCGGCTTCGCCCGCCGGGACTGGGAGGACCAGGACTTCGCCCAGGTCGTCCACGACGCGGTGCGCGAACACGCCCGGACCCCCTTCCGGGAGGAGGTCTGGCAGCAGCTCGCCGAAGGCATGCGGTTCATCCCCGGCGACTTCGACGACGACACCGCGTTCAAGCAGCTCAAGGCGGCCGTCGACGAGCTGGACAGCTCCCGGGGCACCGGCGGCAACTTCGCGTTCTACCTCTCCGTGCCGCCGAAGTTCTTCCCCAAGGTCGTGCGGCAGCTGAAGAAGGTCGGCCTGGCGACCCCGCCGGCCGGGTCCTGGCGGCGGGCCGTCATCGAGAAGCCGTTCGGCCACGACCTGGCCTCGGCGCAGGACCTGAACGCGGTCGTGCACGACGTGTTCGATCCGGACCAGGTGTTCCGCATCGACCACTACCTGGGCAAGGAGACCGTCCAGAACATCCTGGCGCTGCGCTTCGCCAACCAGATGTACGAGCCGATCTGGAACCGGTCCTACGTCGACCACGTGCAGATCACCATGGCCGAGGACATCGGCATCGGCGGCCGCGCCGGCTACTACGACGGCATCGGCTCGGCCCGGGACGTCATCCAGAACCACCTGCTCCAGCTGATGGCCCTCACCGCGATGGAGGAGCCGATCGCGTTCGACGCGGACGCGCTGCTCACCGAGAAGCTGAAGGTCCTGAAGTCGGTCCAGCTCCCGGAGGACCTGGGCAAGCACACCGTGCGCGGCCAGTACGCCGAGGGCTGGCAGGGCGGCGAGAAGGTGATCGGCTACCTCCAGGAGGACGGTATCGACCCCGGGTCGAAGACCGACACCTACGCGGCCGTCAAACTCGGGATCGACAACCGCCGCTGGGCGGGCGTCCCCTTCTACCTGCGCACCGGCAAGCGGCTCGGCCGCCGCGTCACCGAGATCGCGGTGGTCTTCCAGCGGGCCCCGCACTCCCCCTTCGACTCCACGGCCACCGAGGAGCTCGGCGCCAACGCGATCGTCATCCGCGTCCAGCCCGACGAGGGCATGACCGTCCGCTTCGGCTCCAAGGTGCCGGGCACCTCGATGGAGATCCGGGACGTGACGATGGACTTCGCCTACGGCGAGTCCTTCACCGAGTCCAGCCCGGAGGCGTATGAGCGGCTCATCCTGGACGTGCTGCTCGGCGACGCCAACTTGTTCCCTCGTCACCAGGAAGTGGAAGAGTCCTGGAAGATCCTCGACCCGATCGAGACGTACTGGGCACAGCATGGTAAGCCCGCACAGTACGAGTCGGGCAGCTGGGGACCGCAGGAAGCCGACGAGATGCTCGCACGAGACGGACGGAGCTGGCGCAGGCCATGAAGATCGACCTGACGGACACCACGGCAAGCAAGATCAACAAGGCGTTGGTGCAGGGTCGCCGCGCCATCGGAACCCCGGCCGTGGGCATGGTCCTGACGATGGTGATCGTCACGGACGAGGAGAACGCCTACGACTCGATCAAGGCGGCCGAGGAGGCCTCGCACGAGCACCCCTCGCGCACCCTGGTCGTCATCAAGCGGCACGCCCGCACCCTGCGCGACCGCACCACGTCCCGCCTGGACGCCGAGGTCCGGGTCGGCTCCGAGGCCGGCACCGGCGAGACGGTCGTCCTGCGCACGTACGGCGAGGTCTCCGACCACGCCGCCTCCGTCGTCCTGCCGCTGCTGCTGCCGGACGCCCCGGTGGTCGTGTGGTGGCCGGTGGAGGCCCCCGACACCCCGTCCAAGGACCCGCTCGGCGCGCTCGCCCAGCGCCGGATCACCGACCTGTACGCGGTCGAGCGGCCGATGCAGGTCCTGGAGACCCGCGCCCGCAACTACGCGCCCGGCGACACCGACCTCGCCTGGACCCGGCTCACCCTGTGGCGGTCCATGCTGGCCGCCGCCCTCGACCAGGCCCGGGTCACGGTGACCTCGGCGGCCGTCGAGGCCGAGGCGGACAACCCCAGCGCCGAACTCCTCGCCCGCTGGCTGGAGGCGCGGCTGAAGGTCACGGTGGACCGCGTGCCCTCCCCCGGCCCGGTCGTCACCAAGGTACGGCTCGGGACCGCCACCGGCGAGATCGTCATCGACCGCCCCGAAGGGCCGCTCGCGACCCTGACCCTGCCGGGCCAGCCGCCGCGCACCCTCGCCCTGAAGGTCCGCCACACCTCCGAACTCATCGCCGAGGAACTGCGCCGCCTCGACGCGGACGAGATGTACGCCATCGCCCTGCGGGGCGAGGGGACCAAGGAGACCGTCTCCCATGTCTGACACCCCCGAGCTCACCCGGCGGCCGGAGTGGGCCGCCCTGGAGGACCACCGGGCCGAGGGCCAGCCGGTGCTGCGTGAGCTGTTCGCGGCCGACCCGGCGCGCGCCGAGCGGTACGTCGTACGGGTCGGCGACCTGTACATCGACTACAGCAAGCACCTGATCACGGACGAGACCCTCGCCCTGCTGCGGGAACTGGCCACCGCCACCGACGTGTTCGGGCTGCGGGACGCCATGTTCCGCGGCGAGAAGATCAACATCACCGAGAAGCGGGCGGTCCTGCACACCGCCCTGCGTGCCCCGCGCGACGCGGTGGTCGAGGTCGACGGGGCCGATGTGGTCCCGGCCGTGCACGCCGTGCTCGACAAGATGAGCGACTTCGCCGAACGGGTCCGCTCCGGCGAGTGGACCGGCCACACCGGCAGGCGCATCAAGAACGTCGTCAACATCGGCATCGGCGGCTCCGACCTCGGCCCGGCGATGGCCTACGAGGCCCTGCGGGCGTTCACCGCACGAGAGCTGACGTTCCGTTTCGTGTCCAACGTGGACGGCGCCGACCTGCACGAGGCGACCCGCGACCTGGACCCGGCGGAGACGCTGTTCATCGTCGCGTCGAAGACGTTCACGACGATCGAGACGATCACCAACGCGACCTCGGCGCGCACTTGGCTGCTCGACGGGCTGGGCGACGAGAAGGCGGTGGCCAAGCACTTCGTGGCCCTCTCCACGAACTCCGAGAAGGTGTCGGACTTCGGCATCGACACGGCCAACATGTTCGAGTTCTGGGACTGGGTCGG
>NZ_JBFBJL010000107.1:0-22320 GCF_040686075.1 Streptomyces sp. NPDC086519
CGGCCCCCCCCGCGGCCGGGGGCGCCCCCCCCCGGGGGGGCGCCCCCCCCCCGGCGCCGGCGGAACGGCCAGGACGGCATCTGCGCAGAAGCGACACACAGGCTGCACATTGCCTGGCCAAAGGCTCGCTACCGTTCTGGCCGTTCGATCCCACGTGCGATCGAGATCAGGCCACGGCGCAGGGCGCCGCCGGCGCAGTCGAGTCAGGAAGACGCGGATGGACTACTGCTCCTCGTGCCGTCGGCACCTCAACGGCGCGCTGGCGTGCCCCGGATGCGGCGCCTACGCCCCGGACATCGCGCCCCGCGCGGCCGCGGCCCCGGCGCCGGGCGGCACAGTGGCCTGGCAGGCCCCGGCCGACACCGCGTGGCTCGACCCGGCCGCCCACTCCGAAGAGGCCGCCGAGGACCCTTACGAGGGACCGGACGCCGCCCCGCCCGCGGCGATGGGCAGGGCGGCCCGGCGCCGTCAGCGGGTCCGCTGGAAGAAGAACCAGCGGCGGGCCGTGGTGGCCACCGCGGTCGCCCTGGTCGGCGGCGGACTGACCGTCGCCTCGCTGGACCGGCAGGGCACGGACCGGGTCCAGGCGGCCACGGCCCCGGACAACAGGCCCATGGGACTCGCCGACGAACAGCCCGCGGACACCACCCCGGCGGCGTCGGCGCCGACCGGGCGGCACCGGGCCCCGGACCCCTCGTCCGCCGCCCGGTCCGCCACCGCCGACGGCCCGCGGGAGCAGAGCGCCGTCGCGCCCCGTGCCACGCCGACGCCCCGTCAGAGCACCGTCGGCGCACCGCGGCGTACGACGGCCTCCGCCGCCCAGCCGCAGACCGCGGTCACGGTGTCCGGCACCACCGCCGGGGCGGCGGCGCAGCCGGCGGCCACACCCGCACCCACCGCCACCGCGACCCCGCCCTCGACCGCGGGCACATCGGCCCCGGCGGCCTCCCCCGCGCCCACGGCGACCGCCACCTCGCCCTCGGGGCTCTGCCTGCTCGTCATCTGCATCGGCTGACACCCGGGCTCGGACGCCTCTTCACCTTCGGCGTCCGGCCCTTCGCGTTCCGGCACGGGACACCGCGGGCCCGTGCCTCACTCCTCGATCCGGTCCACCAGCCCCCACGCCAGGGCCCGTTCGGCGGAGCGGGCCCGGCCGTCGAGGACCAGGTGCAGCGTGCGCCAGCGGCCGATCCTGCGGGGGATGCCGACCGTGCCGCCGGCCCCGGGAATCAGGCCCATGGCCAGTTCGGGCAGCCGGACGGTGGTGTCCGGGGCGGCCAGGACCCGGGCGGCGAAGGCCGGGAGCTCGATGCCCGCGCCGACACAGGTCCCGTGGATCCTGGCGGTGAGCCGTCCGCCGAGCGCGTGCAGCCGGGTCGCCGCACCCGCCCGGGTGCGGACGAGATGCGCGGCGGCGAGGTCCGCCGCGGTGCCGAACTCGTCCAGGTCGCCGCCGGAGCTGAAACAGGGACCGTTTCCGTCCAGGACCACCTCGCGCACGGTCGTGTCCAGCACGGCGACGTCGAGGGCGGCGACCAGGGCGTCCCGCAGTTCGGCGCCGTGCGCGTTGCGCCGCTCGGGCCGGTCGAGCGTGATCCGCAGGAGGCCGCCCTCGCGGTGGGCCACCACGGGCTCGCGGGTCGCGGGCGGCGGCGCGGGCCGTGGCCCACGGGCCGCGAGCCACCCGGCGAAGCCGGAGCCGCCGAGCAGCGTCGAATAGGCGAGCGATTCCAGGTCGAGGGCGCGCGGGACCGGCAACCGCCCGCTCATGCGCAGGACTTGGCGCAGCACCAGGGCCGCGTGCGGCTGCTCAGCCGCCCGTGCGCACAGGAACTCCGCCTCGGCGACGGGGTCGACGACCGCCACCGTGGCGCGGTGCCCGGCGGCGTCCGTCGCGCGGAGGCGGTCGCGGGAGGCTCGTACCAGTGTCAGGTCCAGGGCACTCAGGAGCGCGCCGGGCCAGTCGGGCACCGGGAGGGCGGTACGCCCGACCAGGAGCCGGTCGCTGTCGCGGGCCCGGCGCACCGCGCGCTCCAGGTCGGCGGCGGTGGGTGCGGTCGCCGGGTCGAGGTCGACGACCGCCAGCGGGAGGGACGGCTCCCCGTGGGAGTCCAGGAGGCCGATGTCCGCCGCTCCGGCCGCGAGATCGGTTATGGAGATCACTGTGGTCGCAGGCACCTCTCTGATCTACCATCCCCGCATGGCCGACCGGGCATCTGGCAGTAGGACCGAACCCTCCCGGCACCGGGCACCCGGCGGTTCACCGGCACCGGCACCGGCCGCGCACCGGCCGGGCGCCGACGCGACGGATCCGGTCCGGCCCTGGCTCGGCATCGGCGCCGCCCGCGTCGCGCAGGACTGGGCGCGCAGCGGCATCCCCCTCCTGACCGGTCACCCGGGCGTGCCTCCGCTGCTTCCTCCCGGCGGGGCGGCCGCCGTCGCCTCCTGGCTGGCCGACCGCATCGCCGCCGCCGGCGGGGCAAGGCTGGACGGTGCCCGGCTCCTCGCCGAGCGGGCCGCGCTCGGCGGGCGGCGACGGCGGGGACGGCTGTCGGTGGGCGGCAGTTGCCGACTGCTGCCCACCGGGGACGGCTGGGCCGCCGTGTCCGACGCGCGTCCGGACGACCCGCTGCTGTGGAGCGCGCTGATCGGGCGGGATCTCGATGCGCGGACGCTGCCCGGCCGGCTGGCCGGCTGGCTCGCCGCGCACGACGGCGCCGACCTGGACGAGCGGGTGGAACTCCTCGGTCTGGCGGGCGGTGCGGTCCGGCCCCGGCCCGGCCACCGCTGCCCGCTGCCGGGACCACCGCGCGATGTGTCCGGGCTGCTGGTGGTCGACTTCAGCGCGCTGTGGGCGGGACCTCTGTGCGCGCACCTGCTGGGCACGGCGGGGGCCAGGGTGGTCAAGGTGGAGACCCCGACCCGCCCGGACGGGGCGCGTTTCGGAGATCCGGCCTTCTACGACCTGCTGCACGCGGGGCATGCCTCGGTCGTCCTCGACCCCATGGACGCGCGCGGCCGGGCCGCCCTGCACGAGCTGGTCGGCCGGGCCGACGTGGTCGTCGAGGCCTCCCGGCCGCGGGCGCTGGCGGGGTTCGGTCTCGACGCGGAGGCGGAGGCGGCCCGCGGCTGCACCTGGATCTCGGTCACCGCGTACGGGCGGGCCTCGAACCGGGTCGGCTTCGGCGACGACGTGGCGGCCGCCCGCGGGCTTCTGGGCACGGACGCGGACGGGCTGCCGGTGTTCGCCGGTGACGCCGTGGCCGACCCGCTCACCGGCCTGCTCGCCGCCGCGCTCGCCCTGTCCGAACAGCCGGGAGGCGGCGGCGCGGTCCGGGACGTGGCGATGGCGGACGTGGTGTCCGCCTGCCTCTCCGTGTCCGGCGCCCCCGACGCCCGGGTCGTCCCGGACGCCGACGGCTGGCGGGTGGACGCCGGCGGCACGACGTACCCGGTGGCCGTACCGCGTCCGCGCCGTCCGGCCGCCACCGCCTCGGCGAGCGGGGCCGACACCGCCACGCTGCTGCGGGGCCTGGGGATCCGGGTCCCGTGAGCGGGCTGCTGATCCGGGACGCGGAGGCCGACGGCCGGCGGTGCTCCGTCCGCGTCCGGGGCGGCCGGATCGAGGAACTCGGTCCGGCGCTCGGGCGCGCGCCCGGCGAGGAGGAGATCGACGCGGCGGGCGGTGTCCTGCTGCCCGGCCTGACGGACCATCACCTGCACCTGTTCGCGCTGGCGGCCGCGGTCGCGTCCGTACGGTGCGGGCCGCCGGAGGTCCGCGACCGCGCGGCACTGCGGGCGGCGCTGCACCGCGCGGCTCCGGACCGGCACGGCTGGATCCGGGGCGTCGGCTACGACGAACGGGTCGCCGGAGCGCTCGACGCCGCCGGGCTCGACGCGCTGCGCGCGGACGTCCCGGTGCGTGCGCAGCACCGCAGTGGCGCCCTGTGGATGCTGAACTCCCGCGCGGCCGAACGGGTCGGCCTCCGGCACGGACGCCATCCCGGCATCGAACGCGATGCGGCCGGGCAGCCGACGGGCCGGGTGTGGCGTGCCGACGACTGGCTGCGCGAGCGGCTGCCCGAGCCCGTCCCGCCGTCCCTGGCGGCGGTGGGCCGCCGGCTCGCCGGGTACGGCGTCACGGCGGTCACCGACGCCACGCCGGGCCTGACCGGCGCTGCCGTGGACCTGCTGGCCGAGGAGGCGCGAAGCGGCCGGCTGCCGCAACGGCTGCTGCTGCTCGGGGCGCCGCTCGGGACACCGCCGACCGGCCGGCCGGCACCGGGTCCCTGGAAGATCGTCCTGGCGGACTCCGGGCTGCCGGATCTCGCACTGCTGACCGAGGAGATCGACGCGGCACACCGCCTGGGCCGGCCGGTCGCCGTGCACACGGTCACGGCGGTCTCGCTGGCCCTGCTTCTCGCGGCGCTGGAACAGACCGGGGTGCTTCCCGGTGACCGGGTCGAACACGCGGCCGTGGTTCCGGCGGAGGCCCTGCCCGTCGTACGGCGGCTGGGGCTGCGCGTGGTCACCCAGCCCGGCTTCCTCGCCGACCGCGGTGACGTGTTCCTCGACGGCACCCCGCCCGGCGAGCGGTCGGGCCTGTACCGCTGCGCCTCGTTCCTGCGCGACGGCATCCCGCTGGCGTTGTCGAGCGACGCCCCGTACGGGCCGCTCGACCCCTGGTCCGTGATCCGGGCGGCCACCACGCGCCGCGTCCCCGGCGGCCGGACCGCGAATCCCGCCGAACGCCTCACCGCCGCCCAGGCGCTGACGTCGTACCTGTCACCGCCGCACTCCCCCGGCGCCCCTCCCCCGCGCCTTGGGCCCGGCTTGGCCGCCGACCTCGTCCTGCTCGCCGTCCCGCTGGCGAAGGCGCTGGCCCGTCCGGCGTCCGATCTGGTGCGGCTGACGCTCGTCCGGGGGCGGATCCAGTATGGGGTGGGCGTCAACTGACGTTCGGAGGCTGCCTGTTCATGAGCGCCAGGGCGGACTCGGCCGCCGTCAGGACGATGTCCGGTCCGGCGCCCGCGGCCGCGGCGACGTCGGTGAGCAGACGGACGTCCTTGCGCAGCAGTGGCCCGGCGTGGGCGGCGAACCGGTCCAGGGTGCCCCCGGCCGCCGCGACCCGGTTCAGCGCGAAGCCGGCCGCGCTGCCGTTGGTGAGGACCCGGGCGAGAGCGGCCGGGTCGACGGCCAGGTCCCGGCCGAGGGCGAGGGTGTCGGCGGCGGTGGCCAGATTGGCGGTGAACAGGGCGTTGTTGAGGAGTTTCGCCAGCTGGCCGGTGCCGAGCGGGCCCATGTGCACGACCGGGTCGGCGTACGTCTCGAACACGGGCCGGCAGTAGTCGACCGTGCCGGGCTCGCCCCCGGCCATCACCACCAGCCGGCCCTCGACCGCGGCGGGGCCGCCGCCGCTCACCGGGGCGTCGATCAGCGTGACGCCGTGGGTACGGGCGCGGTCGGCGAGACGGCGGCAGGTGTCGGGATGGACGGTGCTGTGCACGGCGACCACCCCGCCTCTCGGCAGTCCGGCGAGAACCCCGTGCTCGCCGGTGAGAACCTCCTCGACTCCCACGTCGTCGACCACGCACAGGCACACCAGGTCGCTGGCCGCGGCCAGGTCCGCCGGGGAGGCGGCCCGCTCGGCCGGGGTGTCGGCGAAGGGCAGGAGGGTGACGGGACGGCGGGCCCACAGCGTCGTCGGGTATCCGGCGTCGACGATCCGGCGGGCCATCGGGGCGCCCTGGCTGCCCAGCCCGATGAATCCGACCCGCATCAGCCTGCCTCCTGCCCGAGGTGTTCGGGACCGGGCACCGGCTTGGGTGCGGGCCGGGGCCGCCAGAAGGCGGCGAGCAGGCCGGCGGTGCCCAGTGCGGCCGCTGCGAGCGCGATGCCGGCGCCCGTCCAGCCGTCCCGGTCGAGGCCGGCCGCGTCGTCCAGGGAGGCGCTGCCCGGTCCCAGCGCGGCCAGCGACAGTGCCACGACGGCGAGCGTGAGGACGTACTCGTAGCCCTCCTTGAAGACGAAGAACCCGTTGGGCCGGTGTGCGAGCAGGCCCGCGACCAGCATCACGGAGATGACGGCCGCGCAGGCCAGCGGGGTGAGCAGGCCGGCCAGCAGGAGCACCCCGGCGCCGGTCTCGGTGACCACGCTCAGCCAGGCCTGGAGGGTGCCGTGGGTCAGGCCCAGGCCGGTGAACCAGCGGGCGGTGCCCGCGATGCGGCCGCCGCCGCGCCAGTGGTTGAGGCCGTGCGCGATCATGACGACGCCCAGGACCAGGCGCAACAGCAGTGCTACGGCATCGGCGTGGTTCATCCCGCTCTCCCTTGTCGTGGGGGCGCTGTGCGCCCCGCCTCCCGGGTCGCCGCACACTCCTCGGCGAACGACAGCACCCTCAGGTGACAGGCCCGGGCCGGGTGGCCGAGGCTCAGGTTGTGTCCGGCGTCGGGCTGTTCGCCGGCCCGGACGCGCGGCGACGATGTCGGCGAGGGCGGCGGCGGGGCCGGAGCTCCACACCTCCTCGTGGTCGCCCAGGGTGAAGTGCACGGGTATCCGCACGCGCGCCGCCAGTTCCGGGAACTCGTACCGCCCGCCGCGTGCGGCGGACTCGTACGCGGGTGAGGCCGCGGCGATGCTCGCGCCGCCGAGGACCTCCGGCGGGTACACCGGCGGGTGCAGGTGGCCCGCGCCCCACAGCGCCGCCCGGAGCCGGTCGCGGGCCCGGCGCAGATGCTCGTCGCCACGTTCGAGGAAGGCGACCGGTCGCGGGTGGTGGTGGCGTCCGGTGCCGGCGATCTCCAGGCCGAGCAGTGTGCCGCCCCGTTCGTCGGCGGCCATCCGCACGGCCGGTTCACTGCCCGCCGAATGGGCCATCACGCACACGCCCGCCCCGGTGGGACGGGAGGCGAGCAGGTCGTCCGGGGCCGCGTACGCGAGGCCGACCCGCCGGGCCGGTTCGGCGAGCCGGGGCGCGTGGCGCAGCGAGGCGCCGTAGCCGGGCCGGTCCAGGGCGACGGCGGTGAAGCCGAGGGCGGGGCCGGTACGCAGGAGGGAGAGCCGGGGGTGGCCCGGGCAGTCGAAGCAGGCCGAGTCGGTCCCGCCGCCGTGCAGGGCGAGCACGACGGCCCGCGGGTGCCGCGCCCAACTCGCCCGGTACGACAGCGCGATGCCGTCGACGTGCACCACGCCGGGCACCACCTCGTCATGGCTTTCGGTCACGTGGCCGTCCTGAGGAGCATGACCCCGCTGGGTGCGAGTCCGCCGGTGCTGACCACGGCGACCCGCGCCCCGGGCACCTGACGGGCCCCGCCCTCGCCGCGCAGTTGGACGACCGCCTCGTGGACCAGGCCCATGCCGTGGGTGCGGCCGTGCGAGAGCTGGCCGCCGTGGGTGTTCAGGGGCAGGACGCCGTCCCGGGCGATGTTCTTCCCGCCGTCCAGGAAGTCCTTGGCCTCGCCGATGCCGCAGAAGCCCAACGCCTCTATCCAGGACAGGCAGTTGAAGGAGAAGCCGTCGTAGAGTTCGGCCACGTCGACGTCGGCGGGGCGCATCGAGGTACGGGTCCACAGGTGGGCGGACTGGCCGACCGTCTGGGGTTCGTGTGTGAGGGTGCTCTGGTCCCATTCGATGCGCTCGACGAGCTGGGTGCCGACGGCCTCGACGAGGACCGGCGGCTTGGCGAGGTCGTGCGCGGTGTCGACGGCCGAGACGACGACGGCCACGGCTCCGTCGCAGGGGACGTCGCAGTCGTAGAGCCCGAAGGGCGTGGTGATGGGCCGGGCCCGGAGGTAGTCGTCCATCGTCATCGGGGCGCGGTAGATGGCGGTGGGGTTCAGGCCCGCGTTGGCGCGCTGGTTGAGGGCGATCCAGCCGAGCGTCTCGCGGGTGGTGCCGTAACGGTGCATGTGGCGCTGGGCGTTCTGGGCCAGGGTGTGGGCGGCGGAGGTGGCGCCGAAGGGCTTGAGCCAGCCGGGGTCCGGGCCGCCGGGCAGGGGGATCCGGCCCTGTTTGGCCAGTTCGCCGTAGCTGGACTCCCACACGGTGCGAAAGCACAGCACATGGCGGGCGAGGCCGCCGGCCACCGCGAGCATCGCCGCGATCAGGGAGCCGCCCGGGCCGAAGGTCTCGCTGCCGCCGTTGTACCAGGTGGGGCGGATGCCGAGGGCGGACTCCAGTGCGGTGACTCCGCCTTCGCCGAAGCCGCCCATGGTGGTGGCGCCCGGGTAGCTGGCCAGGCCGTCGATGTCGTCCAGGGTGAGGCCGGCGTCGGCGACCGCGGCCTGGCAGGCCTGCACGGTGAGCGACAGCGGGGGGACCATCAGGCGGCGGCCGAGCGGTGAGGCGCCGATGCCGGTGAGGGCGGCCTTGTCCTCGAACTTCTCCGTGGTGAGCATCGGCCGGATGTGCCGCCGTACCTGGTCGGGTTCGACCTCGTCGGCGGGCAGCGGTGCCGGTTCCCCCTGCTCGGCCGTGGGGCGGAACAGGGGGAACCACACCTGTCCGGCCTGTTCGAAGACCACCTCCATGCGCATGCCGAGGACGAGGTCGGCAGGGTCGCATCCGACAGTGTTGGTGGTGAGCCGGATCCGGGGGTCCTCTTCGAGCGCGACCTGGGCGACGACGTACGGCGACGGCAGGCCGGGGGCGCTGAAGCGGTGGCTGACGGTGAAGCCGACGAGGGTCGCGAATCCGGAGACGGCCCGTACGCCCGTCTCCTGGCCGCGGCAGTACCGGCAGACGGGCTGGGGCGGGTGGATCAGGGCGGTGCAGGAGGTGCACTCCTGGATTCGCAGCCGGCCGTCCGCCCCTGACGTCCAGAAGAACTCGTTCTGGTCCGTGACCAGGGGAAGGGGACGTCCCGAGGATGCGGCCACGTGTGACTCCCTTTCAGCGAGCGGTCTGTGCCCGGCCCGGCCGCACGGTCACGGGCTCGGCGAGGCGCTGCTCGTCGCAGGCCTTCTGGAGGGTCTCCAGCGTCTCCTCCAGGGAGGGGCCGAGCCGCCTGCCCGGGGTGAAGGTCGCCGGGAGGTGGCGCATGCCCTGGATGGTGCCGATGGTCTCGTAGTGGACGGTCCCGGCGGGGTCGCAGTGGTAGTCCGGCATCCGGTCGAGCACGGCCGTCGCCATCCGCTTGAACACCATGCGGGCGACGTTCGAGCCGATGCAGCGGTGGATGCCCAGGCCGAAGCTGCTGTGCCGGTTGCCCTTGCGGTCCAGCAGGACGCGGTCGGGGTCGGCGAAGACGGCCGGGTCGCGGTTGGCCATCGCCCAGGACAGCCACAGGCGTTCACCCTCCTTGAAGCGCTGGCCGGCGATCTCGCAGTCGGCGGAGATCGTGCGGCCGTCGCCCGGTGCCGGGGTGAAGTGGCGCAGGAACTCCTCGGTCGCCGAGTCCAGCAGGGTCTGCCGCTACCGGCTGAGCCGGTCCCGCTCAGCGGGATGCCGGGACAGCCGCTCCAGCGCGTGCGGGGTCTGGGCCGTGGTGGTGGAGCTGCCCCTGCGGCCGGTGTCCACGGGTACCGCCGTGCCGCTCGCCGCGGGCCGGCGGGCGGTCGGCTGGTGGCTGCCCGGCACCGGCCCCGCCATGCCGGCGCCGGCCCGCGGGCGTGTCCTGGAGCGCGTCCGGTTCGGCCGTCCGCTCGCCGCCTCCAGGCGCTACGGCACAGGCTCGCGAAGATCCTGGTGGCGCTGGAGGGCGCCGAGGCCGCCCTCGCCGTGGCCGCGGACGACCTGGGCGCGCTGCCGGCCGAGGCGGCGGCCGGGCAGGCTGCACTGACCGCGGCCCGGTACTGCCGGCAGGCGCTCGGCGGGATCGGGTTCACCGCCGAGCACTCGCTGCACCGGCACGTCCGCCGGACCGTCGTCCTGGACGGACTGCTGGGCAGCGCGCGCGAACTGACCCGCGAGGCCGGGTCGCCGCTGTGCACGCGGGGCACTGCGGCGACCCGGCCTGTGCAGCCGTGACTCAGCGGGCAGCCCGCCGGTCGACTGCTGTGGGCCCCCAGGAAGCCGTCCGCCGACGGCAGCGGCTCACCAGGGCAGTCGGCCGTTCACGTCGAAGTACCCGCCGGTCGGACCGTCCGGGCCGGCCTGTGCCATCCGGACGATGATCTCGGCGCCCTGCTCCACGGTCTGCGTACCGGTGTTGCCGTTCAGGTCCGTCTTGGTGAAGCCGGGCTCGACGGAGTTGATCCGCATCGCGGGGAAGGCCTTCGCGAACTGCACGGTGAGCATGTTGACCGCGGTCTTGGAGGCCGGGTACGCGATACCCGGGTAGAAGTGCGCGAAGTGGTCCGGGTCGGACAGGGCCGTCAGGGAGGCCAGACCGCTGCTGACGTTGACCACCACCGGTGCCGCCGAGCGCTGCAGCAGCGGCAGGAAGGCGTGCAGGACACGGACGACGCCGAAGACGTTCGTCTCGAAGGTGTTCCGCATCTGGTCGGCCGTCACGGTCGCGGCGGTGGGCACGCTGTTGTCCGCGTTCCGGGTCTCGATCCCGGCGTTGTTGATGAGGACGTCGAGCCCGCCGTCGGCCTCGATCTTCTTGGCGGCGGCCTCGACCGAGGCGTCGTCGGTGACGTCGAGGAGGACGAACCGGGCGCCCAGTTCCTCGGCGGCCCGGCGTCCGCGCTCGGCGTCCCTGGCCCCCACGTACACGGTGTGACCCGCGGCGATGAGCTGGCGGGCGGTCTCGTAGCCGATGCCCTTGTTGGCTCCGGTGATCAGTGTTGTCGTCATGCGTCAAGGCTGCGCCCAAGTCGCGGGGGCAGCCAGAAGACCCGTCTTCCTGGGACTGCGGGTACCAGGCACATCCGCGGCCGACCGTGTTGACTGGGGGTATGACGGCGACGGAGTTCGGACGGGCGCTGCGGCGCTGGCGCGACCGGGTCGCCCCGGTCGCGGCGGGGCTGCCGGCCGGCGGCCAACGGCGTGCGGCCGGGCTGCGGCGGGAGGAGCTGGCGCTGCTGGCCGGCATCTCGGTCGACTACGTCACGCGCCTCGAACAGGGCCGGGCGAGCAATCCGTCCGTGCAGGTCGTCGAGGCGCTGGCGCGGGCGCTGCGGCTGTCGGGGGACGAGCGGACGTATCTGTTCGGGCTGGCCGGCCTGGTGGTGCCGGGTCCCGACCTGGTGCCCGCCTACATCACGCCCAGCGTCCAGCGGCTGCTCGACCGGCTGGCCGGCACTCCCGTCGCGGTCACCGACGCGGCCATGACCCTGCTGGTGACCAACCCGATGTACGCGGCACTGATGGGCGACACGTCCGGGTTGCGCGGCTTCGAGCGCAACGGCGTGTGGCGCAACTTCCTCGGCCGGCCGACCCGGGTGCGGCACACCCCCGAGGAGCGGCGTGCCTTCGAGGCCGGCATGGTGGCCGAGCTGCGTTCGACGGCGGCCCGTTATCCGGCCGACCGCCAGCTGCGGCGGATGATCGCGGAGTTGCGGGCCGGGAGCGAGCGGTTCGCCGAGCTGTGGGACGCGGGGGTCGTCGGCCGGCTGGAGGCGTCACGCAAGACGGTCGAGCACCCGCAGGTGGGCGCCCTCACGCTGGACTGCGACCATCTCCGGGTCGAGGAGCACGACCTGCGCATCCTCGTGTACTCGGCCGAGCCGGGCACCGAGGCCGCCGAGAAACTGGAGCTGATCTCGGTGCTCGGCACCCAGCACCTGGCGGGGAAGCACTAACGCAGCTTCTCCTTCTCCCGTCCGGCTTCGCCGGGACCGGGCAGCGCCGACACTGAGCGCGCTGCCGGCGTCATTCCTCCTGCGCGGCACACAGGCCGCCGTCGACGACGATGTCGACGCCGGTCACGAAGCTCGCCTCGTCCGACAGCAGGAAGGCGGCGACGGCGGCGACCTCCTCGCACCGGCCGGCGCGGCCCAGCGGGGTGCTCTCGACGAGCTGCCGCACCGACGCGTGCCGGGCCATCTCCAGCCGCGTCTGCGGGGTGTCGATCGCGCCGGGCGACACCGAGCACGCCCGCGCGCCCACCGGCCCGAGCCTGACCGCCTCGGCGCGGACGAAGCGCTGCACGCCGTAGGTGGCCCACGGGTACGCCCAGGCGGGGTCCTCGACGGCCGGGCCCACCGCTTCGCGGACCCGTTCGAGGAAGTTGTCCTGCAAGGGGTCGTCCAGGACGGCCGCGACCGCCGGGTCGGGGTCGACGTGCGCGATCAGCGGGGACACCGAGGCCAGGTACACGAACGCCGTACCGGCACCGGCCAGCGGGCGCAGCGCCTCGGCGAGCACCGCGGTCGAGACGAAATCGGCCTGGAGCATGTGGCGCCAGTCGTCCTCCTCGAAAGCGACGTTCTCGGCGTGCGCGACGGCCCGGAGAGCGCCGGCTTCCCGAACCCGGCCGGCCAGCCGGGCCACGTCGTCCCGGTCGGCGGTGTCCCCCGCGAACGGCTCGGCGACGGCCCGTTTGCCGTGGCTGGACAGGTCCTTGGCGAACGCGGCCACGGCGGCTTCGTCCCGGTCGACGAGCAATAGCACGTCCACCATGTCGGCCAGTCGGCTCGCACATGCCTGCCCCGTCCCGCGACCGGCACCGGTGGCAATACCTACCGTGGTCATGCGCCACTCCTCACTAGAGACACTCGTCACAGCTCGAGTGTCTCGCGGGCGGCGGCGCCCGGGCTGCCGCGGGGCCCGGAGGGGGTCACGGAGTGCACACGTCCTTCAGTTTCCCGGCCGCGGCGTCGATCCTGGCGGGGTCGGGGTCGGTTTCTCCGTTCAGGATGGCTTTGTTGTAGTCCCGGATCGCTTTGTCGAGGTCCTCGACCGCCTTGCCGACCTTGTCGTCGTCCGTCTTTTCGTTGATCTTGTCGAGGTTCTTCTCGATGGCGGTGACGGATTCCTCGGTTCGTGCCGGGTCCCCGATCGCGTCGGCGCCGGCCCGGTTGATGGCGGTGATGCTGTCGGCGATGGAGTCGGCGTTGGTGAGGCAGTCCAGTGAGTCGTCGGGGTCGCACCCGGTGGCGAGTGCGGCGGTCAGTGCGACGGCGGCCGCGGCGGTGGCGAGGGCGGTGGTGCGTCGGCGTCGGTCGATGGCCATGGGATCGGTCCCTTCTGGCGGCAGCGCGCTCGCGGCCGCTGCCGAAGTCCTCTGCGGCAAGAGCTCGGCGCTCCCCCGGTCTGTGCCGTCCACGATTCCGTGGGCTGCCGGCGGCGACGAGGAGGCTGACTCCCCAACCCGTGGTGCAGTCCGCTCCACCACGGCCGGACGGCACAGGTGCGCCGTGGTGCCCGATCCCGCCGACGCCGGACACCGCGGCGCTGCCCCGGCCCGAAGGGCCGTACGTCCGTCAGGCCGCCGGTGCGGCCGGGGCCGCGGCCTCCTCCAGGCTCCTGCTCCTCGGCATGAGCGCGACGAGCAGCATGCCGAAGGCGCAGCATCCGACGACGAGCCAGAGTCCGTTGGTGAAGCCCGCATCGAGGTAGAACTGGGTGCCCTTGAGGACCACTCCGTGCTGGGCCATGACCACGAAGGCGAGCTGGGAGACGATGATCTGGGCGACGCCCTGCGCGAGCGTCTGGGCGCCGTTGGCCAGGGCCTGTTCCTCCGGTGTCACCACCTCGATGATCATGATGGGGACGACGGCGACGACCATGCCCGTGCCCAGACCGGCGATCACGCCCATGCCCACGATCTGGGGGCCGTTGTGGTGCAGTTGGGTCCCGATGCCGTAGCCGAGGACCGTGAGCGCGGCACCGGCGGCCAGCAGGATCCGGGCGTCCACGCGGCGGGCGACCCAGCCGGTGCCCACCGCACCGATGATGATCATCGCGCTGATCGGGCTGGTGACCACGGCGTTGTGGGTCCCGGACCAGCCCAGCCCGTCGGAGACGTGCGGGATCTTCGGCATCAGCACCAGCAGCTGGATCACCACACCGACGGCGCTGAGCGAGCCGGCCGCCACGGAGGTGGCCAGCAGGACGGTCCACACGGGCCGGCGCCGCGTCATGGACGGCGGGAACAGCGGCTCGGCCACCCGGCGTTCGACGAGCACGAAGGCGAGCAGCGCGAGGGCCGAGCCCGCGACGAAGGCGATGAACCTGCCGCTGCCCCAGCCCCAGTCCGTGCCCTCTCCGACCGCGTAGACGAGCGCGGTGACGCCCGCGCCGAGCAGGATCCCGCCGGTCCAGTCCATCCGGCCGGCCCGCTCGCGGACCGGGCTCTCCGGGACGAGGGCGGCCACCAGGACGAAGCTCACGGCGGTGCTGACGGCCATGAACCACAGCACTCCGCGGAAGCCGTAGTCGTCCAGGAGCCAGCCGGCCAGGAACGGTCCGCCGAAGGCGACCAGGCCCACGCCGCCGGCGAGGATCCCACTGGCGATGCCGACCCAGCGGCGCGGCAGGATGTCGCGGGTGATCGCGTACCCGATCGGCATCGTGGCCGCATACAGGCCCGCGATGCCGCGGCCGAGCAGCAGGGTTCGGTAGTCGGTGGCGACGGCGGCGAGCAGGTCGCCGGCGAAGCCCAGTCCGGTGGCGACGAGCAGGGCACGCTTCTTTCCGAACAGGGCCGCGCCCTTGACCATGAACGGCAGGAAGAAGGTGCCGCTCAGCAGGGTCATCAGGGTGAACCAGGCGATCTGGGTGGTCCGGAAGCGGATCGCGACGTCGGCCTGGGCGACGCCGGACAACGCGGCGACGAGCGAGACCAGTTGGACCGTCCACAGCAGCGCGCCGACGACGAGCACGTTGCGGCTGGTGGAGCGGGATCTCTTGTCCGCCTGCGGCGGAGCGGTCTGCGTGTGGGACATGAGGGCCTTCCGTGGACGGTCGGGGGCGCGGGAAGCCGCCGCGGACAGACACGGCTGACGCGCCTTGCCGGAGGGGAGATCGGACGGGCACAGCCGTGAGCCGGCCGATCCGGAACGCCGACGTATCTCGTCGGCCCATGCGAAGTGCGGGGAGGCGCCGGCGCGAGCACCACACCCGTGGCGCCGCCCGGCTTCGCACGTAACGTAGACCTAACGGTCGGTACAATCAATCCTCCGGACCGGAGAAATTCCCCGCAGAGTGCGACTTCCGGGCAACAGAAAAATGCCGCGCGAACAACACAATTCGCGCAGCATGAAAAGCGGAGGAAAGCAAAGGAAAGCGGAGGAAGGCGGAGGGAAGTGGGGGCGCCACCGGCCGGTGGCGCCCGGTCAGGAGGCGGCGGTGTCCGTACCCGGCGGGAACTGGTGCCGGAGGAAGGCCCCGGACCACGCCATCAGGTCGGACGGCACGTAGTAGCCGGTCTCGTCGTTGATCGCCTCCCAGTTCTTCGCGACGTCCTCGACGGCGGCGGAGCCGTCCCGGTGGACGTAGCCCGGGGTGGAGGCGAGGAAGAGGCGGGCGAAGCGGCCGGCGCCCGCGGTGTAGATCTCCCCGCTGACGGGGCAGTCCTCATGGGCGAGGTAGGCGACCATCGGGGCCACCGCGTCCGAGGGCATGTACGGACCGCCGGCGGCGGGCTCGGCCGGCTCCTCCTCCGGGCCGCCGCCCATGCGGGTCATCGCGGCCGGGGCGATCAGGTTGACCTTGATGCCGTGCGGTTCGCCGGCCAGCTTCGCGCTGCGGGCCAGGCCGACCGTGCCGGCCTTCGCGGCGGCGTACCCCAGGTTGTCGGGGAGCCCGAACATGCCGCTGGAGGTGGTCAGGACGACCCGGCCGTAGCGCTGGCCGACGAAGTGCGGCCAGGCGGCACGCAGGGTGTTGAAGGAGCCCGTCAGGTGTACGGCGAGGTGGCGTTCGAGGTTGTCGGCGTCGGCCTCGGGGAGCCCGGCCCAGCGGATGATGCCGGCGTTGTTGACGAGGACGTCGATGCGGCCGAAGTGCTCGACCGCCGCACCGACGATCGCCGCGCCGCCCTCGGGCGTGGCCACGTCGTGGGTGTCGGCCACGGCCGTGCCGCCCGCCGCGGTGATCTCCCCGACGACCTTCTGGGCGGGCCCCTCGTCGGCGCCGTCGCCCTCCATCGAGCCGCCGAGGTCGTTGACGACGACCTGCGCGCCGCGCTCGGCCAGCAGGCGCGCGTAGGCCCGGCCGAGGCCCCGGCCCGCGCCGGTGACGACGGCGACGCGTCCTTCGAAGCTGAACTCGCTCATGCGTGACTCCTGTTGTACGCCACCCGCGGGTGGACCTGAGGTGGGCCCGAGGTCGGCCCCGGTGTGCCGGGCCGCCCGCCCCGTGGTCCCCGGACGGGGCGGGCGGCCGGCGGTTGTCGCGCTACCAGGTGACCGGCAGCTCGTGGATGCCGAAGGCGAGCGCGTCGTCCCTGCGGAACTTCAGCTCCTCGCGGTCGATCGCGAGGCGCAGGGTGGGGATGCGCCGGTAGAGCGTTCCGTAGACGACCTGGAGCTCGATGCGGGCGAGCTGCTGGCCGAGGCACTGGTGGATGCCCCAGGCGAACGCGTGGTGGTGGCGCGCCTCGCGGGTGAGGTCGAGTTTCTCCGGCTGCGGGAACGCCTGCGGGTCCCAGTTGCCCGCCGGCAGGGGCACTATGATGCCCTCCCCGGCCTTGATGGTCACGCCCTCGATCTCGATGTCCTCGCGGGCGATCCGCCGCTGTCCGAGCGCCGGGATGGTCAGGTAGCGCAGCAGTTCCTCGACGGCGCCCGCGACGGCCTTCGGGTCGTCGGTCTCGCGCAGCAGCGCGAGCTGGTCCGGGTTCTCGAAGAGCGCCGCGGTGCCCAGGGTGATCATGCTGGCGCTGGTCTCGTGACCGGCGATCAGCAGGATCATGCACAGCAGGGTGGCCTCGGGCAGGGTGCACTCGCCCGCCTTGATCCGCGCGGCGAAGTCCGAGACGACGTCCTCGGTGGGCTCGTCCGTCTTCCGCTGCAGCAGTCCGGCGAGATAGCCGCCCAGCGCCTGGTTGGCCGCCCGCTGCTCTTCGAGGGTCTTGTCGCTCCTGGTGGCGAAGGAGGCGTGCTCCTGGAAGAACTCGTGGTCCTCGTACGGCACCCCGAGCAGCGCGCAGATCATCAGCGAGGGCAGCGGCAGCGACAGCGCCGTCACCAGATCCACCGGCTTGGGACCGGCCAGCATCTTGTCGATGAGGTCGTCGGTGAACTTCTGGATCTCCGGCCGCAGCGCCTCCATCCGGGGGCGGGTGAACGGCCGCGTCATCATGCGGCGGATCCGCGAGTGGTCGGCTCCGTCGGCGTTGAAGATGGTCAGCGGGTGCTCGTGGACGCTCGCCGCCATGACGGGGTTGGGGTGCGGGAAGCCAGGCTGCTTGTCGTCCGAGCTCACCCGGGGGTCCGAGAGGATCGTGCGCTGCGCCGCGTGCCCGGTCACCAGCCAAGGGGTGCTGCCGTCCCAGATCCGGCCCCGCGACACGGGCGCCTTGTCGTGCAGGGCACGCAGCCCGGGCGGCGGGGCGTAGGGGCACGCGCGGTCCCGTGCTCCCGGGTAGTCGAAGATCTCCGGGTCGGCGGCCGGTCCGGTGTCTGCCTCGGTCATGGTCGTTCCTCCAGGTGTGGGGCGGGGGGGAAGGGGGACGTGCCGTCAGTCCTCGATGCGGATCGCCAGCGCGGGGCAGACCGCCGCCGCGTTGCGGACGTCGTCGGCCAGCTCCGCAGGCGGGTTCTCGTTGAGCACGACGACGATGCCGTCCTCGTCACGCTGGTCGAACACGTCCATGGCGGCGGCCACGCACTGTCCGGCGGCGACACACTTGTCCTCGTCGACGACAACCTTCATGGGGGGGATCTCCTTGGCTCTTGTCAGAGGGTGGGGGTAAGGGCGTCGACGGCGTCGACGATCTCCTGCCGCCGCAGGCGGGCCTGCTTGGGCATGTTCCAGCCGAGGACACCGGTGACCCGGCCCTCGCTGCGGTACCGGGCGACGAACCGACGGGCGGACAACTCGCCCTCGACGACGTCCACTTCGGCGTCGGCGGGCAGGAAGCCGTGGACCTGGAGCCTGGCGTCGAACTGGTCCGTCCAGAAGTACGGGACCGGTGCGTACGGCCTGCCGTCGCCGAGGATCGCCGCGGCGACCGCCACGGCCTGTTCGGTGGCGTTCGTACGGTTCTCCAGGCGGACCGGCCGGCCGAGCCACTGGTGGTGCCAGCGGGCCACGTCGCCGACCGCGTAGATCCCGTCCGCGGCCCGGCACGTGGCGTCGCAGAGCACGCCGTTGTCCAGCCGCAGTCCGCTGTCCGCCAGCCACTCCGTCGCCGGGACGGCGCCGATCGCGACGGCCACCACGTCGGCCGGCAGCGTCTCCCCACTGGAGAGCCGTACGCCGGTGACCCGGCCGGCCGCGTCGCCGGCGAGGCCGACGACGCCGTCTCCCAGCCGCAGGCGGACCCCGTGCTCGGTGTGCAGTGCGGCCAGTACGCCGGACACCAGCGGGCCCACCTGCAGCGCCATGGGCGCGTCGAGGGGGCCGGTCAGCGTGACGTCCAGGCCCAGCCTGCGGCCGGTCGCCGCGATCTCGGAACCCAGGACGCCCTCGCCGACGACCACCAGCCGCGTACCCTCCAGGAGGGCCTTGCGCAGGGCCAGCGCGTCGTCCAGGGTGCGCAGCACATGCACCCCGGCCGGCACATCCTGCCCGGGCAGCCGCCGCGGCCGTACTCCGGTGGCGATCACGATCGCGTCGGCCGACAGCTCCCGGCCTGAGCCGGTGCGCACGGTTCGGGCCGCCGCGTCCAGCGCCACCGCCGGGTCGCCGAGCAGGAACTCGGCGTCCAGCGACGCCAGGTGCTCCCCGGTGCGCAGCGCTGCCCGGCCGGGTTCCCAGTCGCCGGCCAGGACCTGCTTGGACAGCGGGGGCCGGTCGTACGGCGCGTGCGGCTCGTCGCCGAGCACCGTGAGGCGGCCGGTGTACCCCTTGCGCCGCAGGGCCTCCGCGGTGGTGAGCCCGGACGCGGAGGCGCCCACCACCAGGATGCGGTCCGGGGCCGTCATCCGAGCACCTCTCCGGTCTTGTTCCCCCCGGTGATGCCCTCGATCGTCATGCGTGACTCCGTTGCGTTGCGGTGCGGGTGTCCCTGAGGGAAAAATAGACCGACCGGTCGAATGAATCAATATGATTCCCGGAACGGTGCCCCGCGGGACGGGGCACCTGCCCGGAAGGCCGGCGAACACCGCACACCCGCCGGTGTCGCGCCGCCGCGGCTCACACCAGGTAGCGTCCGCCGTTGGCGCTGAGGCTCTGCCCGGTCACGTAACCTGCCTCCTCCGAGGCGAGGTAGGCCACCGCGTAGGCGACGTCCTCGGGCTGCCCGGCCCGCTTCATCGGCATGGTGGCGGCGGCCGCCTCGACGTCGACCGGCCCCTCGCGCACCAGGGGGGTGTCGATGAAGCCGGGCGGGACGTGGTTGACCGTGATGCCCTTGTCCGCGTACTCGATCGCCAGCGCCCGGGTGAGGCCGATGACGCCGCCCTTGGACGCGGCGTAGTGGGCCATGGCGGGGGCACCGGTCTGCGCGGAGGAGGAGGAGATGTTGACGATCCGGCCCCAGCCCGCCGCCAGCATGTCGGGCACCAGTTCCCTGGTGACCAGGAACGGCCCCTTGAGATTGACGCCGATCATGCGGTCCCACGCGGCCTCGCTGATGCCGGTGAAGGGCACGTAGCCGGTGATCCCGGCGTTGTTCACCAGGATCGTGACGGGGCCCAGTTCCTCGCGGGTCCGGGCCGCCGAGGCGGCGACGACCGCGGCGTCGGCCGCGTCCCCGCCCACGGCGATCGCGGTGCCGCCCGCCGCCTGGATCTCGGCGACGGTCTTCTCGGCGCCCTCGGCGTTCAGGTCCCAGACGGCGACGGCGGCACCGCGGGCGGCGAGGACGGCGGCGACCGCCCGCCCGATCCCGCGGGCGCCGCCGGTGACGACCGCGACCTTTCCTTCCAGTGACATGGTTGCTCCTTGCGTGCGTGGTTCGGGTGCCATCCGGTCGGGGCTATTCGCCCAGCGCCTCGCGGGCCGCGGTCCGGGCCGCCACCGCGCGGGGGAAACCGGCGTAGCCGGCGGCGTGGTAGATGACCTCGGCGATCTCGTCCCGGGTCAGTCCGTTGGTCAGCGCGACCCTGACGTGGGTCTTCAGTTCGGTCTCGGCGCCCAGCGCGATCAGCAGGCCGAGCGTGACCAGACTGCGGTCGCGGGGGGCGAGCCCCTCGCGGGCCCACATCGCCCCCCAGACACTGGTCAGGCCGATGTCGACCAGTTCCTCCCCGAGACGGCCGTCACGCAGGTCGACCCCCCCTTCGGGGAAGACGCCGGGCAGGGCCGCCCGCATGGCCTTCCAGCCGGCGGCTCGCAGGTCGGCGGTGGTTCCGGACCCCGTTGCGGTGGACTCCTGGACGTCCTCGGTCGTCATGCGCGACTCCTCTGCCACGTCATTGTGCGGTTCGCCTGAGCGAAAGTTAATTCAAACGGTCGGTACAATCAATGCTCCGGCCGATCCGGTCGCCCGCGCCGCTCGGGGCGCCCGGCACCCGGCGAGGCCCCCGGGAATCCCGAACCCGCAGCATCACGACCATTGATCGGGCCCACCCCCTCCTCTACGCTCGCCCTGAATATTCGACCGACTGGTCGAAACATCATTGCAGGCTCACGCGGGAGCAGCGGCCCCTGTCACGTTGGAGGGCAGATGAGCGAATCGACGAAGGCGCCGGAAACGGCGTCCGCCACGCAGGCGCAGGCACCTGAGCGGAGCTCGGCGGACCTGGTGGACGTCCTGGTGATCGGCGCCGGGGTCACCGGCATCTACCAGCTCTACCAGGCCCGCGAGGCCGGCTTCTCGGTGCAGCTCCTTGAGGCCGGGGGCGGCGTGGGCGGCACCTGGTACTGGAACCGCTACCCCGAGGCGCGCTTCGACTCCGAGAGCTACACCTACGGCTACCTGTTCTCCAAGGAGTTGTGGGAGGAGTGGGAGTGGTCGGAGCACTTCGCCGGCCAGCCGGAGATCGAGCGGTACTTCAACCACGTCGTCGACCGGTTCGACCTGCGCCGGCACATCGCCTTCCATGCCAAGGTGACCTCAGCGGTATGGGACGAGCCGTCCGGGACGTGGACCGTGCGCACGGCCGACGGCACCGAGCGCCGGGCCCGGTTCGTGGTCGCGGCGACCGGCATCCTCTCGGTACCCTTCGTGCCGGACATCCCCGGCCGCGCGGACTTCCGCGGCGAGCAGCACCACACCGGCCGCTGGCCGAGGACGCCGGTGGACTTCACCGGCAAGCGGGTGGCCCAGATCGGCACCGGATCCAGCGGGGTGCAGATCGTCCCCGCGATCGCCGACGAGGTGGCCTCCCTGACGGTGTACCAGAAGGTGGCCGACTGGCTCACCCCGCTCAACAACAGGCCGATCACGCCCGAGGAGCAGGCCGAGCTGAAGGCCGGCTTCGAGCCCATCCGCTCCACCCTGAACAGTTCGGTGAGCGGATTCCTGCACCAGATCACCATGCGCTCGGGCCTCGACGACACCCCGGAGCAGCGGCAGGAGTTCTACGAGCAGAAGTGGAACGGGCCCGGCTTCACCAAGCTCTCCGAGCACTACTACGACATGACCACGAACCCGACGGTCAACGCGGAGTGGTGCGCGTTCATCGCCGCCAAGATCCGTTCCATCGTCAAGGACCCGGAGACGGCCGAGAAGCTGATCCCCAAGGGGCACGGCTACGGCGGCCGCCGGCCGCCGTTCGGCACCGGTTACTACGAGGCGTACAACAAGCCGACGGTCCATCTGGTCGATCTCAACGAGACCCCGATCGTCCGCATCACCGAGACCGGCGTGGAGACCTCGGAGGGCGTGCGGGAGGCCGACATCATCATCTGGGCGACCGGCTACGACTTCGGCACCGGCGCGCTCAACCGGCTGGGTGTGCGCGGCCGTCAGGGACTCGCGCTGGAGGAGTACTGGGCGGACGGACCGTCCACCTACCTGGGCGTCACGACCGCCGGCTTCCCGAACTTCTTCTTCCCCGGCGGTCCGCACGGCGCGCTCGGCAACAACCCGCGCTACTCCGGCGACCAGGTGGACTACGTGATGGACGTGCTCAGGCACGCGCGCGACCACGGCCACGACGTCGTCGAGGTCACCCCGGCCGCGGAGGAGGAGTGGACGAACCTGGTCAACGACAGCGAGGGCCAGTCCTCCTTCCTCAAGAGCAGCTACTTCTACGGGGCCAACATCCCCGGAAAGGCGATCAAGCAGCTGCTCAACCCGACCGGCCGCTGGAAGCTGCAGGAGCTGATCCGGGAGTCCGTCGCCGCCCCGCTGCTCATCGGCACCGACCTGCGCAAGGCCTCCGCGGCGACCTTCGGCATCCTGGACAACAGGGAGGTCATCGCCGTCGACCAGGA
>NZ_JBFBJL010000108.1:0-21403 GCF_040686075.1 Streptomyces sp. NPDC086519
ATTTCGTCAGCAGTGCAGTCGATCTACAAGGCGATCTTGACGACCAGGTAATCGCATGCAAGAAAGCTGCCATAAAGGTTTCTTACTTTGCTCGGCGCGAGGCCCCAGAGCGCGGGGCGGCCGATCATGACCGCGTCCGCGCCCAGGCACAGGGCCTTGGCGATGTCGGCGCCGTGCCGGATGCCGCCGTCGAGAACGACCTGGCAGCCGCCGTCCACGGCGTCGACGACCTCCGTGAGACAGTCCGGGGCGCTGCGGGCGAAGTCCAGTTGCCGGCCGCCGTGGTTGGAGACGACCAGCCCGGAGACCCCGTGCTTGACGGCCAGCTTGGCGTCGTCCCCGGTGAGTACGCCCTTCAGCACCACCGGCAGGGACGAGACCTCGCGCAGCCAGGCCAGGTCGTCCCAGGTGATCGAGGAGTCGAACTGCTCGGCCGAGTGCCGTGCGATGGCCGATTCCCCGGCCCGGCTTCCGTGCGAGGCGGCCATCACCTCCGAGGCCAGGTTGACCGCCCGGATGCCCGGCGGCACCGCGAACCCGTTGGCGGCGTCCCGCGGGCGGAACGCGACCCTGGGGGCGTCGACCGTCAGGACCAGCGCCCGGAAACCGGCCGCCTCGGCCCGGCGGATCAGGTCCGCCATCAGGTCCCGGCGCTTGAGCCAGTAGAGCTGCAGCCACAGGGGACCGGTGGCCGCGGCGGCGATGTCCTCGAGCGTCCGGCTCGCGAACATGCTGACCGTCAGGAGCGCCCCGGCGTCGCCCGCGGCCCGCGCGGTCGCCACCTCGCCCTCGGGATGGGCCAGCCGGTGGTACGCCATGGGCGCGATGCCCAGCGGAGCGGCCAGCGGCGCACCCAGCAGCTCGGTGCCCGGGTCGCAGCGGGAGACGTCGACGAGACAGCGCGGCCGCAGCCGGATGCGGTCCAGTGCCTCCCGCCCCGCCGTCAGCATCGACTCGGTGCCGCTGCCGCCGGCGAAGAAGTCCCACACCGGTCCCGGCAACCGCTCCTTGGCCGCCGCCTCGTAGGTGTGCAGCGCCAGCACCACGTCTTCTCCGTTCGCCGTGCGGTCCATGGATGTCGGTCACGTCACCCGCCCTCAGGCGGTGGTCTCACTGATCTGCGCGGTGATGAAGGCGGCCAGCCTGGCGACGCCCTCGACGATCGTCTCCGGGCTCTGCGAGCTGCACGACAGCCGCAGCCGGCGGGTGCCGCCGCCGTCCAGGTGGAAGTCGCTCATCGGGGTCCACAGCACGCCGAAGGCGCGTGCGGAGAGCTCCAGGGCCTGGTGGTCGGCGGCGAAGGGCACGTCGACGACCAGGAAGAAGCCGCCGTCCGGGCGGTTCCAGGAGATGCCGAGCCCGGCCCGGCGCTCCGCGGGGAAGTGCCGCTCCAGCTCGCCGAGCAGTGTGTCCATGTTCGTGCGGTAGTACGCGACGGCCGCGGAGTTCGCCTCGCGGAGCCGGCAGTCGTGCTCGACGAGGATGCCGCCGACGACGGCCTGGCTGACGGCCGAGGTGTTCACCGTGGTCATGCTCTTGATCTTCGACAGCTCGTCGGCGAGCAGCGTGCGCCGCCCGTCCGGGCCGACGACCTCCTGGTCGGCGATGGCGTAGCCGACCCGGGCGCCGGGCAGCGCCGTCTTCGCGAAGGACCCCAGATGCACCACCCGGCGGCCCCGGTCGAGGGCCTTCAGCGTCGGGCGGGCCGAGCCGGTCCGGACGAAGAACCCGTACGGGTCGTCCTCCAGGACCAGCAGGTCCTCCCGCGCGGCCAGGTCCAGCAGCCGCTCCCGCGCCGCGACGCTCATGCTCGCGCCGGACGGGTTGGCGAAGTCCGGGACGACGTAGAAGGCCCGGGGGCGTTCACCGGCTGCCCTGGCCGCGCGGACCGCCGCCAGCACGGCCTCGGGGTCGGGTCCGGCGGGGCCTTCGGGCACCGGCCGGACCCGGACGCCCAGGAGCCGGGCCACGCCCGTGATGCCCACGTAGCAGGGCGAGCTGACCAGCAGGGTGTCCTCGGGGCCGGCGAACAGCGCCCGCAGGACGAGGAGCATGGCCTCCTGGCACCCGGTGGTCACCACGATCGCTTCCGGCGGGACCCGGATCCCCTCGTCGTTCGCGACCGTCCTGGCGATCAGTTCGTGGATGACGCCGTTGGTACGGCCGTACTGGAAGAGCTGGGTGCGCACCCGGTCGCGGGACCAGCCGAGGGTCTTCTCCAGGTAGGTGGTGTACGTCTGGAGATGCCGGGTGAGGTCCTCCGGTTCGAAGTCGCCCTCGGTGGGCCGGCCGGGGGCGAAGGAGATGGCGTCCGGGAAGCGGCCGACGACCTCGTTGAGGAAGTTCATCGCGTCGAGGACCGGGTCGCTGAGCGAGGCGTGCAGCTCGGCGAGGGGCAGGGCCTGCGGGAGCGGCGGGGCGGCTTGGGTCATGGTTTCAGACTCCCCTCGGCGCGGTCGCGTAAGCGGTGCTCAGGCCCCGGGCCCCGGTGCCGCGCGCGGGGATCCGGGCGCGGCCCTGGACGCCGCGGGTCAGGGCCGCCGAGAGCCGGTCGGTGTGGGTGCGGCGCTGTTCCGGCTCCCGGACGGCGCCGAGCCCGCGCAGGGCGTCCACCACCAGGTGCACGTCGTCCGCGAACTCGGCGAGGATGTCGGCGACCGCGGCGGCGTTCGAGCCGAGGATGTCGGTCCACAGCCCGACGTCGCCGCCGGCGAGGCGGGTGACGTCCTGGAGCCCCTGTCCCGCGAGTCCCAGCTGGGACTGGTCGCCGTGCAGCAGCCGCGCCGCGAGCAGGCTCGACACCAGGTGCGGGGCGTGGGAGGTGAGCGCCACCGCCCGGTCGTGCTCGGCGTGGGCCATCACGACCGGCCGGGCTCCGCACAACTCGGCCAGTTCCCCGGCGCGTTCGACGGTCCGCGCCCGGGTCTGCGGGGAGGGGGTGAGCACCCAGGGACGGCCCTGGAACAGGTCGTCGCGGGCGGCCAGCGGCCCGGACAGCTCCCGGCCGCCCATGGGGTGCCCGCCGACGAAACGCGTCAGGTCGCAGCCCGCCCGGGCGGCCTCCCGCTGGGGCGACTCCTTGACGCTCGCCGCGTCCGTGAAGTCGTCCGCGAGCCGCTTCGTCTGATGCTCCTTGAGCGCCACCGCGACCTGCTGCGGCGGCACCGCGATGACGGCCAGCTCGACCGGTTCCCGGGGCCGTCCGGCGACGCCGGCCCCGAGTTCGGCGGCGGTCCGCGCCGCCTGCGGATCCGCGTCGATCAGGTACGTGGTCACGCCCCGGGCCCGAAGGGCCAGGGCGATCGAGGTACCGATCAGGCCGGTCCCGACCACTGCGGCACTGCGCATCAGTGGTTGCTCCACAACAGCGGGAGGAATTCCGGGTCGCTGTAGTCCGGGGTGCCGGCGGCGGTGCGCCGCACGAGCACGTCGTGGTTGTAGGCGACCTGGGTGCCGTCCGAGCGGAAGAAGTCGCGGTAGCGGTTCTCGCCGTCCTGTAGGTGGAAGGAGATGGCGCGGCGCGGGCGGTCGCTGACGTTCGCGCCGCTGCCGTGGTAGGTGCGGCAGTGGTGGAAGTTGACGTGGCCCTTCGGGATGAAGACCGGGATCTTGCGGACCTCGACGCCGTTGTAGGCGGCGTTGTCCTCCAGCATCTGGTCGAGTTCGCGGCGGTCGCGCTCGGCGAAGTGGAGGGAGGTGGCGTCGTTCTCGGCGGTCTCCTTCCAGCGGTGGCTGCCGTCGACCATCGTGATGGTGCCCATCTCCTCACCGCAGTCGTGGAAGGGGATGAAGGCGGTCAGCATGCGTTCGGAGGTGCAGGTGGACCAGTAGTGCCGGTCGAAGTGCCAGGGCACGATGTTCGACTGCTCCTGGGCGACCGGCGGCTTGAAGATGAGGGTCGACTGGAAGACGCGTATCTGCTCGGCCTCGGCGAGCCGCGCGGCCACGGCGCCCAGCAGCGGCTTGCGCAGGATGCGGCCGATGGTGTCGTCCTCGTAGTGGATGTAGTCGTTGTGCCGCTGGACGGGGCCGTGCTCCGGCTCCCAGTACGCCAGCTTGGGCGGGCGGACCGGCAGCGTCCGGTCGCGGTGGCCGGCGTAGAAGCGCTCGCCGGCGGCCTCCAGCCGCTCGATCTCGTCGTCGGTGAAGAGCTTCTTCGACAGGTACCAGCCGTGCTCGGCGTAGAAGGTGACGTCCTCGTCGGTGGGGAGCAGGCCGAGTTCCTCGTCGGTCAGGGAGAAGTCGCGGGCGTCTTGAACGGTCATGGTCTTCCTCACGGGTCCTTGGTGCGATGGACGGGATGCGTGTGGTGCCAGGGTCAGGAGACGGCCTTCTCGCGGGCCACGGCCTCGTAGAGCGCCTTGATGTTGCCGCTGCCGAAGGTGCGGGCGCCGTGCCGGTCGATGACCTCCCAGAAGAAGGTCTTCCGCACGTGCGGGGACTGGGTGAAGATCTGGAACACCTGGCCCCAGTGGTCCTCGTCGATCAGCACGTGGGTGCGGCGCAGGTCCTCGATCTTCAACTCCGGGCGTGCGAAGCGCTCCTGGAGCTGGTCGTAGTAGGCGCCCGGGGTGTGCAGGAACTTGACGCCCCGGGTCTGAAGGGTGGCGACGGTGGAGACGATGTCGTCGCACAGCAGCGCCAGGTGCTGTACTCCGGCGCCGCCGTGGCGGGCCAGGAAGGTGTCGATCTGGCCCGGCTCGCGGCCGGTGACCGGCTCGATCAGGGTGAAGGTCACCTTCCCCGACGGGCTCTGCACCACCTTGGAGTCCATGGCCTGGCTGCCGACCTCGATGAACTCCTCGAAGATCTGGGAGAACCCGAAGACCTTCTCGTAGAAGGCGACGGTGGGCCGGAGCCGGCCCGCCGGCAGGCAGATCGCCGCGTGGTCCACGGTGCTCAGCAGGTGCTCGCCCTCGTCGGGGTCGGGAGCGAAGATGTCCATCACGCCGGGCAGGAACTGCTCGCGGTCGCCGGCGCGCTGGACGAACCGGTGGGCGACGTCCCCGAAACCCAGCACCGACGCGGTGATCACCTCGGTGCCGTCCTTGCTGTGGACGGCGGGCTGTTCGACGGGGGTGGCGCCGCGCTGCACGGCGATCGCGAACGCCTTGGCCGCGTCGGTCACTTCGAAGGCGATGGTGGCGACGCCGTCCCCGTGCCGGGTCACGTAGGCCGCGGCCGGGTGTTCGGGGCTGAGGGCGGAGGTGAGGACGATCTCGATGCCGCCCTGCCGCAGCAGCAGTGAGCGGTGGTCGGCCTGTCCGGTTTCGGGGCCGGCCTGTCCGCAGACGCGGAAGCCGAACGCGGTGCAGAGGTAGAACGCGGACTGCTGGGCGTCCCCGACGTAGAACTCGACGTGGTCCACGGCTCCGATGTCCATGCGATGCCTTTCTGTTTGAATGACCGACAGCTGTGTGCGGCGCTTCCTCAGAAAGCCGAGAGTTCTTCCGCGTCGGCGTTCTGCGGCGGCCAGACGCCGTAGTCGCCCCGCCGGTAGAGCAGTGGTTCGCGGGGGAATACGGCAGTGCCCTCGACCCGGGCGACGATGAGCCAGTGATCGCTCACCTCCATGGCGCTTTCCACCCTGCATTCCGCGTAGCTGAGGGCGATGTCGACGAGCAGCGGCGCTCCTTCGGCGACGGCCGACGACTGCCAGGCGAAACGGGCGAACTTGTCCGTCGCCTTGCTCGCGAAGATCTGCGAGGCGGCCTGCCCGGACGAGGAGAGGAAATTGACGGCGAACGCCTGCGACGACATGATCGCCGGCAGGGTCCTGGACCCCTTGCCCACGGAGATGAGCAGCATCGGCGTCGCGGCCGACACGGCGCACACCGCGTTGCTGGTGAATCCGAAGGGCTCGCCCGTCCCGTCCACCGCCGTGATGACGGCGACCGGGGTCGGGAAGGAACCGAAGAGTTCGCTGAACCGTGCAGAACCGACACCCATCAAGTTCCTCCGCGGAACAGCTTGTGACCGGGTTTCGAAGAGAGCGAATGATTCGACAAAGGATTTTCCGTTGTTTGTCCCGCGGTCAGGATTCGGCGCCGGCTGCACCACCAGAACACGATGAGACACAGGAATTCCTCGACATCCGAACTCGGCGAAAGTGGGCATGGAAAGCGCTCGCAGCCAGGTCAGGGCGGCGAGATGCACCATCGTTCGTGGGCGCGAGTGATGACAAGATGCCGCGATTCGCCGCGAACACCTCGGTAATCCGTGGAAACTGACAGGTGAGGTTGCGTCAGGATTATCCTGAGACAGTCGACCTGCGGAGCGCTCGCCTCAAGACGGGCCTACGCGCAACTACTCACAGGCAGCAGAAAAACACAATAATCGGGGCCCCCCGTGGCCTTTGATACCGGCGATCTTCCCGTGTAGCGGTCAATATCTTATGGGTAACGGTGAGCGAGGTCAACCGATCCCCGATCTTCAATCGTCCGTCCCGATCACTGCTCGTATGCCCGATTTGGTGAACGAAGGCCGGGACTTATCCGCCGACCAGGCCCATGACCTTCGGTTCTCCACCTGTACAGGCTTGAACGGTCACCTCTCGGCCATTAATGGAGTGCATAGCTCCGCCCGCCGCGCAGAAGCCGTTGTGCGCGAAGTCACCAACACCAAGCAGGGCATCCGACCTGAAACTCGCCACATTTTACAAAGCATTGACAAATGCCGACTGGCCGGGCGACACCGCACGCGATGCACCACTTTGCGCAATCCGGTCAGCGGGAGCATGGAGAGGGCCGGCACGGGACCACGCGAGGCCGCCGGCAACCGTCCGGGACGGCACGCGGGCGAACCGGAGCGACACGGGGGGGGCCGGCGGGACCGGGCGCACGGAACCCGTGACCGGGCCACCCGAACCGGCTGACCGGCCACCGCGACCGGCGAGGCCGAACGCACCCGAACCGGCGGGCCGCGCACGCGGTCCCCACCGAGCGGAGCCGCCAGGCGGAGGCGTCAGGCGGAGGCGTCAGGCGGAGGCGTCAGGCGGAGGCGTCAGGCGGAGGCGCCGCGCGACCCGTGCACCGGACGCGCGAAGCGGACGGACGAACCGGGCCCGAGAACCGGACGCGTGAACCGGACGCGTGAACCGGACGCGAGAACCGGACGCGAGATCCCGCAGAACGAGCGCGCGTGAACGCGAGGCAGCCGGCCGGACACGGGAACCGGCGGGCCCGGCGCGCACGGGCCGGCGGGCCGCCGTGAGCAGGTCGGCAGGCAAGGCGCACGCGACCGGGCCGGCCAAGCACGCGGCACTCAGCTCCAGGCGTGCGCCCGGCACGCGGAACCCGGCGGCCTGGCGCGGACCCGGGGCGCGGCGGCTCCCCGGCCGGTCGGCTCCTGGGTGTTCGGGCCGCCCGGCGCCCCCCGCTCCCACCGCCTACACCGCGGCCGCGCGCTCCCCGGCCGGGCGCCTGCGGACGGCGGGGTCGGTGAGGGACGGTGGCTGCCAGACGCCGTCGGCCCGGTAGAGGTCGGTGCCGGGGGCCACGATCTCGTCGATGCGGTCGAGCACCGCGTCGTCGAGGACCAGTTCGGCCCCCTTGAGCGACGCGGTGAGCTGGTCCATCGTGCGCGGGCCGATGATCACCGACGTCACGGCCGGGTGCACCAGCGGAAAGGCGACGGCCAGCTCCGGCAGGGTGCAGCCCACCTCCTCGGTGAGCGCGATGAGCTGCTCGACGACCGCGTACTTCGCGGCGTTGCCGGGGACGGCGGGGTCGAACCGGTGCGGATAGCGCTTGGCCCGGCCGGTGGTGAAGTCGACGGGCCGCCCCTCCCGGTGGGAGCCGGAGAGGAACCCGGAGGCGAGCGGCGACCAGGTCAGCACGCCCATGCCCAGGCGCTGCGCGGTGGGCAGCACGGCCCGCTCGATGCCGCGGGCGAGAATCGAGTACGGCGGCTGCTCCGTGCGCATCCGCATCAGCCCGCGCCGCTCCGCCACGTGGTGCGCCTCCACGAGATCCTCGGCGGGGAACGTGGAGGAGCCGAACGCCCGGATCTTGCCCGCCCTCACCAGGTCGCTGAGGACGGACAGCGTCTCCTCGATGTCGGTGGTGTGGTCCGGGCGGTGCACCTGGTAGAGGTCGATCCAGTCGGTGTCCAGCCGCCGCAGGCTGTCCTCGACGGCCTTGAGGATCCAGCGGCGCGAGTTGCCGCTGCGGTTGCGGCCCTCCCCCAGCGGAAAGTGCACCTTCGTGGCGAGCACCACGTCGTCGCGTCTGCCTTTGAGCGCCTTGCCGACGATCTCCTCGCACTCACCGGCCGAGTACATGTCGGCGCTGTCCACGAAGTTGATGCCGGCGTCGAGCGCGGCGTGGATGATGCGGGCGCCGTCCTCGTGGTCGGGGTTGCCGACGGCCCCGAGCATCATCGTGCCGAGGCAGTGGGTGCTGACTTCGATGCCGGTCTTGCCGAGGACGCGATAGCGCATACCGGTGCTCCGTCACAGGTGGGGCGGGTTGGCGGCGTCAGTGTAGGTCTTGGAGTGCGCTTGAAAACCGGTTCCCGGCCGTCGGGTTGACCGGCCGGCGACCGATCCGAACACTTTGGCCGATACACACCGGGTCGCGGGTGCGTCCCCCCGCCTGCCCGGGGGCGCCGTCCGCACCCCTGTCGAACAGCCGGGGGAGGTGTGCGGCAGCATGGCTGTCCGGACGGTCGGACGAGTACGGCGACGACCGCAGTGACGAGCGCGGTGACGAGCTCAGTGAGAACCGCAGTGACGAGCAGTGACGAGCGCAGTGAAGTGAAAGGACGCCCATGACCGCGGCAGCCCCCGCCCCCAAGCCCGAGATTCTGGCCGCGTTCGAGGCGGCGAAGGGGTTCATGCCCGTCGGTGAGGGGCTCGCGCTGTACGCGGCCGCCGTCGAGGCGGGGCGGCTCGGCCTCCCGTTGCTGGAGGTCGGGACGTACTGCGGGCGCTCGACGATCCTGCTCGCCGACGCGGCCCGCGCCGCCGGGGTCACCGCGCTCACCGTCGACCACCACCGGGGCAGCGAGGAGCAGCAGCCGGGCTGGGACTACCACGACCCGGAGACGGTCGACCCGGAGATCGGGCTGATGGACACGCTGCCGGCCTTCCGGCGCACCCTGCACCGGGCGGGTCTGGAGGACCACGTGGTCGCCGTCGTCGGCCGTTCCCCGCAGATCGCCGCGTTCTGGAACTCCCCGCTCGGCCTCGTCTTCATCGACGGCGGCCACACCGACGAGCACGCCACCGCCGACTACGAGGGCTGGGCCCCCCATGTGGCCCAAGGCGGACTCCTCCTGATCCACGACGTCTTCCCCGACCCGGCGGACGAGTTCACCGGCCAGGCCCCTTACCGCGTCTACCTCCGCGCCCTGGAGTCGGGCGCCTTCACGGAGGTCTCGGCCCACGACTCGCTGCGCGTCCTGCGGCGAACGGGGGCAGGGATCTGAGGGCGCGGTTAGAGTCGCAGACGTGTCGTACTCAGGCCCGGAATTCGATCCCCCGCGGCAGCGCCGGTTCCGGCGGGCGCCGCTCGCTGTCGGTCTTGCCGCGCTGGTGCCCGGTGCGCTGCTCGGATGGGTGGTGTACGAGGGGGCGGGCAGGCCCGGCGGGAGCCCCGGCGCAGGCGCTGCCGGGCAGGCGGACCCGGCGACACCCAAGTCGGCGCCCGTGTCGCCGACGGACGACGCCAAGGTGGCGAGCCCGAGCGCGGCCCTGCCGCTGCGAGGCAAGGTCGTCGTCATCGACCCGGGGCACAACCCGGGGAACTTCCAGCACACGTCCGAGATCAACCAGAAGGTGAACATCGGGACGAACTGGAAGGAGTGCGACACGACGGGTACGTCCACCAACGCCGGGTACAGCGAGGCCCGCTTCACCCTCGACGTCGCGCACCGGCTGCGGACCCTGCTGGAGCGGCAGGGCGCCACGGTGAAGCTGACCCATGACGGGGACCGGCCGGCCTGGGGGCCGTGTGTGACCAGGCGCGCGGAGATCGGCAACGCCGCGCACGCCGACGCGGCCATCTCCCTCCACGCCGACGGAGCACCCGAGGGCGACCGCGGCTTCCACGTCATCCTGCCCGCGTCCGTGCACTCGGGCGCCGCCGACACCCGCCCGATCGTCGCCTCCGCGCGCACCCTCGGCGAGCGCGTCGAGAGCGGCTTCGCGAAGGTCACGGGCTCCGCGCCGTCCAACTACGTCGGCAACGGCACCGGTCTCGACGTACGCGCGGATCTCGGCGGTCTCAATCTGTCAACGGTTCCCAAGGTGTTCATCGAGTGCGGCAACATGCGCGACAGCAAGGACGCGGCACTGTTGACCAGCGGCGCCTGGCGGCAGAAGGCGGCACAGGGAATCTCTGAGGGAATCGTGAGTTTCCTGCGCGGTTAGGCATCGGCGGGCCCCTCGGGGCGGACACCCTGATCGTTCGGACGATAGTGTCCGTCCTACGATTCCTACGATCGGTTTCCAACGATGAGGGGCACACCCCCGCGACGCCTCCTCCGCCGAGACGACCTACGAAGGACCTGAAGTGAATATCCGCTCCCTCACTAGAGGCGACGGCGCGGTGATCGGTGCAGCGGTATTGCTGTTCATCGCGTCGTTCCTCGACACGTTCGACAAGTCCGGCAACGGTGCCCCGAACGCCTGGGACAACCTCGGCCTGGTGATGAGCATGTACGTCGGCGGAATCGCCGGCGCGGTCCTGATCGTCCTCGCCCGCGCACTGCCGCAGCCGCTGAGGTTCGTAGGCCTCGACCTGGGCCAGATCGGCGTCGGCCTCACGGTCTTCTCCGTGTGGACCGCGTTCTGGTCGACCATCGACCCGCTGGGCCCGTTCACCGACGAGTTCAAGAGCCTCGACGTGGGCGCGGGCTCCGGTCTGATCCTCGGCCTGATCGCGGCCCTGGTCCTGGCCGCGGCCGCCGTCGCCACCCCGCTGGTCCCCGCCCTCCAGGCGGCCCTGGTCCCGGCCCCCAAGCCGCCGGCCCCGCAGCCCTACGGCGCCCAGCCCCCCGGCGGCTACGGCTACCCCGGTGCCGGTGCCCCGCAGCCCGGCCAGCCCTACGGCGCCCAGCCGCAGCCCGGTCAGCCGTTCGGCCAGCCGCAGCCCCCGGCCGCCGCGCAGCAGCCGCCGGCCGCGGACTTCTCGCCGTTCTGGTTCGCCGTCCCGGTGGCGCGGCCGCTGTTCGCGGAGGACGGCTCGACCGCGCCGATCGCCGAACTGGCGCCCGGCACCTGGTACTTGGCGGTGGAGCAGCGGGGCGCCGCCCTGGTGGCCCAGACCCAGGACGGCCGCCGTGGCGTGCTCCAGGACACCTCCGGGATCCAGCGCGGCTGAACACCCCGGCCCCTACGGCCCCTTGCCCTTCCGGGTGAGGGGCCGTTGTCGTACAGTCGCCCCGCTGATGATGTAACTGACGTTCAGTCAGGAGGCGGCCATGCGGCTCGGGTTGGCTCTCGGTTACTGGGGGCGCGGGCCCTCCGCGGACCATGTGCCGCTGGCGCGGGAGGCGGAGCGGCTCGGGTACGACTCGGTGTGGACGGCGGAGTCCTGGGGCTCGGACGCCTTCACCCCGCTCACCTGGATCGCCGCGCAGACCTCGACGATCAAGCTGGGTACGGCCGTTGCCCAGATGGCGGCCCGGTCGCCGACCACCACCGCGATGCACGCGCTGACCCTGGACCATCTGTCCGGGGGCCGGATGCTGCTCGGGCTCGGGCTGTCCGGACCGCAGGTCGTCGAGGGCTGGTACGGCCGCCCGTTCCCGAAGTCGCCGCTGACCGCGACCAGGGAGTACGTGGACGTCGTACGGCAGGTGCTGCGCCGCGAGGGGCCGGTGGCGGTGGACGGGCGCTTTCACGCGCTGCCGTACCGGGGGCCGGACGCGACCGGTCTCGGCAAGCCGCTGAAGCCGATCACCCACCCTCTCCGTGCCGGCCTGCCGATCCTGCTCGGCGCCGAGGGGCCGAAGAACGTCGCCCAGACGCTCCGGATCGCCGACGGCTGGCTGCCGCTGTACTGGGCACCGAGCCGGCCCGAGGTGTACGGCCCGGCGGTCGCCGACATCCCCGAGAACTTCCTGGTCGCCCCCATGGCCCAGGTCAGGGTCTGCGACGATGTGGCGGCCGGGCTGCTGCCCGTGAAGGCCATGCTCGGCTTCTACATCGGCGGGATGGGCCACGCGGCCCGCAACTTCCACGCCGACCTGATGGCCCGCATGGGGTACGAGGAGGAGGCCCGGCGGATCCAGGAGCTGTTCCTGTCCGGGCGCCGGGAGGAGGCGGTGCTGGCGGTGCCGGACGCGTTCGCCGACGAGATCTCGCTGGTCGGCCCGCGCGAACGCATCGCCGAGCGGCTGGAGTTGTGGCGCAAGGGCCCGGTGACCGACCTGCTGGCCCTCGCCCCGGACCCTCACACGCTGCGGGTGCTCGCCGAGCTGAACTCCTAACGTCCGGCCAGCTGACCGGCCGAGGGCACCTGGTTCTTCACCGGGGCGCCGGCGCTGCGCCCGGCGTCCTTGACCTTGTTGATGACGTCGTCGAAGGCACCGGCCGCGTTCCCGTCGCCCTTGCGGAGCTTGGCGGGCAGGTCCTTCAGCCCGTCGATGGCGGCGGAGAGCGGTGCGATGGCCTTGGCGAGCAACGGGTCGCCCTCGGCGTTCCGCTTGGCGGCCTTGAGCCTGTTGTAGGCGAAGGCGCCCGCGGCGGCGGCCTTGATCAGGGTGTACGTGCGGCCGTGGGCGCCCTTCTTGAACTTGCCGCCCTTCCACGGTTTCACGATCCACTGGTAGGTCGCGCCGGCGGCGAGACCCGCGTTGGCGACGAACCGCGTCTTGGCGAACTTCTGCTTCTGCGCGGACGTGCTCGGACTGGGTGTGGCGGCCAGCGGGGCCGCCACCATGCCGGTGTCCACGGCCTTGCTCCGGGTGCTGTCGGCGCAGGCGGTGACGCCGGCGACCAGGGCGCAGCAGACGGTGAGCGCGACGACGAGGCGCCGCATCGGTACGGGCACGGGGTCCTCCCGTGTGTCTCGGTGTCGTCCCCGAGTGGGTGCTTCCTCCGGCAGCGTCACCCAGATGGCGGCACCTCGCCACTCGGGGAGAACGCCGTCAAGGTTTCAAGGACCGTTCAGCGGCAAGGCGCAGGGTATGTCCTCTGAACGCGGTGCCAATCAGGCCGGTAGGGTCGTCGCGATCGTCGCCGACATCATGGCCCTCATCCTGGGCCTGTGGATCCTGATGTATCTGCTGGACGCGAACCGGGCGAACAGCCTGGTCCAGTTCGTCCATGACGCGGCCAGCTGGCTCGCCGGCTGGTCACACGACCTGTTCACGTTCGACAAGGCATGGGCGCGGGTGGTGGCAGGGTACGGCCTGGCAGCGGTCGTCTACCTGTTCGTCGGCCACGCGATAGCCAATCGCATGCACCGCCACTGAAAACCCAGGTCAGTGCAACGCCCCGTTAGGGGCGCGGGGCTCTGTCGATATGCGGCTCCGCCGCGTGGGCGCGATCAGCCCACCACGGCGCCGCACCCGCGACCGCACAGCTCCCCCGCCCCACTAGGCGCAACAATCCACCTCAAGCCCCGAAGGAAGCTCCCCGCCCCCGAACACCGCACACGTCGCGTCATGCCCCCCGAGCGCGGCCACGGCGAGCACCAACGACCCCGCCGTCCACGTCGTCAGCTCCCGCGGCCACACCGCGTCGTCCTCGTAGACGTACCCCGTCCAGTACAGCCCCGACTCCGCGTCCCGCAGATGCTGGATGGACTGGAGGATCTCCAGCGCCCGGTCGGACTCCCCCACCGCCCACAGCGCCAGGGCCAGTTCGGCGGACTCCCCGCCCGTCACCCAGGGATTGGGCACGACGCACCGCACCCCGAACCCGGGCACGACGAACCGCTCCCAGTCCTTCGCGATCCGCGCGCCCGCCTCCGCACCGGTCAGCACCCCGCCCAGCACCGGGTAGTACCAGTCCATCGAGTACCGGTCCTTGTCCAGGAACCGCTCCGGGTGCCGCCGTATCGCGTGCCGCAGCGCGCCCACCGCCAACTCCCAGTCCGGCTGCGGCTCTTCCCGCTGCTCGGCGATGGCGAGCGCACAGCGCAGCGCGTGGTGGATCGACGAACTCCCGGTCAGCAGCGCGTCGTCGGTCGCCGTGCCGTCGTCCTCGCGCCGCCAGCCGATCTCGCCGCCCGGCCGCTGCAACCGCAGCACCCACTCGACGGCCGCGTAGACGGCGGGCCACATCCGGTCGAGGAACGTGTCGTCGCCGGTGGACAGGTAGTGGTGCCAGACGCCGACGGCGATATAGGCGACGAAGTTGGACTCACGGGCGCGGTCGGTGACCTCGTCGTGCGCGCCGTCGGCGTACGCCGCGTACCAGGAGCCGTCCTCGTTCTGGTGCCGGGCGAGCCAGTTGTACGCCCGCTCGGCGGCCGCGTGCTCCCCGGCCGCGTCCAGGGCCATCGCGGCCTCGGTGTGGTCCCAGGGGTCGAGGTGGTGCCCTCTGAACCACGGGATCGCGCCGTCCTCCCGCTGCACGGCGAGGATGCCGCGGACGGTCGCGGCGGCCTGCTCGGCGGTGAGGACCCCGGGCAGGACGAGGTGTTCTGTCCGGGGGGTGGTCACTTGGCGGCCGCCTCGGCGTCGGACGCGGCCTTGGCGCCGGCCTCGGTCCGGGGCAGGTGCGGCTTGGTGGCGTACACCACGAAGCTCTTGCCCATGACCGGGTTCAGCGCCTGCTCGGCGACCCGCGTGGCCAGCGGCTTCTTCATGATGTCCCAGACCAGCAGCTTGTGGTACGCCCGCACCGGCAGCGCCTTGTCGTTGTCGACGCCGAACGCGCACTTCAGCCACCAGTACGGCGAGTGCAGCGCGTGGGCGTGGTGGGAGCCGTACGGCCGCAGACCGGCCTCCTTGATCTTCCCGACCAGTTCGTCGGCCCGGTAGATGCGGATGTGGCCGCCCTCGACCTCGTGGTAGGCGTCGGAGAGCGCCCAGCAGACCTTCTCGGGGCCGTAGCGGGGCACGGTGACGGCGATCCGGCCGCCGGGCTTCAGCACCCGCACCATCTCGGCGAGCACGCCCTTGTCGTCGGGGATGTGCTCCATCACCTCGGAGATGATGACGACGTCGAACGACTCGTCGGGGAAGGGGAGGGCCAGCGCGTCGCCCTCCATGGCGGTCGCGGTCGCGCCCGCCGGGGCCTCGCCGGCCTCCTTCATCGCCGCGAACCACTTGGCGACCTCGCGTATCTCCTCGCCGTTCTGGTCGAGGGCCACGACCTGGGCGCCGCGCCGGTAGCACTCGAAGGCGTGCCGGCCGGCCCCGCAGCCGAGGTCCAGGACGCGGTCGCCCGGCGCGAGCGGGAACCGGGAGAAGTCGACGGTCAGCACGTGGCCCTGCTTTCACTCTCGTGACGAACACCAGCTGAGGCCGCGGAACGGCCGGGGTCGCGGGGCGCGGGGCGGGCTGGTACGGCGTCGCCCGCACGGCGGGCGATCGCCTCGCGGTAGTGGGCCACGGTGCCCTCCGCGGCGCGCGCCCAGGTGTAGTGGCGCAGCACCCGCTCACGGCCCGCCCGGCCGAGCCGCAGCCTGAGGTCGGCGTCGCCCAGCAGCCGGCCGAGCCCGGCGGCCAGCGCGCCCGCGTCGCCGGGGGGCACGGCCAGGCAGGTCTCGCCGTCGCGCCCGGCGACCTCGGGGATCGCGCCGCCGGTCGTCGCGACCAGCGGGGTGCCGGTCGCCATGGCCTCGGCGGCGGGCAGCGAGAAGCCCTCGTAGAGCGAGGGCACGCAGGCGACCTCGGCGGATCGGACCAGGTCGACGAGTTCGGCGTCGGAGATGCCCTTGACGAACTCGACGGCGCCGTGGAGGCCGTACCGCTCCACGGCCTGCGCGACGGGCCCCTCGGCGGGCCGCTTGCCGACGACGACGAGGTGGGCGGCCGGGTGCTCGGTCCGTACCTTGGCGAGGGCCTCGACGAGGAAGACGAGCCCCTTGAGCGGGACGTCCGCGCTGGAGGTGGTGACGATCCGGCCGGGTACCTGGGGGACGGCGGGATTCGGCGCGAAGAGGTCGGTGTCGGCGCCGATGTGGACGACGTGGACGCGGTCCTCGCGTACGCCGAGGTGGTCGACGATCTCCTGGCGGGAGGTGCCGGAGACGGTGAGCACGGAGGGCAGCCGGCGGGCGACCCGCTTCTGCATCCGGGTGAAGGCGTACCAGCGCCGTACGGAGTACCGCCGTTTCCATCCCTCGGCGGCGTCCAGCTCCAACTGCCGGTCGACGGTGATGGGATGGTGGATGGTGGTGACGAGGGGGGCGCCGATGTCCCCCAACAGGCCGTATCCGAGAGTCTGGTTGTCGTGGATGACGTCGAACTCCCCGGCGCGGGCGCGCAGATGGCGGCGGGCGCGCAGGGAGAAGGTCAGCGGTTCGGGGAAGCCGCCGGTCCACATGGTGGCCACTTCGAGGGCGTCGACCCAGTCCCGGTACTCGTCCCGCCCGGGCGTCCGGAAGGGGTCCGGGGAGCGGTACAGATCGAGGCTGGGCAGCTCGGTGAGGGTGAGGCCCGGGTATCCCTCGTCGAGGACGGGGTACGGCTGCGAGCCGACGACCTCGACCCGGTGCCCGAGCCGGGCCAGCTCGCGCGACAGGTGCCGTACGTAGACACCCTGGCCGCCGCAGAACGGGTTCCCTTTATAGGTGAGGAGCGCGATGTCGAGCGGTCGCTCGCCGTCGGCGGCGGGTTCCTCGTCGGCACCCGCCCGACTGGCCTCAGCGGTCACTCCGGGCCCCCTTCTCCCTGCACTTTCCCGTGAGGTTACGCCGGGACGCTAATCTAGAACAAGTTTCAGACTTGATCGTCCAAGAGGCTCTGAATCTACCGGCAGGTAGGGGCGGAGTGAGCAGTGGATCGGGTGATTCGCGCCACGGCGGGAACCCCTGCCATGCTGTCTGATCACTCGCCCTGAGCACTGCCCTCACCGACTGTCACGGACGGGACCCATGCCTGCGGAAGCCAAGGTGGACATCGGCGCCAGATCGGCCACCCCGCCGCTCACCGAGCGGCAGGAGGCCCGGCGCCGCCGGATCCTGCACGCGAGCGCCCAGCTGGCCAGCCGGGGCGGTTTCGACGCGGTGCAGATGCGCGAGGTGGCCGAGTCCTCCCAGGTGGCCCTGGGCACCCTGTACCGGTACTTCCCGTCCAAGGTGCATCTGCTGGTGGCGACCATGCAGGACCAGCTGGAGCACATGCACGGCACACTGCGCAAGAAGCCGCCGGCGGGCGAGACGGCCTCCGAGCGGGTCGCCGAGACCCTCATGCGGGCCTTCCGCGCGCTCCAGCGGGAGCCGCACCTGGCCGACGCGATGGTCAGGGCCCTCACCTTCGCCGACCGCAGCGTCTCCCCCGAGGTGGACCAGGTCTCCCGGCAGACGACGGCGATCATCCTGGACGCGATGGGCCTGACCGACCCCACCCCCGCCCAGCTGTCCGCCGTCCGGGTGATCGAGCACACCTGGCACTCGGCCCTGATCACCTGGCTCTCGGGCCGCGCCTCCATCGCCCAGGTGAAGATCGACATCGAGACGGTGTGCCGCCTGATCGACCTGACGGAGCCGGACGCGAAGCCGTAGGGGCCCCAGGACGCACGAGGACCTACGAGACGGGTTCCCTTCGCCGGCATGGTCCGGATCAGGTGGTGGAGGTCGCCGTGCGGCCCAACTGCTGCCTTCCGGCCTCTCAGCCCGAGCGTCGACGTCGGCACTGGCGGATGCATCTGCATCTGCGTCACGCCTGAGTCGGCTACTCCGCTCGGACTCCCTCACTCGCCTCGTAGGCCAATACCAGGATAGAACGGGCAGAGCGTATAGGAACCCCCCAATCAATGATTTTTTTGACTTTTCCTGGCGCGTCCGCCAGGACCGCGGAACGGCACCCCGGCCACCTGGCAGGACTCCGTGGCAGCCGGGGCGGAAACCGCCTGGCGAGGCGCCCTTCCCCGAACGCAGAATCCACCCCATGGCACTCATCCACCGCACCACCCTCAAGCCCACCAAGCTCGAACTCCTCGCCGGCTGGCTGCCCACCCGCCCCTGGTACCACGGCCCCGCCGCACCGGAGCTGGTGAAGGCCGGCGGGTTCCGGCTCGACGACCCGGCGGGCGAGGTCGGGATCGAGTTCATGATCGTCACCGCGGCCGCCGACGGAGCGGAGGGTGCGGAGGGCACCCGGGAGCCGGGGGCGTACCTCGTACCGCTCACGTATCGCGGCGCCCCGCTCGACGGCGCCGGACACGCGCTCGTGGGCACCACGGAGCACGGGGTCCTCGGTACCCGCTGGGTCTACGACGGCTGCCACGACCCGGTCCTGACCGCCGGGCTGCTCGCCCTGATCGAGGGCCGTACGCAGGCACAGGCGCAGAGCATCACCGACACCCCCGACCGGGAGGTCGCCCGTTCCTACGCCGGCGAGGGCCCCCTGCCGGGCCTCGGCGCCCCCGTCGACACCGACGAGAGCACCGAGTTCGCCGTACCGGACAGCGGCCTGGTACTGCGGCTGCGGCGCGTGCTGGCCCCCGGCCCGACCCCGCCCGAGGGCGCGGTCGGGCACGTCACCGGCGCCTGGGACCAGCCGGACGGCACCCGCCCCCGGGCCGTGTTCGCGGCCCTTCAGGCCCGGTAGAGGCCCCTGGGGCCTGTGGGCCCTAGTCCTCCGGTGGGAACACCGGCTCCCCGCTGCCCAGCAGAGTGATCGTGATCGCCTCCACCGGGCAGTTCTCCGCCGCGTCGAGGATCTTTCCGTTGGCGTCCGTCTCCGGGTCCACGGGGTGGGACTGCATGGCGGAGTCGAGGCGGAAGGAGCCGGTGGCCCGGTGGACGCACTGGGCCGAGCCGATGCAGAGGGCACGGTCGACCTCGACGTGCCAGCGGTCACCCATGGCGGCCTCTCATCCTTCCCAGCCGGCCGGCAGGTGGATCATCTTGTGTTCGAGGAACTCGCCGTACCCCTCCGGACCGAACTCCCGCCCCAGACCGGAGTTCTTGTAGCCGCCGAAGGGGCCCAGCATGTCGAGGCTGAAGGTGTTCACGGAGTAGGTCCCCGTGCGGACCTGCCGCGCGACCTCGATGCCGTGTGCCACGTCCGCCGTCCACACGCTTCCGCTCAGCCCGTAGTCCGAGTCGTTCGCGATCTTCAGGGCCTCGGACTCGTCCCCGTAGGGGAGCAGGCAGATCACCGGGCCGAAGATCTCCTCGCGGGCGATCCGCATGGAGTTGTCGACATCGCCGAAGAGGGTGGGTTCGACGTACCAGCCCTTGTCCAGCCCCGCCGGCCGCCCGCCACCGGTGAGGATCTTGGCGCCCTCCTCCTGGCCGATGCGGATGTAGTCCAGGTTCCGCTGCTGCTGGCGGCGTGCGACCAGCGGGCCCACCTGGGTGGCCGGGTCCAGCGGGTCGCCGACCTTCAGGGCGCTCGCCGCGGCCGCGAAGGCGTCGGCGAACTCGTCGTAGCGGGAGCGCGGGACGAGGATGCGGGTCTGGGCGACGCACGCCTGGCCGTTGTTCATCCAGGCCGCCGGCACGATGCCGGCGACGGCGGCGGCCACGTCCGCGTCCGGGAGCACGACGGCCGCCGACTTGCCGCCGAGTTCCAGGGTCACCCGGGTGAGGTTCTTCGCGGCGACCTCCATCACGCGCTTGCCGGCCGCGACCGAGCCGGTGAAGGAGACCTTGTCGACGCCCGGGTGGGAGACCAGGTACTCACTCACCTCACGGTCCGCGGGAAGGATGGAGAGCACCCCGTCCGGCAGCCCCGCCTCCTTCGTGATCTCACCGAGGATGTACGCGTCCAGCGGCGACTCCGGGGACGGCTTCAGCACCACCGTGCAGCCGGTGAGCAGCGCCGGGGCCAGCTTGGCGGCGGCCACGAACTGGGGCACGTTCCAGGGCACCACGGCCGCCACGACCCCGACCGGCTCCCGGCGTACCAGGATCTTCCCGAGCACCCCGTCGCGCGTCTGCTCGTACGTGAAGTCACGCGCGACCCTGATCGCCGCGTCCCAGACCATCATCGCGCCGAGGGCCTGCGCGAGGACGCTCCAGGAGTACGGCGAACCGTTCTCGGAGGAGATCACCCGGGCGATCTCCTCGTGCCGGACCGCGATCGCGTCCTTGATGCGGGTGACGACCTCGATCCGCTCGTCGAGCGTCATCCGCGGCCAGGGCCCCTCGTCGAAGGCCCGCCGCGCCACCGCCACCGCCCGGTCCACGTCCTCCCGCGAGGCATGCGGCACCCGCCCGAAGACCTCCTCGGTGTGCGGAGAGACCACCTCGATGACGTCCTTGCCCAGGGGGTCGGTCAACTCCCCGCCGATGAACAGCTGTCCGTGTTCCAGGAACTCGGTCATGGCGCCCCGCCACCCTTCCTGACGATGTTTCAGAACTGATACCAGTTCTAGTTGAACTAAGCCAGGGATGGGACCGAATAGGCTCTCACCAGCATTTTTGGCATCGCCGAGGGGGACGCCGTCCGCCCCGGGGGCTCAGGTCTTCGAGGCCGGCCGCCACTCGTCGGCGAGGAGTCCGAGCAGCACCTCGTCCAGGAACTCGCCCATCACCCAGGCCGAGGAGCGCAGCACGCCCTCACGGACGAAGCCGTTGCGCTCGGCGGCGCGCAGCATCGCGGTGTTGTCGGCCAGCGTCTCGATCTGCAGCCGTTGCAGGCCGCGCACGACGAAACCGTAGTGGCACAGCACCGCGACCACGTCGGCGCCGTGGCCCTTGCCGCGGGCGGACGGCAACAGTCCCAGCCCGATGTGCGCGAAGCGGTTGTGGTTGTCGATGCCCCACAGCGTCGCGCTGCCGACCAGCGTGCCGCCCGCCAGCTCGACCACGGAGAACTTGACGCTGTCCTCCCCCTTGTGCTCCACCGTGAGCTGCGGGTCCTTCGAGTCCGGCGAGACCGGCCGCCACGGCTCGCTCCCGGTCCGCGAACCGTAGACCACGTCGTCGTAGAGCTCGGCCCGCAGAACCGGGATGTCCTCCTCGTGCCGGGCCCTGAGCCCGACCGTGTCGCCTCTCAGCATGCGAACTTCCTATCCGGCCGGTCCGGTCGGCGGCAAACCAATATGCGGCCGCCACGGCCGGCGCCCGAACCGCCCGCGGACGGCCGGCGAAGGGACACCGGCCTGGCCCGGCGGCCAACCGGCTGCGGCGCGTCCGCACCCCTCCCGCCGCCGTCGCGGCCATGAGCCTGCCGGTCGCCGCAGTCATCGCGTACGACCGGCCCGCCGACCGCGGCGTCCTCCTCCGGCACGGCGAGCGCGCCAGGTTCGCCCGGGGCAGACGGGGCCTCCCCGGCCGTGGCTTTCTCCCTCCACCTTACGCGTCATTTGTTTAAAATTCAAGGAGAG
>NZ_JBFBJL010000109.1:0-20829 GCF_040686075.1 Streptomyces sp. NPDC086519
GGGGGGGCGCCCCGCCGGCGCCCCCCCCCCCCCCCGGCCGTACATACCGGTGAGCCGTCGAGGCACCTTCCTGCCAGGTGCCTTACAACCGTCCTCAGTTGAAGGCGTATCGCCGGACACATGCGCAAGGACCCTGCCTGGGGTCATTTTACGAAGGCTATTTCGCTGCACGTCGAACTGCGGGGCCGAGTCGGCGTGCCGCCTGGTCCAGATTTACCCGCAAGCACCCAATGGCTGGGACCGAAACGCCTCGGAAAAGGATACCTGTGGAAATAGTCGCATATATCGCCGGGTTTGGTGTGGCGGGACTCCTTGTGTCGGGAGCCCTACTACATCTTGCGGGTGTGTACACGGTTATCGGTCCTGCGCGGGATCTGAGTTCTACTGCTGCCTGGTCCAACATTTTTCTGGGTCTTGGGATGGGTCTTTTCGCTGTCTCGAGAATTCTCCGTGGCCATGGGCCCTGGGAGGCCGTATTTTTGTTGCCAAGTCTTGTGTGTACTGTTTCCGGCGCATACCTGTACTGGCGGAGCAGGCGTACCGCCTGAAGGCTGTCCCGTAACCGCCGGCCGCCGCGGGTGCCGCGTCTGTAGTGGGACCACTGGTGCTGGCGCACCGGTTCGGACAAGCTGCGGCACATGGACTGGATGCCTCTGCTCTCTACACTGGCCGGTGCCGTCATCGGCATCTCGGCCACTCTGATCGGAGATCGCAACCGGTGGCGGCGAGAGGAGGCCAGGCACGCGCTGGAGGTACGGCGCGAGGTGTACACCGAGTTCGTTTCCGCCCTTAAAGCCGCAGGTGAAGAGATACGCGCCGTCGCCTTGGGCGATCACATGTCCGACTCGGCGCGTGATTCCGCCGTGCGGGAAACCTTCCGTGGCAGCGGTATCTACACAGCAAGTGAGCGCCTCTGGCTCGTGGGCCCGCCCCAGGTCGTGGCGGCAGGGAACGAGGCGTTCTACAGTTGGCGTGCGATGCGCGACGCCTACGCCCGGGGGGTGGCTGTCGGATCTGCCGAGGAAGCACCCCTGATAGCGCAGCGGCGCACGGCCATGGCTCAGATGCGTCGTCTCATGCGCGAGGACCTGGGCATCGGACCCCTTGGGACTGAGTGATCGTCCCCCCCCGAAACGGGCCCATCAAGACGGGCCTACGCACGAACGACCACTACGCCTACCGCACCCGAGGCTCTGATCCGGCCCGCGGCTCCGCCTCGGGGTGGCGGGCCCGCCAGTACGGGTTGTCGTGCGGCAGGTTCGTACTGACCCTGCCGTACATCCCGAACACCATCAGCACCAGGCCCACCACGAAGCTGAACAGCACGTTCTGGATCCTGAAGGCCAGGAAGTCCGCGTCCGTGCCGAGCAGGCCGAGGAACAGGAAGCCGTTCAGGATGAACAGCACGCCGAGCACCATGTTCAGCGTGGACGCGAAGTTCCCGCCGACCACCATGCCGACGAAGAGCAGCAGCCCGACACAGATCGACAGCACGCTCAGCGCGCCGTTCGTGTTCAGGCCGATCGCGGTGTTCCCGCCCGTGTCGAAGAAGCCGATGTTGTCGGTGAGTCCGAGGATGCCGAAGGCCAGCAGGAACAGGCCCATCAGGCCCGCCCCGATCCGGTAGACCCTGTTCAGGCGGTGGTCGACGGGCAGCGCCTCGTCGAAGGTGATCTTCTTCCGCCGCGTCCCCGGGTGCGTGACGTGTGAGGCCATCTCCGCCTCCTGGTGTTGAATGCGGGACGCTACCCAATATCCGCCCGCGACGGCGCTTCGGCAAACGCCTCAGTGACCGCCGGTGCCCCGGTCCTCCCGGATCCGAGTGACCACCTGCGCGACCGACTGCCGTACCGCTTCCGTCTCCGTCAGGAAGTGCCAGTAGTCCGGGTGCCGCCCCTGCAACGATCCGACCGCCCGGTCCAGCCGCGCCACCGCGTCGTCCAGCGGGCGCGCGTGCCGCGGATCGGGGCTGGTCCGCCCCGACATCGCGAGCCGCTGCGCGTCCCGGATCGCGAACCGGGTCCGCTCGACCTCCTGCTGCGGATCCTTCTGCACGGCGTTCAGCCGGCTCAGCCGGTCACCGGCCGCCGACACGGCCTCGTCGGTGCTGTTGAGCAGCGCCCGTACGGTGGCCAGCAGCGAGGTGGCCTCGGCCCACTTCTGCGCGTCCCGCGCGGCCTGCGCCTCCGTGAGCTTTCGCTCGGCCTGCCGTACGTTCTGGGCGGCCTGCTCGGGCACCTGCTGAAGATCCTGCCAGCAGGCCGCCGCGAACCGCCGCCGCAGCTCGCTCAGGACCGGGTCCACCTGCCCGGCCCGGGTGGTCAGCGCCTGCGCGCGCGTCCGCAGGCTCACCAGCCGGTGATCGATCTCGGCGGCTTTCTCCGGCAGCCGCTCCGCCTCGACCCGGATCGCCTCGGCCTCCCGCTGCACCCGCCCGGCCCGCTCCAGCGTGGCCTGCGCGCCGTGCTGCGCGGCCCCCTGATTGAGCTTGGTCAACTCGGGAGAGAGGGCGGCCAGCCGAGCCGCGAGATCATCGGCCCGCAGCTGCGTCTTCCGTACGGCGTCCAGCGCGTTGCTGGCCGCCAGCAGCGCCTGCCGGGCCCGCTCCACGGCGGGCGCGAGCCGCGCCAGTTGCGTCTCGGCCTTGCCGAGCAGCGGCGCGAGCGACTCCCCGAATCGGTCCAGCTCCCGCTTGACCGCGACAAGCTCGTCCTTGGCGCGGGTGATCTCCCCCCGGGCCCGCGAGGCGGCGGCGGCCTCCAGATCATCCCGGTCCAGGTCATAGGCGTCGATGGCCTGGATGTAACGGTTGCTCACTTCGTCGATCCGCCGCCCCAGCGCCTCGAAGTCGGAGACGGCACGACGGGCGGCCGGCGAGTCGTCGACGGCGGAGATGGTCTCTATGGAGATCCGCAGATCCCGCTGGGCGGTGTCCAGCTCGTAGAAGGCGGCCGCGGCGGCGTCCTTGGCCGCCTGAGCCTCGGCCCGCTGACTCTCGGCCCGCCCCCCGAACCACCGCCGGGTCCCCCCACCGGCGAACGCCCCGGGCACCACGAGCACGGCCGCCAGCGGCAGACTCATGAGGACGAGGACGTCCCGGAGGGCGGCGGCGGTACCGCGCCGGGGCGGTGCGGGAGGCGAATACGACTGCCCGGGTGTCGCCGTTGTCGCCGTCACATCCCTCTCCCGTGCCGCGGTACGCCCTGTGCTCTGGGGGCCACATCATTCTCCCACCCGTGAAAGACGAACACACGGGGCGGTCAGTTCGCGGTTCGCGTGATCACTTCGTCGGCCGGGGGCAGCAGTTCGCCTCCCGCCCCCGACTCCGCTCGCGCGGGGCACCCGCATCGGCGCTGCGGCCGCGGCGATCGGGCCGGCGCGCCCTCGGGCACGATCCGGAAAACGGAATTGCGGGACGGAGCCAGGGACGATGTAGGCTGTCGAATCGTCTCGGGTGCGTAGCTCAGGGGTAGAGCGCCTGCCTTACAAGCAGGATGTCGGCGGTTCGAAACCGTCCGCGCCCACTTCGAGGAAGACCCCGGCCGGATCGGCCGGGGTCTTCTCGTGTTCTCAGTCCTCCTCGTGTGCGTGCTTGAGGCGGCTTCGGGCGTCCATGCGGTCCGGTCCCGTTGTCTCCGTCCAGAAACGGTGGCCGCTGACGAACACCGCGAGCTCGTGTTCGCGGCGGCGCAGCTTCTCCACTTCGGCCTGTTGGTCCTCGGTCCAGCCCGGCGAGGCGGGACGCTCCACCTTGCGCCAGCCGCTGTCGTCGCTGAATCCGTCCAGCGGCACGACCGACCAGGGGAGCCGCTTCAGCAGGGCCGACAGCTCGGCCCGGACCTGATGCAGCTCCTCCTGACCGGCGAGAAGGTCACTCGGAAAGTCATAGGTCGCAGCCACGCGGCAATGGTACGCCTGTTCGAATTTGAGTGGCGAGCTCGTTCGTGGGGTTCATGTGTTCGAGTGTGGCCGGTGGCCGGGGACCAGCGCTGATCCCCGGCGCCCCCGGAACCGGACCTGCGGTGCTGACCGCATCCGGCTCAGGCGGGTCCCGAGAGCACTACAGGTCGGCAGGGATCGAGTGGCTGCTCCGGGCACGGGCCCGTCGGTCTCACTTCTGGGGGTTGCAGTCGTAGAGGGTGAAGCTGCTGCCGATGCTGCGGCCGTAGGCGGTGGGCTGGATTCGGGCGCAGTGGGACTTCACCCAGGTGGTGACCGCAGTGGTGGGGCGCTGGGTGGTGAGCAGCGCATAGCGCAGCTGGTGGGTGGCGACGAGGCTGCCGAGCTGCCGGGCGGTGGGGAAGGGGGTGTTGCCGGTGAAGCCGCCCATGACGAGGATGGGTTCGGACTTCGCACGCAGCAGGGGCTCGGCGCCGTAGGCGGCCTGGGTGGCCAGCAGGTACTTCTCGCCGCGGCGGTGCTTGGTGAGGTAGTCGAGCAGGGCGGTGTCGCGGGCGCTGGGCCGGTCGAGACCTACCCGCCGCGGAGCGTGGTGCTGACGGACGCTGTCGTAGTACGCGTTGCCGACCGGACCGGCTATCGGCGCTGTGGCAGCGCCCGCGTAGAGCGGGTTGATGCTGGATGCGGCCCAGCCGGCCGGTGCGACCAGGGTGGCTGCGATTCCGGAGGCGAGGGCCGCGTGGACCATCCGCGAGGAGGTGCGCGGGCCACGGGCCCACAGGCCCGCCACGCCGCACAGCGCGAGCATCACGGCGACCGGCAGCAGCCAGGAGACGAATCGGGTGGGCCAGTCGAGCACCAGCGCCCATGCCGCCGTCAGTACGATCGCCGCCGGCAGCGCCATGTGCCGCCGGCCGCCCGATTCGTCCTCGGACCGGTGTTCCGATTCGTGCGCGGATGCGTGCGCGGATCCGTGCTCGGATCCGTGCTCGGATCCGTACGCTGACACGTAGGGCGACCAGCCCTCCGATGTGTGCGCCGGCAGGTACGGCGACCAGCGCTCCGGTTCGTGCTCCGGTTCGTGCTCCGCCCCTTGCTCCGACCCGTGCTCCGGTTCGTGCTCCGACCCGCGCTTCGGCTCGTACGCCGACTCGTACTCCGACCGGAAGAGCGCGAGCCCGCCGCCGGCCAGCGCGGCGAGCGCCGGGGCGATGACGGCCATGTAGTAGGCGTGGTTGCCGTTGGAGGCGCTGAACACCACGGCGTGCACGGCCAGCCAGCCGCCCCACATCAGAAATCCCGCGCGCAGCATGTCGGTTCGCGGCTGACCGGCACGCCAGACGATGCCGAGGACCGCGGCGAGCACGGCGAGCGGCAGGAACCAGGCGACCTGGGGGCCGACCGTCTGGTTGATCAGCATGTCCCAGCCGGTGTTGCCGGTGGTGCGGCTGGTGGCGGTGCCCGCGACGGCACCGAACACGGTCGAGTCGCTGCTGAAGCGGCTCAGGCCGTTGTAGCCGAAGACCAGGGTGAACGGATTGTTGTTGGACGTTCCGTCGAGGTAAGGGCGGGCGGCCGCCGGTGTCGACCAGGCGATCAGCAGCCAGAAGCAGGAGACCGTCAGCGCGACCACACCGCCCAGCAGGACGCGCAGAGCCCGCTTCACCGGCGTTCCGGGCGCGACGACTTGGTACACCGCGGCGAAGACCGGCAGCACCAGCCACGCCTGCAGCATCTTCGCCTGGAAGGCGAGCCCGACCCAGATCCCGCAGGTGATCAGCGGCAGCAGCCGCTCGGTGCGCACCGCCTTCTGCAGCGCTCCCGCGGCCGCCACCAGGAGCAGAGTGAGCGCGGTGTCCGGGATGGTGGCCCGGTTGAGGACCACGGTGACCGGGGTGACGGTGAGCGCCAGCGCGGCGATCAGCGCGGCGAAGGGCCCGGCCCAGACCCGTACGATCCGGTGCAGCAGCCATACGGTGAGCACGCCCTCGACGACCTGCGGAAGAGCGGCCGCCCAGGTGTGCGGGCCGAAGAGCCAGACGGAGACGGCGTCGGGCCACAGGGCGCCGGGCAGCTTGTCGATGCTGACCGAACCGCTGACGTCGAGCCCACCGAAGAAGAAGGACCGCCAGCTGCCGGCCATCGACCGTATCGCCGCACCGTAGAAGGGGTGGAGCGCGGCGTGCCCGATGCCCCAGGAGTACAGCAGCGTGGCGACGGCCAGCACCGCGGCGAGCGCCGGGCGCTCCCAGCGCGGGGCGTCTTCCGGCAGGCCGGGTCGGCGGTTCGCCGCCCGGCGGCCTCGGTGCGCTCCGGTGGGCCGGGCGGCGGGGATGGCGGTCATGGCAGTGGTCCTCGGTTCAGCAGGTCAGGTGGAGCCGCGGTGCACCGGCGGCGGAATCACAGGCGGCGGGCCGACCGGAAGCCGCGGGCGTAGAAGTCGGTGCCGTCCAGCAGCGAGCGACCGGACAGGTCGCCCAGAGTGGGGCCGTTGGCGGCGGAGCGGCTGGAGTAGAAGCGGTGCCGGCCCTGGTCGTCGAGGCCCATGTACATGCCGCAGTGGTCGATGAAGTCCGGCCGGTCCTTGATGATGGCGAAGAACACCAGATCGCCGGGTTGCAGGATGCCCAGGTCGGTGGCCTGCTCCTTGCCGGTGTGCGGGATCACCAGGCGGCCGGGACCGTAGGCGGCGATGGCGAAGGCGCGGCGCGGCAGACCGGTGCCCCGGGTGTTGGTGTTGTGCAGGGGGATGCCCATGCGGTAGCCCCACACCAGACGCTGGAAGCCGGAGCAGTCGACGTCGCCGTAGCGGGCCTGCTCCGGCTGCACGCGGGAGCCATCCGGGAAGGTCCAGGGAATGCCCAGATAGTCGTAGAAGTCGGACTGTTCGTCGTGGTAGGCGAAGTCCAACGGGTTGTTGACCGCGGCATTGCGCGGGCCGAAGTGTGCGGTGCCCGCGTAGCGCACGCCGTCGGCGTTGTGCTTGTCGGGCGCCCCCGCGCTGCTGTACTGGAACGCCACCGCGAAGACGTCCGGGCTGGTGTCGCCGAGCGTCTTGCCGAACCAGCCCTCGAACCAGGCGGACTTCTCCATGCCCCGCTGCCACGCGTGCGGCAGCACCCGCACCCAGGCGTCCGTGGTCACCGTGGCCTCGGTGGTCCGCGGCTCGCTGAAGCTGCGGGTGCGCCCGGTGAGCACGGCCGTACGGGCTCCGTCGGTGAACGTGGCGAGCGTGCCGCCGTCGGCGGCACGGACCACGGTGCGGTCGGGGGCGGACAGCCGCTCGAAGGTCCGCTTCCCGGCGCTCGAACCAGTGCCCGTGCCGTCGGCGGCGGTGCCGCCGCTGCCGCTGCCGCTGCCGCTGCCGCCGTCGCCGCTGCTGCTGTCGTGCCCGAGGCGGTTCCAGGCGTACCCGCCCGTCACCCCGGCGGCCGTCACACCCGCGATCGTCCCGAGCAGAGCGCGGCGAGTCGGGCGGCTGCCTCTGCCGGCGGAGTGGGAGTGCATGGCCGATCCTCCTGGAAGTACGGGGCGAGAGGGTGGTGGGCAGGTCACCCGGTGGGCAGGACGCCGATCAGCAGACCGGAGACCAGCACCACGTACGTGGCCAGCGTCACGGCCGTGGTCGTGATGACCGTGGCCGCCATCGGCTGACGGACCATCTGGTAGGAGACCAGACCGGGGACGATGAAGCCAAGGGTCTGTGACGTGTACAGCAGCGGGAACTCGTGGCTGAGGGCGAGCATCACGGTGGTCTGTATCAGCACCGCGCTCAGCACCACGGCGGCGAACAGCCGCTTGCCATAGAGAATCACGGTGCGCTGCAGCAGCCTCGTCATGAAGTACGTGAGCGCCGCCACACCCACCATCAGCCCGGCCATCTGCACGTCGGTGACGAGCGTGAGGGCGATCCAGCCCGGGGTGATCATCCCTCCGGGGGAGAGATTGGTGGTCAGATAGCAGACGAGCGAGAAGACCAGCCCGAGGGCGATCCCGAGTGCGGCGGTCTGTGCGGTGAGGTTGGCGGGGATCACGGGTTCCTCGTGGACTGGGACTGGCCGTAGGCGTAGCGCGGGTCGTCTGTGGCGCTCTGGCTGTCGGGCCGGCCGTGGCGGGCGGCGAACTGGCGGGCGAGTTCGCGCTGATCCGGGATGTGGAAGCTGTGGGTTGTCTCCAGCGGTGCCACCCAGCTGTACGGTTCCGGCTCGGGCGGCCGGCCCATCGCGACCTGCGGCCGGACCAGCGCGATCTGCATGGTCTCCTGGTCCAGGCCGTCGCCCTGGGGAACGGCGTCGAACAGATCCTCGGAGTCGTCCAGCGGCAGCCCGGCGAGGCATTCCAGGAACAGCTCGCCCTGGCCATGGATGTTGCCGATCGCCACCAGCGAGGAGGCCGGGCCGAGTTCCGCGAGGATCGCCTCGGTCACCTCCTCGGGGTCCCGGCGGTCGCCGCCGAGATCCACCACCCGCCCGGTGAAGGCGGCCGGAATCGCATCGCGGGCGCTCTTGGTCGGGTGGCCGATCAGGAACACTGTCTCGGCGGCGAGGTCGGGGACGATAGCGCCCATCTGGCCGTTGCGCTCCACCCGGTCCGGGCGGCAGTTGATGACCACGTTGAGAGGCCGTCTGATCGCCCCCAGATCCTCCAACTGCTGGACGTTCATGAGCGTCGACTCGGGGTCGTTGGCCGCGAAGACGTTGGCGAACCGCAGTTGCTTGCCGTCGGGGGTGACATAGCGCTCCACCGACAGCACGCCCGGGTCGGGCGGCGCGTCCCACATGCCCTGCATCGCGGTCTGCCGTTCCACGCCGAGCAGTTCGGCGACGGCCAGCGCGATCGCCACGTTCTCCTTGAAGGTGAACCAGCTGAAGCCGCGCAGCTCCGCGTCGGTCACCGACTCGGGATCGACCGAGATCAGACGGCAGTTCCGCTTGTCGGCCTCCTCCTGGAGAATGTGCAGCCGGTCCTTCTCCGCGGTCACGCACACCCCGCCCACCGGCATCGAGCGGGAGAGCGAGCGGGCGACGTCGTCCAGCGTCGGTCCCATCTCCTCCAGGTGGTCCTCGCGGACGTTGCACAGCACGCCGATCGTGGAACGGATCAGCTTCTCCTGGTTGATCTCCTGCAGCGCGGGCATCACCGCCATGCACTCGATCACCAGCGCGTCCGGCCGGTAGGTCGCCGCCCGCCGCACGATGCCGATCTGTTCGACGATGTTGGACAGCCCGAACTTGCGGTACACCGGCTCCTCGGTGGCATCCGGATGGATGAACCGGGCCGCGGTGCCGGTGGTCTTGGCCACCGTGACCAGGCCGCCGCCGCGCAGCGCGCCCGCGCACAGCCGGGTGATCGAACTCTTGCCGCGGATGCCGTTGACCAGCACCCGCGTCGGTATCTGCTCCAGCGAGGCGAAGTGCCGCTGCTGCTCCACGATTCCGGCGACCCACAGTCCGGCGCAGCACAGCAGGACTATGACATAGAGGAAAAGCATGTCGATTCCGTCCTTCTATCGCTGGAGGGTGGTCTGATGCAGGGACGGGGAGGGCCCGGCGGCGTGGCCGGATCTGGCCGCCCGGTCGCGTTCCGCCAGGGCCTGGCGCATCAGTTCCAGGCTGCGGGTGACCGAGCCGATCTCGTCGTGGTTGACCGGGTGCAGCACCGTGCGGCGGTCTCCGCCGGCGAGCCGCTCGACGAGCACCGCGACCGAGCGCAGCGGCCGGACCACCACGACATGCAGCCAGCCCAGGCAGGCAGCGCCCATGGTGAGGCCGAGGATCCCCGCGAGCATGGTGCGCTGCTCGGCCTGCACCGCGGGAATCTGGAGCGCTGCCGCGGGTTCCGCGGTCACCACGTGCCAGCCGAGGCGGGCCGTCGGACCGCTCTGCGCCAGCGGTGCGGCACCGTCGACGGATGGACCGGAGGACGTGCGGAGCACCCGTGAGGTCGCGGTGCCCGCGGTTCCCGGGGCGCCCTGGGTGGCGCGGGCGAGACGGCTCAGACCGGAGTCGGGCAGCGACTGGAAGGCGCGGTAGCCCACGTTCGCCGCCAGCACCCTGTCGTCGGCGTCCGTCACCCAGACGCTGCCCAGTTTCGGCCTGGACAGAATGGAGTTGAGTGCCTTCACGTCGATCTCGCCGAACAGGACCACGCCGGCCGCCGGGGTCTTGCCCTTGGCGGCCCGGACCTGGGTGTAGGCGGCGATCGCCGGGATGCGGCCCGAGGTGTTGACGGTGGTGATCCCGTTGCCGCCGGGCACGTGGACGATGGTGCGCAGCGGTGACCCGCCCACGCGCAGCGTGATGCCGCCCGATCGGTCCAGGAGATACAGCGAGCGGTACTGCTTGTGGTCGGCGAGGGTGCGCCGCAGCACCTCGGTCTGGGCGGCTCGGTTGCTGCCCGGCAGCCTTTCGGCCGCGTCACTCAGGTCGGTGTACAACTGGTCGAGGGACTGCCGGACCCGGTTCGACGCGATCTCGGTGCGTGTCTGCTGGACGGCGAGGACCGAAGCCGGCACCGCGGTCGCGGTGTCCGCCCGGTTCAGCATGAAGATCATCGGCACCGCCCAGCAGGCCACCACCAGCACGCCGACCCCGGCCAGCGCCCGGTAGCCCGGTCCGCGCCGGACCGGGAACTCCTGCGGGCCGCTCTCGCCGAGCAGTTGCCGGCGCAGGGACTCCAGTGCCCGCCCGATCCGGGCCAGTTCCCCGAAGCCGTTCACCGGCACCGGCCGGGACAGCCCCTCCCACGCGGTCGGTCCGTCCTCGGTCGCGCCCCGGGCCAGGCGCCCGGCGGACAGGTAGAGCCACAGCAGCGGTCGCTGTAGGAAGAAGTGCAGAGCCAGCCCGAGCAGCAGCGCGAGCACGACCAGCGCCCCCGCGGCCTGGAGCGCGAAGCCCGAGTAGTCGACGGCGGTGGTCGTGGCGGGCACCGCGCGGAAGGTGAGTACCACCAGACCGAGGTCGTCGGTGTCGCCCGGACCGGTCGTCGAAGCGACCTGGGCCCAGCCGGCCACCGTGCGCCGGCTGCCCGCGGCGGCGCCCAGCAGGCTTCCCGAGGCGTCGGTGTCACGTCCCGATCCCTTCGCCGCGCGGGTCGCCGCCGAGGGCAGACCGCTGTCGGCGGCGACCGGCGACGCCGTCCCGTGGGACCTGGTGGCGAGCGGGGTGCCGCTCGCGTCCAGCACCTCGGCGGTGCGTCCGTCGCCGTACGCCGTGGGGGCGGGGAGCGCCTCGGAGACCACCAGCAGCCACTGCCGTTCGGGCCCGCTCGGGACCTGGTTCTGGTCCTGGTTGGCGTCCTCCTGCTGCGCGGGCAGCGTGACCTTGGCGAAGTACAGCAGTTGCCGCGTGCCGTCCGACGTCACCAGACGGGGCGGGATCGCCCCGTGCCCGGATGCCGTCCTGGCGACGTCCACCCCGGCCAGCTGCACCGTCTTGCCGCCGGCCGCCAGCAGTTTGCCGGTCTGCGGGTCGAGCAGCGCACTGCCCAGGACCCCCTTCCTGGCAGAGGTAAGTGCTTTGAGCGTGGTCGCGGGGGTCGAGGTGCTCGTCGCAGGGTACGCCTTGGCCGTACGGCGTACCGTGCTCGCCTCGACGTCGATCGTGGTGCGCATCGACAGCGCGGTGTCGGCGGCGATCTGCTGCTCCCCGTCCGACACGGCCTGCGGCACACCTGTGGCGTGGACGCCGTCGAGGCCGATCATGGTCAGGGCGGCGACCACCAGCAGGAGTACGACGAGTGAGGCGATCGGCGGGCGCACCCCGCCAAGCATCGGCATATCGGCGCGGCGGCGGGTGCGGTGTCGGCGCGGCGCCCGGGGGGCGGAGGGCAGGGCAGGAGATCCTTTGTCAATTGGCGCCGAGCGCCCGGACGTTCTACAGGGCGAACACTCTAGCGTCACGTGATTACATAACCATCACACTTTCACGCCTGTTTCGTACGTGTGAACCGGGACACCGGATATGACGGCCGACGCATGCGGTCCCACGGCGAGCCGAAGGGCGGACCCACGAGCAGGACCCGCCCTTCGGATGTCCGGTCAGCTGTCCGGCCGGCTGTTCGGTCAGCGGACGAAAGAGATCTCCGGGTACTTGCTGTTGGACCCGTCGAGCAGGGTGCTGTGCTGCTTGCGCAGCTCCTGGTCGAAGAAGGCCGCCAGATAGACGCGCTGGACCGCGATCGCGCGGTTCGGGTCGATCGTGCCGTACTGCTGCTGGAGCTGCGCCTGGGAGATTCCGAGCAGGCGCGCCTCCTGGGCCACCATCCACTCGTTGTCGCTGAAGGACAGGTGCGCCGCGCCCTTGAGCTTGATGTCGACCTTGTATCCCTTCAGGTGCGACCACAGCGTGCGCCACGACGCGTCGTTGTTGCGGTTGTGGCCGCCGGAGCTGAAGAGCATGAAGGGGCGGTTCAGGTCCTTGCTCGGAGCTGTCCCGAAGAACTGGCCGTCCAGGTTGGCACCGGCGTCGATACGGCTGTCGAGCTGCATGGCGGTGTCGACCGCCGCGCCGCCCAGCGACCAGCCGAACATCCCGATCCGGGACATGTCGACCGACTTCGTCAGCCCGGAGGGGAGGGTGGCCTTGCCGGCGTCCGGGTTGCCGCCCTTGCTGAGCGTGGAGAGCTGGTTGATGACGAACTTGATGTCGGCCGCGCGCACCTTGAGCGTGTCGGAGGAATGGGCGCCCGCCGGCATCTTGTTGACCTCGAGCCGGTTGCCGGGGAACTGCACCTCGTTGGCGTCGTGGGTGTGGTCGACGGTGACGACGAGGTAGCCGCGGCTGGCGAGATCCTGGACGAGTGCGGTGCCCATCGCACGGTCCGAGTGCAGCCCGGTCGAGTACAGCAGGACGGGCAGCTTGCCGAGCGTGGTGTTCACCGGGGCGAGAACATGCCCCGCCGTGGTCGGCAGCGTGACCAGCTGCGGCGACAGCCCGCGCGTGGCGAGGAAGTGGGCGCCGGAGATCGACGGCATCCACGGCGCCTGATAGTGGCCGGACGTGGAGGTGGCCGGATACCAGAGCGACACCATCAGCTCGCGGGACGTGCTGCCGGACACGTACGGGTCCGTACGGGACTTGTCGACGAGGTGCAGGCCGACCATGCCCACGCTGTACTTCCCGCTCGGTGCGGGTATCTTGAGCTGCAGAGCGGACGCGGCCTTGCGGCCGGCCGAGAGAGTCTGAGGGTGTACGGCCTTCTGGTGGCCCAGCGGCGCCTCGTCGTTCTCGGGCGCCCAGGGCGTGCTCGGGGCGGACGAGGACGTGGTGGGCGCAGGGGTGGCTGACGACGTCCCGGTGGCCATCGCCGACGTCAGCCCCACACCCAGTACAACGGCCAGCGCACCCGCCGAGCCGACCGCTACGGCGATCATTCTGCGGCGGTGGCGCAGGCGGCGGTGATTCATGAAACCCCCTCGTGGGTCAGCGATCACGGAACGGGCGATCGACTGCCGCACACCGTACCGCGACAGCCGCCCACGGACCCACGCGCCCCGGACGACCCCGTGGTGACCTCACGTACCGGATGCCGAGCGCTGTCGCGGTCCGGCGGTCCGGCGCTCCATGGCTCCGGCGGCGCCCCTGTGGTGCGGCTGGAGCACACGCGTCAAGTCGAGGCGCTCGGCGGCAGGTTGATTCGGTTGTCGGCGTCGGTGACCACATGGGAACGGCGGTCTGATGACCTGTCGGCTTGTGGGTTCGCACTGCGCGGTGCGAACGCAGGTCAGCGCCGCACACCGCGGGTGCCCCGGGAGGCGGCGAGGCCGGGGGAGACGGGCCGCGATCCGTCGGGGCTCCCGCCCGGCCCCGGCCCGCGATGAGAGCCTGAGGGCGACGGCACGATCACGTTCCCGCTGGGCGGGAGAACGGAGCAGGGGCGGATGAGCGGGCAGCGGTCGACGTTCGTGAAGGTGTGCGGGCTCACCCAGGAGCAGCAGATCGACTGGGCCGTCGAACTGGGGTACGACGCCGTCGGGATCGTCGTCACCCCGAAGAGCAAGCGGTACTGCCCGCCCGGAAGGGCCGTGGCGCTCGCCGGGCACGCCCGGGGGCGGATTCCCGTCTTCGCGGTGGCCCTGGCGTACGCCGAGACGGCGGCCGTCGCCGAGCACTTCGACGTCATCCAGATCTACGAGACCGCCGACATCCCGAACCTCGCGCTCGCCTCCGGCACCCCGCCCGAGAAGCCGGAGGCGCTCCGGTACTTCTTCTACGACGCCAGCGCGGGCAGCGGCGTGTTCGCGGACATCCCCGGGTGGGTCGGCGACGTGCCGGGGAACGTGGTGATCGCCGGCGGCCTCGACGAGCACAACGTGGCCGGTGTCATCGAGGAGTTCGGGCCCTACGGCGTGGACGTCTCCAGCAGTGTCGAGACCGCGCCGGGGGTGAAGAGCCGCGAGAAGATGGCCGCGTTCATCGCCGCCGCCCGCACCCCCGGAGGTACGTCCGGGGGTGCGGGCGGACCTGGCCCCGGGCGGGACGGCCGCTAGCGTCCGGCCTCGCGCAGTTCCCTGACGATGCGGGCCGTCACCGGCACGGGTACGCCGTGCCGGTCCGCCGCGCGCAGCAACGCGCCTCCGATCGCGTCGAGTTCGAGGGGGCGGCCGGCCTCCGCGTCGCGCTGCATCGAGGACTTGGTGGCGGGCGGGAAGGCGTCGTACCGGGCCAGCGCCTGGGCCGGGTCGACGGGGGCGCCGCAGGCGCGGCTGACGGCCGCCGTCTCCGCCACGAGGGACGCCAGTTCCTCGCGGTGCCGGGTGCGGGCCTCGCCCAGGGGGAGGCCGTAGCGGGTGGTGAGCAGGGCGAGCGGTGCAAGGAAGGCCATCTTCGCCCAGAGGGCGGTGGTCTCGTCCTCCAGGACGCGGGTGGCGGGGCCCGCGGCGGTCAGGGCCTCGGCCAGGGCCTCCAGGCGGGGGCGGGGGACCTTGGCGCCGGTCAGGTCGATCTCCGCGAAGGGGCTGGTGTGTGCGACGCGGCCGGGGGCGGTGCGGGTCGACTCGACGCGGATCACGGCCGGGGCCACGTGGCCGGGGGTGTAGCGGGCGCGCAGCAGCGCGGGGTGTTCGACGCCGTTCAGGAACGGTATGAGAAGGGCGTCGCCGAGGGCCGCGGGCGGGATCCGGGTGAGGGCCGCGTCCAGGGCGGTGGCCTTGACGGTGATCAGGCAGGCGTCGACGGGTTCGCGGAGGGCCGTGTCGGCGTCCACGGGGGCCGTGAAGTCGCCGAAGTGGGGGCTGCGGACGTGGATTCCGGTGGTGCGGAGCGTGTGCGCCGTTTCCTCGCCCGCCAGGCACAGGACGCGGTGGCCGGCGCGGGAGAGCAGGGCGGCGAGCAGGCCGCCGACACCGCCGGGGCCGAGGACGGCGACGGTGAGGTGGGGGGTGGGGGCGTTGGGGGTCGGCATGGGAGGGGGTTCCTCTCGTCGGTCGGCCCCGGGATCGGTGGCCGCCTCGGGAAGATCCTCGCAGGAGGGAGGGGTGCTGCGGGAGACTGGGGACATGTGCCGGAGTATCAAGACCCTGCGTCCGCCTCAGCTGGCCGAGGAGGCCACGGAGGAGGAGATCCGTGCTGCCGCGTTGCAGTACGTGCGGAAGGTGTCCGGGTTCCGGGCGCCGGCCGCGCACAATCGGGAGGTGTTCGAGCGGGCGGTGGACGCGGTCGCGGAGGCGACCGCCGCGCTGCTGGGGGGACTGGAGGTGCGGGGGCAGGCGGCCGCGGGCGGGGGCTGAGGCGGGGGTGGGGCCGCTTGCCGGATGTCTCTCCCGGGGTGTCCCCGGTGCGGCGCCTGCGGTTGGATCGGCCGGCGGGTCAGGCCGGGCGGCGTCTTCGCATCAGGTAGCCCGCGCCCGCTCCCGCGCCGAACAGGGCTGCCACCGATACGGCCGTGGCCATCCAGGTCGCGCCCAGCCACTGGGCGCCCAGCCAGCCGAGGGCGACGCTGTAGATCGCCCAGGTCAGGCCGGCCAGGGCGGACCAGGGGAGGAAGTCGCGGACGCTGCGGTGGGTGGCGCCGGCGCCGAGGGAGACGATCGAGCGGCCGGCCGGGGCGAAGCGGGCCAGCACCACCAGCGCGCCGCCGCCCCGGGAGAGGGCCTCGCCGAGGCGTTCCTGCGCGCCGCTCAGCCGCCGGGAGCGGGCGATCGCGCGGTCCAGGCGGGCCCCGCCGCGCCGGGCGAGCCGGTAGGCGACCAGGTCACCGAGGACCGACGCGGTCGCCGCGCAGAGGGTCAGCGCCAGGATGTCCGCCAGGGCGTGCGGCGGGACCTGTCCGGCCGAGGCGCCGGTGCCCGCCGCCGCTGCCGTGGCGGCGGTGATGACCAGTACGCCGCTCGGCAGGACCGGCAGGAACACGTCCAGGAGCACGGAGAGGGCCACCATGGCGTATATCCATGGCCCGGCCTCCAACGACCCCATGCTTTCCCACACGACGGTTCCCCCGCGATTGTCCTGTTGCGCCCCCCGGCGACAGCCGTACAGCGTACGCGGGTGGTGTGACAGGAGTGTCACGGGGGCTTCGTATGTTCAGTAAAGAGGGGGGCGGTGAAAGGTCATGTGGGACGTGACTCCGACTCCCTGGCGGGGTGGGGGCCCAGGGCAGGAGCACCCTCCGCACGGGATCGGGAAGCGGACGGTCCGCTCATCGTGCCGTCGCGGTCGGCGGAGGCCGACGCGCCCCCCACGCGACCCGGTTGTCGTCCAGCTGTCCCTCAAGAGGTGGTGAGGACGGACTCCTCCAGGGTCTCCAGGGTCCCGTCCCGCCGGGCCCGCTCCAGCCGCAGCCGGGCCGAACGGCCGTGCAGCGTCAGCGTCATGAGCTGGTTGCCGAACCACGGCCCGCCCCTCTTCCGCCAGGTCACCGGCGGTCGCGCACAGCGCCCGTGCCGGGCGAGGCGCCGCCCGAGGAGCCGGGCCAGGGCGCTCCAGCCGAACCGGAAGCCGACCCGGATCGTCGGCGGCACGGAGTTGTGGACGGGGGAGCAAGTCAGTTGCAGCACGCGGGAGTCGGGCGCGGTCCCGGCGGGCCACGCGGGCTCGGCGACGTACGCGTGGTGGACGTCTCCGGAGAGCACGCAGATGGAGGCGGGCGCCTCGGGCCCGGAGCCGGTCCGGGCGAACAGGCCGGCCAGCTCCGCGAAGGACGCCGGGAAAGCCGCCCAGTGCTCCAGGTCGGCCGCGCGGCGCAGCCGTTCCCCGAACCGTGCCCAGCGGGCGCCGTGTTCGCCCCGGCACAGTGCCGCGTCCCAGTTCTCGACGTCGTGTATCAGGTGCGGCAGCAGCCAGGGCAGTGAGGTGCCGACCAGGAGATGGTCGTACGACTCCCGGCCCTCCAGCGCCTGTTCGCGCAGCCACGCGGCCTCGCCGGGGTCGAGCATGGCGCGGCTCTGCTCGTCGAGCACCCGGGCCGCCCGGGTGTCCACCATCAGCAGCCGGACCCGCCCGAAGTCACGTCGGTAACTCCAGCGCACCGAGGCCGGGTCGGCGTCGGCCTTCGCGGCGAAGGCGCGCAGTTCGTCGGTGCCGTCGGGGGCGGAGCGTACGGCCGCGTACAGCGGATCGGCGGCCAGCTCGGCGGGGGACAGGTTCCCCAGGTGCTGATGGACCCAGTACGACATCAGCCCGCTCAGCAGCCGCTCCTGCCACCACGGCGTGGCGCGCAGGTCGGCGAGCCAGGCCGCGGAGGTGTTCCAGTCGTCGATCACGTCGTGGTCGTCGAAGATCATGCAACTGGGCACGGTGGAGAGCAGCCAGCGCACCTCCGGGTCCAGCCAGGACTCGTGGTAGAGGCGGGTGTACTCCTCGTAGTCCGCGACCTCGGCGCCGGGCGGGTCCGCGAGGCCGCGGCGGGCGGCCAGCCAGTGCCGGGTGGCCGCCGAGGTCTCGTCGGCGTACACCTGGTCGCCCAACAGCAGCAGCACGTCCGGCCGCGCACCACCGGCGGCGAGGCGGGCGGCCAGGCTGTCCAGGGCGTCCGGGCCGACCGGGTCATGGCCGTCGGCCGGGGGAGCGGCCCAGCGGCAGGAGCCGAAGACGACGTCGAGGCCGGCGCCCGCGGCCGGGACGCGGATCACCGAGGGCGGGAAAGGGGAGCCGGGCAGCGGCCACACGCGCGTGCCGTCGAGGAAGACGTCGTACGACGGTGACGTCCCCGGAGTCAGCCCGGTCACCGGGACCAGGGCGTAGTGGTGGCCGGCCACCTGGAAGGTGCGCGCGGTGCCGGCGGCGCCGTCCGCGCAGCGCACCTCGGCGGTACACGGACGGCTCGCCTCGACCCAGACGGTCGCCGACGAGCCGTCGGTGTATCTCAGCAGCGGTCCCAGGCGCAGTCCGGTCACGGTCGCCCCGCCTCTTCCTCGGTCGTTCGCCCCCGTCGCCCCGTACGGTACGGAACTACGGAGGCCGGCGGGGAGGTTCCGACGCGGAGAAAGGCAGGGAAAGAGGCAGGGAAAGAGGCAGGGGAAGAGAGCCGGCCGGCCGGTTCAGCAGGCGGAGAGGTAGCTGGTGAGGGCGCTCTTCTCGGCGGAGTCCACGGAGAGGTCGTAGTAGTACTTCACCTGGACCCAGGCGCGGACGTAGGTGCAGCGGTAGGACGTGAGCGAGGGCATCCACTCGGCGGGGTCCTTGTCGCCCTTGGACTGGTTCACGTTGTCCGTGACGGCGAGGAGCTGCGGGCGGGTGACGTCGTTGGCGAAGGCCTCGCGCTGCGCGGTGGTCCACCCGCTGGCGCCGGAGTCCCAGGCCTCGGCGAGCGGCACCAGGTGGTCGATGTCGACGTCGGAGGCGGCGGTCCAGGTGGCGCCGTCGTAGGGGGAGTACCAGCTGCCGCTGGTGGCGGTGCAAGCGGAGTTGGTGACGACGTTCGTGCCGTCGCGCTTGAGGATCCACTCACGGGTGTTGCAGGTGCCGCTGATGGTGTCCCAGGTCGGGAAGAGGTCACGCGCGTAGCCGGTGCGGTTCTCGGTGGCCACGGTGAGCGAGGCGAGGTAGGTGCGGGCGGTGGACGCGCTGACCGGGGTGGGCAGCGCGGCGGAGGCGCTCGGGGAGTTGAACAGTGCGGCGGAGGCTATGAGTCCGGTAAAAGCCGCGAGTATGCTGAGCCGTCGACGCGCGTAGAACTTCGGCATGCGAACTCCCTGGTGGGGGTGGGGTGTTGGAGCGCGAGCGAGGGAATGCTCGCGCCGCCGTGTTGCCGGTGGGTGAGCGTTCGGTAAGAAACTAGTGACGTGTTCATGACACGACAAGGGGTGCGACGTGACTCACAGACGACGGTCCCGGCCTTGGGGATCGACGTCGGGGTCACGTAGTCTTGACGGCGTTGAAGGGGAGTAGCTCTTCGCCGGACCGTCGACATACTGCTCAGTCCGTCTGAGCCGGCGCCCGGAGGCGGACCTCGGCCATCTCGGTCACGGCGCCGCCAGCGAGACCTTCGGCAAGCAGTGCACGCCTGTGCCGTACGGCGCGGGTGTCCGTGTGCGCTGTCGTGCCGAGGTGTTCGTCTGCGAAGTGCGGTGCTCTCGGCGGGGCGGCCCGACCGATTGAGGACCCTTGATCAGCATCACCGTGACGGCGCTCGTCTTCGGCGTCATCTTCCTCGCCGAACTGCCCGACAAGACCGCGCTCGCCGGTCTCGTCCTGGGCACGCGCTACCGGGCGTCGTACGTCTTCGCCGGGGTCGCCGCGGCCTTCCTGCTGCATGTCGTGCTCGCCGTGGCGGCGGGCAGTGCCCTGACCCTGCTCCCGCAGCAGATCGTGCACGCGCTGACCGGCGTGCTCTTCCTCGGCGGCGCGGCCGTGCTGCTGCTGAAGAAGGGCGAGGAGGAAGAGGAGATCCGCAGGCCGGCCGACCAGTCCTTCTGGAAGGTCGCCGGCACCGGGTTCACGCTCATCCTGGTCGCCGAGTTCGGGGACCTCACGCAGATCATGACGGCGAACCTCGCGGCGCGCTACGACGCCCCGCTGTCCGTCGGCCTCGGCGCGGTGCTCGGCCTGTGGGCGGTGGCCGGGCTCGGCATCGTCGGCGGCAAGGCGCTGATGAGGAAGGTGCCGCTGCGGCTGATCACGCGCATCGCGGCGATGCTGATGCTGACGCTGGGCGTGTGGAGCCTGTGGGAGGCGATCGCGGGCTGAGCCAGCCGCGTCCCGGGGGCGTCGCGAACTGAAGAGTCGGTGAACGGTCGGCGAAGGCGGTGGCGGGATCGCCCCTCTGTTTTGTACCGTAGAGAAACAAAGTGGCTCCCGCCCGTTTTCCCTGACCGGCGGGCGGGGCCGCCTTGTTTTTCCCGGCCTGCTTTTCGGCCTGTGCACTAGGAGCTGCCCGATGACGGCCACCGTCCTCACCGCCCGCGCCCTCCTGCTCGACATGGACGGCACCCTCGTCAACTCCGACGCCGTCGTCGAGCGCATCTGGCGGCGCTGGTCCGAACGGCACGGGCTGGACGGCGACGAGGTCATGAAGGTCGTCCACGGGCGCCAGGGGCACGCGTCCATGGCGGTGCTGCTGCCGGACCGGCCGATGAAGCAGAACCTCGCGGACAACGCGCGGATGCTGGCGGAGGAGACGGCCGACACGGAGGGCGTGGTGGAGATCCCCGGCGCCGCGGCCTTCCTCGCCTCCCTCCAGGGGCTGCCGCACGCGCTGGTGACCTCGGCGGACGTGGCACTGACCACGGCACGGATGGCTGCCGCCGGGCTGCCGCTGCCGGCGGTGCGGGTGACCGCGGAGTCGGTGGGCGCCAGCAAACCGGACCCCGAGGGCTTTCTGAAGGGGGCGGCGGAGCTCGGGATCGCTCCGGCGGACTGCGTGGTGTTCGAGGACTCGGGCGCGGGGATCGCGGCGGGACGCCACGTACGAGGTCCCCAGGAACGTCCCCGTCACGAAGAGCAGCCGGGCCCCGCTCCTGCGCAGCACGTCCGCCGCCTCCGTGCCCTTGAA
>NZ_JBFBJL010000110.1:0-20721 GCF_040686075.1 Streptomyces sp. NPDC086519
GACGAGCGGTTTCGGCCATGCCCGGCAGGTCACCGGGCGCGATGGTGCGGCTGTTCAGGGCGCACGGCCCCTTTGCCGGCCCACCTGCCGCTGTGCCACCCACCCGCACCCGGACTACGACGTCACGACCCCCTTGGCCTGCCCCGTCGCCGTCCCCTTCGTCGCGGACGCCGGGATCGGCCGGTCGTTCTCCAGGGCCGTCCAGACCAGCTTCGCCTTCGCCTCGGCCACGATCACCCGGTTCGGGTTCGACGGGTCGTACTCGACCGGCATCGTGACCATGCGCATGTTCTTGGAGCTGATCGACTTCAGCCCGTCCGCGAAGTCGACCAGGGAGTTCACCGAGCCGAGGTCGGAGTCGGTGGTGATCGTCCTCGTCCCGGTGTCGGCGAGGTCGTACAGCTTCTTCGGGCTGGTGAAGACGCCCACCTGCTTGACCTGGTTGACGAGGGCCTTGACGAACGCCTGCTGGAGCTGGATGCGGCCCAGGTCGGAACCGTCGCCGACGCCGTGCCGGGTGCGGACGAGGCCGAGGGCCTGCTTGCCGTTCAGCGTGTGGGTGCCGGCCTTGAGGTCGAGGTGGCTCTCCCGGTCCTCGATCGCCTTCGTCGTGGTGACCTCGACCCCGCCGAGCTCGTCGATGAGCTTCTGGAAGCCGGAGAAGTCGACCTCCAGGTAGTGGTCCATCCGGATGCCGGTGATCGACTCGACGGTCTTGACCGCACAGGCCGCACCGCCCGTGGAGTAGGCGGAGTTGAACATCACGCCGCTCGCCGCGGAGTGGGCGGTGCCCCGGGCGTCGGTGCAGGAGGGGCGGTCGACCAGGGTGTCCCGGGGGACGGAGACCACGGCGGCCTTCTTGTGGCCCTTGTACACGTGGATGATCATCGCCGTGTCGGAGCGGGCACTGCCGTCGTCCGCGCCGCCGCCGAGCTCCTTGTTGGCACCGGATCGCGTGTCCGAGCCGAGGACCAGGATGTTCTCGGAGCCGTTGTCGACCTTGGCGGGCCGGTGGCTGCCGAGCGCCTGGTTGATGTCGACGGTCCTGAGGTTGCCGTTGAGCTTGAAGTACAGGTAGCCGACGCCGGTGCCGCCGAGGACGAGGACGCCGGCGGCCGCCCAGGCCGTGACGAGGAGCGCCCTGCGGCCCGTCCCTCGGGACCCGCGGTTGCTGGCTGCCTTCGTACCGGGTCCGGGTATACCCGGACCGGGCGTGCGCTCGGCGGACATGGGCTCCTCTGTTCTCGTACGACTGCTCGCTTACCCCCTGCTTTCAGGGTCAGGCCCGGCGCACCAGGATCGTCGGTGTGTACCGGACCATCGTCGCTCCGCCTGGTCAGACGGCGAAACTCGGGAAAGGGTTGCACGACGCAGTGTGCCCACCGCGTAGCGCGATGGGCACACCGTGTTGTCGGGCAAGTGCGGGCGAACCGCGCTCACCAGGTATTTCAGCCGAAGATGTCGTACTGCTGGAAACCGGTGCCGAGCGACTTCCGTGTGCCGAAGATCTCGCTGGTCGCCTTGCCGGTACCCGGGTAGAGGTACAGCGTGCCGCCCGTGGTGCGCGCGAGCAGGTCGGCCTTGCCGTCGCCGGTCAGGTCGCCGACCGCGACCAGCGTGTTGTAGCCGGTCCAGCCCGAGCGGACCTTCACGCGGGCCGAGAAGAGACCGGTGCCGGACTTCCCGGTGCCCTTGTACAGGTACAGGTCGCCGCCGCTGCTCTTGCGGGCCAGCAGGTCGGCCTTGCCGTCGCCGTTGAAGTCGCCGACGCCGCGCAGCTGGTTGTACTGGCTCCAGCCGCTGCCGATCCGGACGCGGGTCGCGAAGGTGCCGTCGCCCTTGCCCGGGTACAGCCACAGCACGCCGCTGGAGTCCTCGGAGAGCACGTCGGGCAGGTAGTCGCCGGTGAGGTCACCGGGGATGATGACGGCCTTGCGGGTCTTCCAGTTGGTGAAGATCTTCTTCGTGGCCCAGGACGCACTGGTCTGGTCGCTGTTCAGTACGACGTGATCCCAGTAGACGTCACCGGTGGAGGCCACCCGGTAGACCATGTCCTGGAAACCGTCCCGGTTCAGGTCGGCCTGGAGGATGACGTTGACGCCACTCCAGTCGCCCCAGGAGACGCGCGAGGCGAGCGAGGTGCCCTTGGAGTCCAGCTCGTAGCCGACCTTGGTGGACGACTTGCGGGCGAACAGGTCGGCCTTGTTGTCGTAAACCCGGTTGAACAGGCTCAGGTTGGAGTCGGCGATCTGCGCGTAGGCGGCACCGACGTAGGTGCTGACCTTCGTGAAGACGCTGTAGGAGCCCTTCACGACGCAGTCGACGCCGTTCTCCGTGACACCCCAGGAGACCACGCCGACGATCCGGCCGCCGACGACCAGCGGGCCGCCGGAGTCGCCGTTGCAGGTGGCGGTGGTGCCGGTGTCGGTGCCGGTGGCGGGGTTGCCGGCGCAGACCATGTGGCCCTTGATGAACAGGCTGCCGAAGTACGCCGAGCAGGTGCTGTCGGACTGGATCGGCAGTGTGGCCGTCTTCAGCGTCTCGGAAATGTCGTCGGTGGTGGAGCTGGTGCGGCCCCAGCCGTAGACCTTGGCGCTGGTGTCGGCCTTGTAGGAGGTCGTGTCGGTGTCGGTCGTCAGCCTGATCGGCGTGGCCTTGACCGGGGCGGCCAAGGTCAGCACGGCCACGTCGTTGTTGATGGTCGACGCGCTGTACGACGGGTGGTTCCACTGGCGCAGCACGGCGGAGACGGTGCCGCCGTGCAGGTTGTCACTGCCGTCGCTGTTGGTGGTGGGCAGCGAGGCGGTGCCCGTGATGACCACGGAGTTGGTGGTGCTCCACTTGAAGCCCTTGACGCAGTGCGCGGCGGTGAGGATCTTCGTCGGCGAGACGACCGTGCCGCCGCAGAAGAAGGCGACGTCGTCGCTGGTGCTGGTGGTGCCCTTGGTGTCGTCGTACCAGAGCTGGGCCATCCAGGGCGCCGAGGCGATGGTGGTCGTACCGCCACCGATGATCTTCGGTGAGACGGCGGAACCACTGCTCGACGTCTTCGTCGTGGTGGTCTTGCTGTTGACGGCGGCGACGGCGTCGGCGACGCGCTGCTTCAACGTGGCCTGCGACGGCGTGCTGACGACCGGCTTGACCGTCGGCGCCGGCTGAGTGGCGGCGCTGGCGGAGGTAGAGATCAGTGCGGCCGTGACGGCGGCGGCGATTCCGGCCGCGGCCACGGGCAGTGCGAAACGTATCTGGCGTCTGTGACGACCGCTCCCGGACGTGGGTGTACCCACCTAAGTCCCCCCTCGGGATAAGGAGTTCAACATTCGATCAATTGACCGAAGTCGCGATCGTACACCGAGGAGGAAAACGCAAAGGGGCCACTCCCTGCCATTGCAGGAGCGGCCCCTTCGAGCGCCCCGTAAGGGGCGCGGGGAACTGCGTGACCGGCCACGAATCACCCGCGGCCGAAGGACGACCGTCAGTCGCCGTTACCCGGCGTCGGCGTCGTCTTCTGAATCTGCATCAGGAACTCGATGTTCGACTTCGTCTGCTTCATCTTGTCGAGGAGCAGCTCGATCGCCTGCTGCTGGTCCAGCGCGTGCAGGACGCGCCGCAGCTTCCAGACGATGGCGAGCTCCTCGTTGCCCAGCAGGATCTCTTCCTTACGGGTACCGGACGCGTCCACGTCCACCGCCGGGAAGATGCGCTTGTCGGCGAGCTTCCGGTCGAGCTTGAGCTCCATGTTGCCGGTGCCCTTGAACTCCTCGAAGATCACCTCGTCCATGCGGGACCCGGTGTCCACCAGGGCGGTGGCGAGGATGGTCAGCGAGCCGCCGTCCTCGATGTTGCGGGCCGCACCGAAGAAGCGCTTCGGCGGGTACAGGGCCGTCGAGTCGACACCACCGGACAGGATGCGGCCGGAGGCCGGGGCGGCGAGGTTGTACGCACGGCCCAGACGCGTGATCGAGTCGAGCAGCACGACGACGTCGTGGCCCAGCTCCACCAGACGCTTGGCGCGCTCGATGGCGAGCTCGGCGACCGTGGTGTGGTCCTCGGCCGGGCGGTCGAAGGTCGAGGAGATGACCTCGCCCTTGACCGACCGCTGCATGTCGGTGACCTCTTCCGGACGCTCGTCGACGAGGACGACCATCAGGTGGCACTCGGGGTTGTTGTGGGTGATCGCGTTGGCGACCGCCTGCATGATCATGGTCTTGCCGGTCTTCGGCGGGGCCACGATCAGACCGCGCTGGCCCTTGCCGATCGGCGACACGAGGTCGATGATGCGGGTGGTCAGCACGCCCGGGTCGGTCTCCAGACGGAGCCGGTCCTGCGGGTAGAGCGGGGTCAGCTTGTTGAACTCCGGGCGGCCACGGCCGTGTTCGGGCGCCATGCCGTTGACGGAGTCGAGGCGGACCAGCGCGTTGAACTTCTCGCGCCGCTCGCCCTCCTTGGGCTGACGGACCGCGCCGGTGACGTGGTCGCCCTTGCGCAGGCCGTTCTTGCGGACCTGGGCGAGGGAGACGTACACGTCGTTCGGGCCGGGCAGGTAGCCGGAGGTACGGATGAACGCGTAGTTGTCGAGGATGTCGAGGATGCCCGCGACGGGGATCAGGACGTCGTCCTCGGCAAGCAGCGGCTCGGGGCCGCCGATCTCGTCACGGCCACGGCGGCCGCGGCGGTCCCGGTAGCGGCCACGGCGGCCACGGCGGCCGCCCTCGAAGTCGTCGTCGTCCTGCGGACCGGCGTTACGGTCCTGGCGGCCGCCACCCTGCTGCTGCGGCTGCTGCTGCTGACGGTCCTGCCGGTCCTGCCGGTCCGAACGGTCCTGCCGGCCACCCTGGCCGCCCTGGCCGCCGCCCTGCTGCTCGTCGCCCTTGTTGCGCCGGTCGCGGTCCCGGCCGCGGTCACGGCGGTCACGGCGGCCACGGCCGTCGTCGCCGGCGTCGCCCCTGGCCTCGCCCTGCTGCTGGGGCTGCGCGGGCGTCTCGGCCTTCGGCTCGCTCTTCGCCTCGGCGGCGATGGTCTCGGCGCCGGTGGCGGTGGGGCTGCCGGCCTCGGCGGTGGCCCGGCGACGGCGGCGCTCGGCCGGGGCGTCGTCGGCGCCGCGCTCGGCCTCACGGGAGGTGCCGCCGGCCGGCTGGCCGGGGATCTCGATCTGCTGCTGGGCCACGGCCTTCTCGGCGGGCGCCTCGGCGGGCTGCTCCGCCTGCTTCTCGGCGGCGGCGTCGCCCGTGCGGGCCTTGGAGGTGGCCCGGCGCTTCGGCTTGGTCTCGGTGGCCGCCTCGGCCTTGGCAGGGGCACCCCCGCCGGCCTGGGCCTCCTTGATGACCTCGATCAGCTGGCTCTTGCGCATGCGCGCGGTGCCCCTGATGCCGAGGCCGGATGCGACCTGCTGAAGCTCGGCCAGCACCATGCCCTCGAGGCCGGTACCGCGGCGCCGCCGGGAGCCGGCACCGGAGGCAGGCGCGGAGGCGTCCGTGGCGGGCGCGGCAGCGGTCTCCTCGACACGTGCGCCCATCAGATCGGTGGTGTCGCTCACGAAGGGTCCTTCCCTGGAGCGGACGTCGGCCTGTCTGGCTCGGCGACCGGTTGTGCTGTCCGGCTTTCGGTCCTTGCCTGTGTGGACCGTGCCGGGGCGGTGGTCCGCCAAAGCGGCGGAGGAATTTTCTGGTGACGGCGCTTCCGACGAGCCGTGGCACCCGGTGTCACGTGGCGTGGTCGCACCTGTTCCGGAGCGTGCCCAGCAGCCCTCTCAGTGCCCGGGTACGGCGTACTGCCCAGGTACGTCATACAGAACGCTGAATGGCTTGGGAGACTCCCGGAAGAATGTCTGTCCCGGACGGGGACACGAAGCACCTCGCCATGGTGAGGTCGGGTGCAGACTTGAGGTTAACACTACCGGATCCAACAAACATTCCCCCTCTCCAAATCCGGCAACCGTGCGCGTCACATGTCGCTGGAGGTGTCATGGGCGGGCGCGAGCGGCAGCACGCTGGCGCCCTGGAGGTCGAGGTCCAGCCGGTTGGCCGCCCAGCCCACACCGGCCAGGGCCTGCACCTTGTCGGCGCTGCCGGCGTCGGCCAGCGCCATCACGGTGGGTCCGGCGCCGGAGATCACGGCCGGGACGCCGTCGGCGCGCAGCCGCTCCACCAGAGCGGCGCTCTCCGGCATCGCGGGGGCGCGGTACTCCTGGTGCAGACGGTCCTCGGTGGCGGGCAGCAGCAGCTCGGGGCGCCGGGTGAGGGCCTCGACGAGCAGGGCGGCACGGCCCGCGTTGGCGGCGGCGTCGACATGCGGCACGGTGCGCGGGAGCAGTCCGCGCGCGGTCTCGGTGAGGACCGGCTTTCCGGGCACGAAAACCACCGGAACGATGGAATTGCTGGGCTCCATCCTGATCGCCCGGGCGGCGCCGGACTCCATCCAGGAGAGGGTGAATCCGCCGAGCAGGCAGGCCGCCACGTTGTCGGGGTGGCCCTCGATCTCGGTCGCGAGCTCCAGCAGGGCCGCGTCGTCGAGTCTGGCCTCGCCGCCTATGGTCACGGCGCGCGCGGCGACGATGCCGGCGCAGATGGCGGCGGAGGAGGAGCCGAGGCCGCGGCCGTGCGGAATGCGGTTGGCGCACACGATCTCCAGGCCGCGCGGCTGTCCGCCCAGCAGGTCGAAGGCGGTGCGCAGGGAACGTACGAGAAGGTGGCTCTCGTCACGCGGCAGCGTCTCGCTGCCCTCCCCCGCGATGTCGATGTGCAGCCCTGAGTCGGCCACCCGGACGACGACGTCGTCGTAGAGCCCCAGCGCGAGGCCCAGGGCGTCGAAGCCCGGACCGAGATTGGCGCTGGTGGCGGGGACGCGCACCCGGACGGCGGCGGCGCGGAACGCTGGACCGGCCATCGCTCGATGACTCTCCTTGAGCTGCGTGATGGTCGAATGACATTCGATAGGTACGTGAGGGACCCTCGGGCCGTGGAGACGGCGCGGCACCGCGCCATATGCGGAGGCATATGCAGCGGGCGGGTTCGGTACAGCCTATCGAAGGAAGGTTCTGTGGCGACATAGGGCGCACAGGAGGCGCACGATGCGTGTCGTAAGCCCCCTGTGCCCCCTCCGTAGGGAGAGCCCTTGCTCCCCCACGGGTCGAGTACGGGTCGAGTACGGCTTGAGTACTGCTCGAGTACCCCTTGAGCCGTTCTCTAGGCGAGGCCCAGCCGCTCGGCCGCGGCGGCCGCGTCGACCGGCACGGTGACCGGCTGCGGGGCGCCGGCGACGGCCCAGTCGGGGTCCTTCAGACCGTTGCCGGTGACCGTGCAGACGATGCGCTGGCCGGGGTCGACCTTGCCCTGCTCGGCGGCCTTGAGCAGACCGGCCACGGAGGCGGCGGAGGCGGGCTCCACGAAGACGCCCTCCTGAGCGGCCAACAGCCGGTAGGCGCGCAGGATCTCACGGTCCGTCACCTCGTCGATGAGGCCGCCGGACTCGTCCCGGGCCGCGAGCGCGAACTGCCAGGAGGCGGGGTTGCCGATGCGGATGGCGGTGGCGATGGTCGAGGGGTCCTTGACGATCTCGCCGCGCACGATCGGGGCGCTGCCGGAGGCCTGGAAACCCCACATGCGGGGCGTCCGGGTGGAGATGCCGTCACCGGCGTACTCCTTGTACCCCTTCCAGTACGCGGTGATGTTGCCCGCGTTGCCGACCGGCAGGACGTGGATGTCGGGGGCGTCGCCGAGCATGTCCACGATCTCGAAGGCGGCCGTCTTCTGCCCCTCGATACGCACCGGGTTGACCGAATTGACCAGCGCCACCGGGTAGTTCTCGCTCAGCTTGCGGGCGAGGGTGAGGCAGTCGTCGAAGTTGCCGTCGACCTGGAGGATCTTCGCGCCGTGCACCAGGGCCTGGCCCATCTTGCCGAGCGCGATCTTGCCGCGCGGCACGAGCACGGCGGAGACCATCCCGGCGCGCACGGCGTACGCCGCGGCGGACGCGGAGGTGTTGCCCGTGGAGGCGCAGATCACCGCCTGCGAGCCCGCCTCCTTGGCCTTGCTGATGGCCATGGTCATCCCGCGGTCCTTGAAGGACCCGGTCGGGTTCGCGCCCTCGACCTTCAGGTGGACCTCGCAGCCCGTGCGCTCGGAGAGCACCTGCGCGGGCACGAGGGGCGTGCCTCCCTCACGGAGCGTCACGACCGGCGTGCTGTCGGAGACGGGCAGCCGGTCCCGGTACTCCTCGATGATTCCGCGCCACTGGTGGGTCATTGCTGGTTACTCTCCTTCAACCCGCATGATGCTGGCGACACCCCGCACGGTGTCGAGCTTGCGCAGTGCCTCGACGGTCCCGGAAAGGGAGGCGTCGGAGGCACGGTGGGTGACGACGACGAGGGAGGCCTCGCCGTCCCCGTCCTGCCGTCCTTGCTGCCGCACCGTATCGATGGAAACCCCGTGCTCCGCGAACACGGTGGCGACCTGGGCGAGAACACCCGGTTTGTCGGCGACGTCAAGGCTGATGTGGTAGCGCGTGACGACATCGCCCATCGGGGACACGGGCAGGGCGGCGTACGCCGACTCGCCGGGCCCCGTCGCCCCGCTGAGCCGGTTGCGGCAGACGGCGACCAGGTCACCGAGGACCGCGGAGGCCGTGGGCGCGCCGCCGGCGCCGGGCCCGTAGAACATCAGCTGACCGGAGGCGTCCGACTCCACGAAGACGGCGTTGTACGCGCCGCGCACGGAGGCGAGCGGGTGGGTCAGCGGAATCATGGCGGGGTGCACGCGGGCCGTCACCGAGCCGCCGTCCGCGGCGCGCTCGCAGATGGCGAGCAGTTTGATGGTGCAGCCCATGTTCTTGGCGGAGACGAAGTCGGAGGCGGTGACCTCGGCCATGCCCTCGCGGTAGACGTCGTCGAGCCGCACCCGCGAGTGGAAGGCGATACCGGCGAGGATGGCGGCCTTGGCGGCGGCGTCGAAGCCCTCGACGTCGGCGGTCGGGTCGGCTTCCGCGTACCCGAGCGCGGTGGCCTCGTCGAGGGCCTCCTGGTAGCCCGCCCCCGTGGAGTCCATCTTGTCGAGGATGAAGTTGGTGGTCCCGTTGACGATGCCGAGCACCCGGTTGACCTTGTCGCCGGCGAGGGACTCGCGCAGCGGCCGGATCAGCGGGATGGCGCCGGCGACGGCGGCCTCGTAGTAGAGGTCCTTGCCGTGCTGCTCGGCGACCGCGTGCAGGGCGGCGCCGTCCTGGGCGAGGAGGGCCTTGTTGGCCGACACGACCGACGCGCCGTGCTCGAAGGCGGTGGTGATGAGGGTGCGGGCGGGCTCGATCCCGCCGATGACCTCGACCACGACGTCGATGTCGCCGCGCTTGACGAGGGCGGTGGCATCGGTGGTGACCAGGCCCGGGTCGATGCCCTCACGGACCTTGGAGGGCCGTCGTACGGCGACACCGGCGAGTTCGACGGGGGCACCGATCCGCTGCGCGAGGTCGTCGGCGTGCGTCGTCATGATGCGCGCCACCTCTGAGCCGACAACCCCACAGCCCAGCAGCGCCACCTTCAGCGGACGCGTACGCATCATCCGACCTCGTTTCCTCATACCGTCTACGGTTGGACCAGTCTCACTCACCGGACGGGAGTTTCTACCCTTCGTCCGGATCGTGAGACATCTATTTCATTTTGTGGCGATCACAGACAGGAGATCTTCCTCCCGCGTCACCCGACGTCGAGACGGAGCAGGTCCTCCTCCGTCTCCCGCCGGACGATCACCCGGGCCGCGCCGTCGCGCACGGCGACCACCGGCGGCCGGAGCACGTGGTTGTAGTTGCTCGCCATGGACCGGCAGTAGGCGCCGGTGGCCGGTACGGCGATGAGGTCACCGGGTGCCAGGTCGCCCGGCAGGAACGCGTCCCTCACCACGATGTCCCCGCTCTCGCAGTGCTTGCCGACGACGCGGGCGAGCATCGGCTCGGCATCGCTGGTCCGCGAGACCAGGGCGACGCTGTACTCGGCGTCGTACAGCGCGGTACGGATGTTGTCCGACATGCCGCCGTCGACCGACACGTAGGTCCGCAGCCCGTCGAGGGGCTTGATGGTGCCGACCTCGTAGAGGGTGAAGGCGGTGGGACCGACGATGGCCCGCCCCGGCTCGACGGAGATCCTCGGCGTCCGCAGCCTGGCGCCCTCGCACTCCCTCGTCACGATCTCGGTGAGCGCCTTGGCGATCTCGTGCGGCTCGCGCGGGTCGTCGTCACTCGTGTACGCGATCCCGAGGCCGCCGCCCAGGTCGATCTCGGGCAGCTCGATGCCGTGCTCGTCCCGGATGTCCTTGAGGAGCCCCACGACCCGGTGCGCGGCGACCTCGAACCCCGACATGTCGAAGATCTGCGACCCGATGTGCGAGTGGATCCCGATGACCTCGAGCCCGTCGAGCTGCAGCGCCCGCCGCACGGCCTCCGCGGCCTGCCCGCCGGCCAGCGGAATCCCGAACTTCTGGTCCTCGTGGGCGGTGGCGATGAACTCGTGCGTATGCGCCTCCACCCCCACGGTGATACGGATCTGCACGCGCTGCCGCCGGCCGAGCTCCCGCGCGATGTGCGCGACCCGCACGATCTCCTGGAAGGAGTCGAGCACCATCCGCCCGACACCGGCCTCGACCGCCCTGCGGATCTCGCCCTCGGACTTGTTGTTGCCGTGGAAGGCGATCCGGTCGGCGGGCATGCCCGCGGACAGCGCGGTGGCCAGCTCCCCGCCGGAGCACACGTCCAGGTTGAGCCCCTCCTCGTGCAGCCAGCGCACGACGGCCCGTGACAGGAACGCCTTACCGGCGTAGAACACGTCGGCGTCCGGCCCGAAGGCGGCGCGCCAGGCGCGCGCCCGGGACCGGAAGTCGTCCTCGTCGAGGACGTAGGCGGGGGTGCCGAACTCCTCGGCGAGGTTCTTCACATCGACACCGCCGACGGTGACGACCCCGTCGGCGTCCCGGGTGACGGTCTGGGCCCAGACCTTGGCGTCGAGGGCGTTGAGGTCGGTCGGCGGGGCGGCGTAGTGGCCCTCGGGCAGGACGTCGGCGTGCCGGGGCCCGGCGGGGTGTGCGGAACGGCTCATTGCTCTTCTGGCGCTCTCTTCAGAGGTGATCGGGTGCGTCGATGCCGAGCAGGGACAGGCCGCCGGCCAGCACCGTCCCGGCGGCCTCGGCGAGGGCGAGCCGGGAGCGGTGGGCGGCCGAGGGTTTCTCCTCGCCGCGGGGCAGCACGGTCGGCAGGAACGGCAGGGCGGCGTCGGCGACGGCGACGAGGTGCCGGGCGAGCCGGTCGGGGGCGCGATGGACGGCCGCGGCGGTGAGGACGCGGGGGTAGTCGGCGAGGGCGGTGACGAGGCCGGCCGGAGCGTCCGGGGCATCCCCGGGTACGGCACCGAACCCGAGCCGCCCGGCCCCCCGCCCGACGGCCCGAGCCCGGGCATGGGCATACCGCACCCGGAACAGCGGATTGCTCTCCCGCTGCACCAGGTGATCGGCAGTGATCCGGGGCCGGTCATGGGCGGCCGGATGCAGCAGGGCCCACTGCGCGGCGTCGGGCCCGAGCGGCGCCGGGTCCTCCGCCGCCGGAACGGGCCGCAGACTCACCGGCTCCCCGTGGTCGACCTCACCGCGCCCACCCTGGGTCGCGACGATCCGCACCACCGCGTCGGCGACGACCTCGGCCCGGACGTCGTACGGCACCCGCAGCGCGACGACCTGCCCGGCGAGGGCGTCGCCGTGGCCGTAGGCGGCCCCGAGCCGGCGGATCTCCCCGACCAGGGCCGCGGTCGGCGAGGAGCCGGAGGCGAGGGAGATGTTGAGGAACCCGGGCCCGGTGACGACGACGTCCTCGACGCCGGTCGCGTCCGCGAGGTGGGCCAGCAGGATCTCGGCGACCCTGAGCGGCGGCTGCCCGGCGGGGCCGGCGAGCTGCAACGCGATGTTGGTGGCGTAGTCCCCGCACCCGCCCGGCCCCGGCGGCGTCACCACGACGCGCTCCGGCACGCTCACGCTCAGCTCCCCCCCGTCCACGGCACGGCGCACCGCGCCCAGCACGGTACGGGAGAGCTCGACGGGGGTCACGGGACAAGCGTAGGGGAGGAGGGGGGTGGGTAGGCGAGCCGGTTCGGACGGGGTTCCGGGATGTGGACGAACGGATCCGGCGACGCCACCCGACGGCCCCACGCCGCCCTCACCGCGACCGCGACCTCGACCACACGCTCGACCACGACCGCACCCTCGACCACGGCCTCACCTTGACCTCACGGGTAGGCGGGGTTGCCCCCGGCCCGCTCCCCGGCCCGCTCCCCCTCTTCGAAGCCCCGCCGCCGCTCGATCAACCCGCGCACCACCCGCACGAGTTCAGCCGGCTCGAAGGGCTTGGCGAGAAACGCGTCGACGCCGATGCCGAGACCGGCCTCGACCTCGTACTGCGTACAGGCACTGACGATGGCCAGCGGCAGATCACGAGTCCGGGGATCGGCACGCAGCTGGGCGGCCGTCCGCAGCCCGTCGAGCCGAGGCATCACCACATCGAGGGTGATCACATCGGGCCGCACCCGATGAACGACATCCAGACACTCGGCACCGTCGGCCGCGGTCACGACCTCGATACCCTCCAGTTCGAGATTGACCCTGATCAGCTGCCGGATGACCTTGTTGTCGTCCACAACAAGCACCCGGCCCGACGCCCCTGGCACAACTCGAGAGTAGGTCGGGACCGGCCACCGCGTCCGGGTTTTCCCGACTTCCGCCCCCTACGGGGAGGCGCCCCCGGGAAACCTGTTCCTGATCACCCCGCCCGAGCTGGTAGTGTTCTACCCGTCGCCGCGAGCAACAGCTCAACGCCAGACGCCCCCGTAGCTCAGGGGATAGAGCAACGGCCTCCGGAGCCGTGTGCGCAGGTTCGAATCCTGCCGGGGGCACCTTGGATTAGGTGCCTAAAGACCCCGCGATCAGCGTGTTTGCTGAGTGCGGGGTCTTGTTGTTTGTGCAGGCGGATGCCGCAGGAAGCAGCCGTTTGCCAGTGATCACGTAATGACGACGTAATGATCTTCAGGCGCTTCACTGCAGCTCATCGCGGGTTTCTTCGGCATCGGCGGACCGCTTGAACGCGAGGTCCGTAATCACTCTTTGCCCTCCCCGGAGGCCGCGGAACGAGAACGCCGACGACGGAGGTGAGATTCTCACTGGATCAGAGCATCGGAACCCCGAACCGCGAAGGCTGTGAGGGTTCCACGTTGACGGTGGCCACGGCTCCCACATGCGCGATGCCGAGTATCGTGCGAACTCCCTTGTAACGCTTGCGAGGCCCGTGTCTGAGGGGGGAAGCACTGATGACTGCTGGCACCAGTGGGTACGACGACGGCTACATCCCGGGCGGGACGGTGGTCTCCGGCATCGCGGAACTTCAAGGCCTGCTGGACCAGTGGGTACGTGACTCGGAACGCCAGACCATAGGAGACGTCGGTTCGTTCGGCGGCAAGCCCTGGCTGAAGATCGAAGTCCAGGGCAGACAGATTTTTCATCTCAATGCGGACACCAAGCGCGCTGCGGTGCTGTCGTTCCTGAAAGCCGCAGCAGCGGCCGGTGGAGCGGACAAACTCGCCTGGCGGGTGATAGCCAACCGGGGCCGGAAGGTCAACAAGGTCGTCTACGGCGACCAAGATGACCGGCTGCAAGGTTGGTACGGGTACACACCGATCCCGCTGTCCGCTCCGGGACCGCTGCTGTGACTTCTTGCTGTCTTCGTTCCCGATCATGGAAGGTGTGGTGTGGCCGACAGCCGTAAGACTCAGTCTTCACAACCGTGCGGATGCAACTGCGGCGAGAACGCCAGTCCGGGGAGGCGCTTCCTACAAGGCCACGATTCGAAGGTTGTGCCGAGGTTGGAAGCGGCTCACGGCAGCATGACAGCCTTTTGGGAGTGGTACGAGGCGGCCATGAGCCAGAGAAGTTGAGTGTGGGGCGGGTAGTCGGCTGACGAAGGTGGTCAACCTCGTCGATCACGCCCAGGCTGGTGGCATCCGCTGACCGTATCCCACGACATCGGCGCCCACACCTGCGCCAAGTCAAGGAACGGCAGAAGCCCCGGAAGGTTCCGGGGCTTCTGCCATCAGCTGCACTACCGGGCCTTACTCCGTTAGATCAGCCTCCTCCCCCAATCCCTTCAAGATCCGGTCGTTCATCTCCTGCTCTTGGCCGTCGATGCACTTGGCGTAGATCTTGAGGAGGACGTCCACCGAGTGGCCGGCACGAGCCGCCACCTCCGGGGCGGGAACGCCCGAGTTGAGCCACTGAGAGACACCCGCGTGCCGGAGGTCGTACGGGCGAGCCGCCAGGACGGAGGCGACCTGTTCGGGTGGAAACGCAAGGGCACGGGCTTGCTTCCATGCGCGCGAGTACGACGAGGCGGCGATGACGTTGCCTCGCTCGCTGGAGAACAGCCGGCCGTCGTCCGCCGTGCCGAACTCCTTGACGTGGTCCTGAAGCATCCGCACGAGCGGGGGCGGGATCGGCACGATGCGTACCTCGCCGTCCGCCCGCTGCTTCAGGCCGCGCCGGTCATGTGCCTCGCCGGAGTCGGTCCATGCCTTACCGGCGGTGGGCCTGGTCTCTGCCAGATCGATCCGACCCCAGCCCTTCTCCGGCAGCGTGCAGTCCGAGAGTCGCAGACCGAGCGCCTCACCGGGGCGCATGGCCGCGTAGTACAGGCAGCCGAAGAACGCCCGTAACCGCCGGCCGCTCGCCCGGTCGTAGCCGCCGACGTACGTGAGCGCGGTCAGCAGTTCCCGCGCCTGCCGAGGGTTGACCACCACCCGACGATCAACCTCCTGCACCGCTCGCTTCCCGCGCTTACGCCGTACCCGGCTCAGCGGGTTCGAGGGCAACGCCTCCAGTTCAACCCCGTATTCGAGGAGGTTGTAGACCACCGCACGCCGCCGACGGTACGTCTGCGTTGCCGCAGGCTTGCCGTCGAGCTTCCGCGTGAGCGCATCGATCAGTTCGTGCACGCGGGTGATCTCCTGGAGCTCGACCACCGGCAGCGACGCCTTCTCGATCCATTTCGCTGCTGCCGCGATCTCCTCGGGCCGTTCGCGCTCCCTCCGAGGCGGAGGCAGGACGTACGAGCGCAGTGCCCGCCGTAGATCGGCCGGGGCCGGACGCCCACGGACCGACTTGACCAGCGCGGGCATGACCGTTGCCAGGGCATCGGTCACACTGTCCCGCTGCTTCGCCGACGCCTCGGGCCACCGGGCATCGAGGTACTTCAGCGCCAGCTCCAACAAGGACAGAGCAGCCTTACCCCCGCGCAAGGAGTCGGGCAGACCGGTCACCGTGTCGAAGGGCTCGCCTTTGTCCGCCGCCCGAAGCAGCTTCGCCCGGAAGCGATCGGCGAGCGCCTTGGTCTTATGCGACTCGTGAAAGGGCTCGCCGTCCACGGACCAGCGGACGAGGTACGTCGGTTTCTTCGCGGAGCGGTTGATGCTGAGCTTCCAGATAACGACCTTGTACGACTTCACGACGCCGCCCCCTCCGCCCGCTCCTCCAACCAGTCGTTCAGCACGTCCCGCCGAACCCGGAGCTCCCCGTTCGGCAACCGGATGCAGGCGGGGGCGATGCGCAGTTCCCGCCAGCGGTAGAAGGTGCGCCGGGAGATACCGCCCAGTTCGTCGAGCACCTGCCGAACGGTGAGCAGCTCGGCCGACTTCGCACGGCTGTCACGCCCCACGACGACCACCGCTCTCCCGCACCGAAGCGGCCAGGAGCTCCCCCGCCGGCGAGTAGCCGCGCCCCGCATAACGCCACTGCCCAACCACGACGGTCGGGACGTCAGCCAGGCCCAGCGACGCCCGTTGCTGCTCCGCACGATGATCGGCACGGGCCTGCCGAAGAGCGGTCAACGTGGGCGAGTAGCGCCGCGACTTGCTGGAGAAGTGGCCGCCGTACCCAAGCATGTGCGCCCAGCGACGAAGCCCGAGCGGCTCGAACTCCGCCAGGCCACCCAGCCACCAACACGTGCCGATCATCCGCAGCACGTGCGCCCGGACAGGCAGCATGACCATGTCCCGCGCGTCGTAGATCCGGCCGTCCACCGCGCCGGCGGTTTCCGCCCCCTTCGTCGCGTACTTGGCGATGTAGCCCGCCACGGCCCCGGCAGAGGCGGGCCGCTCCCCCACGTCCCGGCGGGAGGAGGTGACGGGCCGTACGTCAACCTGCCCGCCAAAACGCAGCTCCCGCGGACCGACGACGTCCACACCCGGGGCCGTAAGCCGCACCCGACCAGCCACCACCGGAACGGCCTCCGCCAGCAGTGCCGTAGTCGCCCAGCCCGGCGGAGGTGAGTCGGGGCCGTCCGGTCCGTCGAGGCGGATCACACCATGGAAGTGGACCAGGCCCCGCCGCTGATACTCGGCGACCTTCGCGTACGAGAGTCGGGCGACCTCCCCGAACTCCGTACGCGACAGCCCGGCCCGCCGGGCGACCTCTCGCCGCAGCTCCAGCCCGAACCGATGCCAGAGCCGACCGGCGTAGGCGTGCCAGAGAACGGCGCCCGCGTAGTCGTAGCAGCGCGGGCAGAGCGGTTCGCCGAGGCGAGGATCGTCGGCCGCGTGGCGCGCACGGCATCCGACTGGCCGCCCGTGCGGGCAGCACTCCCCCGGCCGGCGGGGACGACAGGCCCGTACGAGCCCATCGTGTTCCCGCCGAGTGTGGACCGGCCCGAAGCCGGGAGCGGTGAGCGTGGCGAACACGCGCGGGTGCCCGCTCACCGCCTCCGGGACGTTCTTTCCGCCGACGAGTCCGGCCCGCACCAGTTGGTACGTGTCCGCCCGGTACAGCGCCGAGCAGGCCGGGCAGACCGTCGCCCGTCGGTTGCCGCATGCAGTGAGCAGGCGACCGCCGTAGACGTCCGAGCCATACGAGAGCAGGGCCGCGCCCGTAGTCGTGTCGAAGACGGTCGCCGTGCCGACCAGGTGAATCGGGTTGGTGCAACCGCCGAGGCGGACGATGTTCCGGCGCCAGGCGTCGAAGTCGGGTTCCGATGCCCTGGCGACCAGAGCGGCGGCACCACCCGGTACGAGGTTCGTGGTCATCGTCGACCACCGCCCCCACCGAACGCGTGCCGCATCACGGCCGAGATTGCCTCCGGCCGAGTCTTGGCGCTGAACCGGAACGTCGGATCCGTGAGCCAGACCGCGGCAGCGTGCGCCGGGCACAGGTGCTGCTCGGTGTCGTCGAGCCCGACGAGGACGACACGTTCGGGTCCCTCGCAGGTCGAGACCTCGGGATCGTCTCCCTTGAGGTCGCAGTCGGGCAGCGGAGATTTGCGCGGATGATGCGCAGTGGACAAAGTGTGAGTGCTCCTTTCACTGCTCACGTGGCGGATGGAGTGGGTTCCTGACGGGGTCGGGTTTGGCGACTTCGCGCCCCGTCGGGAGCCCGTCGTACGGGCGATCACTGCCGTTCCTTGGGCGGGATCGCAATGACGCTGTAGGCGATCGGGCCGAAGTCACGACGTGCGTCGTAGTAGCCCTCGCCGATGTCCTCGACGGGCACGCCGAGGAGCGCGGCAACATGCTCCGCGCCCTCCCTGCGCGCCGCGGTGTCGGCCGCGTCGACGAAGACGCCGAAGGACGCGTTGCGCGGGACGAGGACAGCGGGGTTGGCGGTCAGGAAGTCCGCCAGCTCCCGAAGGCCGGCGATGAACGCGGCCCGGTCACCGGAGCGGATGACGTACTCGGACACAGGAAGTCCCTTTCTCTTCCCAACGGGTGCTTTCAGAAGCGGAGTTGGCCGAGGAAGCCGTTCACGCCGTCGAGGAAGGCCTGAGCGAACGGCGCGGCCACGGTCTTGGAGAGCAGGAAGCCGAAGGCTCCGCAGAGCAGCGCGTCGGCCCACCGCAGGTACCGGATGCGCAGCAGGAACCAGATCAGCAGGCCCAGCAGGAGAACGGCGGACATGGACACCAGCACGGCAGGCCCCTTTCACGGCGCTTCGACGTGCAACTCGGACAGGACGGGAGTCAGGTGCGCGTACTCGGCGGCAACGGCTTCCGCCTCCGCCTCGGTGATCAGGTGCGAGCGGGCCCGTTCCCAGCCGTCGCCGGAAGCGAGGACGGCAGTACCGGCCTGTTCCGGTGTGATGGCCTGCGCCGCCTTCAGCGCATCGGGGTTGAGGTCGCCAAGCGCCATTTCGGCTGTTCCGGGGTCGGCCACGCGGTGACAGACCCGGCCGCCGAGCTGTGCCCGCAGGGCGGTGACCCCCGGTCCCAGGTCGGAGCCGACGCGTTGGCCGGCGACGACGAGGAACACCCCCAGTGCCGCGCCGAGCTGAGCGAGCCGGATGAGCGCCGTACCGGCCGCCTGCGCTTCGTCCTTCTCGCTGCGGCTCGCGACGAGGAACAGTTCCGCGATCTCGTCGACGATCACGACGACGGGGACGGGACGTTCCTTGTCCGGCAGACCCCAGACGTTTCGCACCCGTGCCGCCCGGCACACGCTCATGCGGTCGAGGGTCAGATCAACGAGCGCGGCCAGCAGCCTGACCGCTTGTTCACGGTTGGTCGCGAGGGCGGACAACCGCGGCTCGTAGAGGGACAGCTCCATGCCGCCCTTGCAGTCGATCCCGACCAAGGCGACATGCTGCGGGGCGAGACCCGCCACGAGCGCGTTGATCAGTGTCGACTTGCCGGAACGGGTGGCCCCCACGATCAGCCAGTGCGGCACGCGCCGCAGGTCGACCACCCACGAGGCCCCGGTCTCCAGCACGCCCACGGCCACCCGGAGCAGATGGCCAGGGCCCCGCTGCTTCGGCACCCGCGGAGCGGCCAACGGATCGGACGCCGACGCGACGACCCTTACGACCCCCGGCTTCCATGAGGTCACCCGCACCGCGTGCACCTGCCAGTCCTCCGCCATGGCGGGCGCCGCCTTGACGAAGTCCTCGGGCACCTGCCCCGGTAACAACCGGACCAGCAACACGAAGCCACCGGCAGTCGGCCGTATGAGACCGCAGTGCGGCACACGCGGCTGCGGCGGAGGCGCGCCGTTGCCGACGAGCCCGGAGACGACCGTAAGCGCCGGCCGTCGGCTCACGGCGAGCCCACACCCGGCCATCAGCGGCCGCCAGGTCCGCACGACCCGGAACGCGGCAACTGGAAAGCCGAGTAACAGCCACCAGGCGACGGGATGACGGCGGCGCAGGGCCGGGCCCGCCAGAAGCAGACCCGACACCAGCACTGCGGCCACCAACAGCGCCCAACTCGGCCCGGTCGCACCGGCCGATGTGGTGGTGGAGGCCAGTTTCATCACTGCCCGGCCCCCTTGCCCGCCGGGGCAGGAGCGCTCAGGGGCCGGATCTCCGCCGCACGGAACGCGATCCCGTGCCGCCCCTCGTTCTCCCACGGCGTGGCGACCAGGTCCCGCACGGCCACCGGCATGCCGAGCTGCACACCGGCCGGCTCACCAGCCACGCTCACGGTCACGACGTCGGCCGACGCCCCGGCCATCAGGCACAGGCCGACCTGGTACATGGTCTTGCCGGTCTCGCGGTCGACCCGCAACTGACCGGTCTCTCGGTTGGCGACCCGCGGAGCCGGGGGCACGGCGCAGATGATCCCCGTGAACTTCGCGGTGTCGATCGGAAGGCTTGCCACTGTTCGTCTCTCCTCGTCTCTGGCACCCGCAGGCCGATCCTGCGGGCTGCTAGACCACCCGTAGTACGGGTGATGCAGACCAGATTGCCGACCCGTAGTACGGGTTGTCAACCGACCTAGCGATACGAGAAACTGCCCACGATCGTGGGCAAGCCGTCCACAGCGAAGAACAGCCGCAGAAGCCATGGCCACGGAGGGCCCGCATGCCGCCGAAGAACACGCAGCCGAAGTACCGGCAAATCGCCGACTACCTGCGCGATGGCATCCTGGACGGCACCTTCCCGGCCGGCCAACCACTCCCGTCCGAGGAGGCATTGGCGAAACAGTTCGGCGTGACGCGCCCCACAGTCCGTCAGGGCCTGGCCGAGCTGCGGGCATCCGGTCTCGTCGAGGCCATCATGGGCCGCGGCACCTTCGCCCGCTCCCCCCACAGCCGCCCCGGCCTCACCCGCCCGCGCGGCGTACGCCGAGCCTCGGACGGCCGCTACATCGAGGCCGACGGCATCCGCTGGACCGACGCAGAACCGCCGGTAGCCACTCGTACCGACGCCCCGTTGGCCCTGGCGGACCTACTCCGCATCCCACCGGGCGAGCCGATGTTCACGTACGACGCCCTACAGACGGCAGACAACGGCCACCTCCGCCAACTCCACCGGACGTACGTGCCGTTCTCTGTCCTCATCGACACCAAGTACGAGGAGGAAGCCCCACCGCCGGCCCCGGAGCTCTACGCCGCGCTCGCCGACCTGGGCCACGAACTCCACTTCACGGAGTACGTCCGCACCCGCATGCCTCTGCCAGACCAGGCCCAGGCTCTCCGGCTCACGGACGGCGTCCCCCTCCTGCACGTCCTGCGTGTGACACTCACAGCGGCAGACAAGCCCCTGGCCCTGGAGGAGTTCCACCTACCCGGCGACGAGCTGGAGCTGTCGTTCAGGCTGTAGCCCAACCTCGGTTGGCTCAGACTTTCTTCACGTCATCAAGTGCGGCTCGCTCCGCTCCCCGCGCGCGGCCCGGCCCCCGGCCGGGCCTGCGCTCCTAATGGCGCGGTAAGACGCTGGGCGGTTCTCATGG
>NZ_JBFBJL010000111.1:0-20610 GCF_040686075.1 Streptomyces sp. NPDC086519
CTACGCGATCGGCGCGCTGGCCGTGATCCTGATGGTCACCATCCAGTACGAGATCAACGAGGTCATCACCGGTCTCGTCGGCGTCGTCCTGATCGGCTGGTCGTTCTGGTCCTCCGTACGGCGCAACCAGCGTCTTGCGGAGGCCGAGGGAAAAGCGGGCTCGGACGACAAGGCTGAGGTCTCGTCCGGGGTCTGAACCGGCTCGCGGGCCGAAAACGGAGGGTGTGACGCCCTCCTCGACGAGGAACGCTCTGATGGGGGCGGCCGACCGGTCGGCCGCCCCCAGGCGTTGGCAGGAGCTACTGGGGGCGGGAATGGGTTTCTTCGACGGGCTGCTGGGCGGGAAGGCGGCCGAGTTCGACTCGGGCAGCGCCGCGTCCAACGCCATCGAGCTCACCAGGCGGCACCAGCAGGTGTCCCTCACCAAGCAGGGCGCGGCCACCGGCAACCTGCGGATCAACCTGAGCTGGCGGATGCGGACGTCCGACTTCGACAGCGAACAGCGCAAGAGTCTGCTGCGCCACCCCTTCAAGGCGCTCAGGCCGCCGGAGGTGATCGGGCACGGGCAGAGCATGGTCAACGTCGACCTCGACCTCGGGGCGCTGTACGAGCTGGCCGACGGGGCGAAGGGGGTCGTCCAGCCGCTCGGCGGCCTGCTCGGGGACGTGAACGCACCGCCGTACGTCAAGCTCAGCGGCGACGACCGGTTCGGGTCGGCGTCCGGCGAGACGATGTACATCAACCTCGATCACCGGGACGACATCAAGCGGCTGCTGGTGTTCGTGTACATCTACGACCAGACGCCGGCGTTCGACCGCACCCACGCCGTCGTCACGCTGTACCCGAGCAACGGTCCGCGCATCGAGATCGGCCTCGACGAACGGCATCCGCAGGCCCGGTCCTGTGCCGTGGTGATGATCGAGAACGTGAAGGGGGAACTGGTCGTCCGGCGCGAGGTGAAGTTCGTGTACGGGTTCCAGGGGGAGCTGGACCGGTTGTACGGGTGGGGGCTGCAGTGGGGGCGCGGGTACAAGACGGCGGAGCGTTAGCCCGCCCACCGGGGCGGGGCGTGCGGTGCGCCGGCGGGTGCGGCGCCGTCGTGGCTTGCCGCGCCCACGCGGCGGAGCCGCACAGTGACACGGCCCCGCGCCCCAGAAAACACCCAGCTAGCGCCCGATGAACTGCGGGCCCTGCGGAGGCAGCCGGAAGTCCGGGTTCGGGACCGTCGCCACCGGGATCGGGGCCGGCGGGGGATAGCCGTAGCCCGACTGCGGCCGCTGCTGCTGGGTGTAGGCGGGCTGCGGATAGCCGTAGGTCGACGGCTGGGGGTAGCCGTACGCCGGCTGGGCGGGTACCGAGGTCGGCTGCTCGGGCGGGAGCGGCATGGAGGCCGACGGTTCCTCCGGCGGTTCCGATTCGTCCACCGAGATGCCGAAGTCCGTGGCCAGGCCCTTCAGGCCGTTGCTGTAGCCCTCGCCGAGCGCGCGGAACTTCCAGCCCTCGCCCCTGCGGTACAGCTCGCCGCAGATCAGGGCCGTCTCGGCGCCGGTCTCCGGCTTGATGTCGAAGTGGGCCAGCGCCTCGGCGTCGGGCGACGCGGCGTCGTACAGCAGGATGCGCAGCGCGGGTACGTGTTCGAACGGGACACCGTCCGCCGATGCCACCAGGAGGATTCGGCCCACGGTGGGCTCGACACCGGGGAGATCTGTCTGGATGGTGTCGGTGAGGCCCTCGGCCACCCGTTTCTTGCCGAGCCGCCAGACCTTCCCGGAGGGGTGCCGGGGCTGGTTGTAGAAGACGAAGTCCTCGTCGGATCGCACACGTCCGTCGGGGCCGAGGAGCAGCGCCGAGGCGTCGACGTCCGGGACTCCCTGTCCCGGCGTCCAGCGCAGCACCGCCCGGACCGTGGTGGCTTCCACCGGGACGTTCGACCCCTTCAGCATCGCGCGCGTCATGCGGTCATCCTGCCCTCTCGGTCCTGGTCACGACAACGTGGGGGGCCTCGCGACCGACATGGGCGGGTTACCTGAAATTCATGCCCGGCGGGAACCTCCGACATGGCTTTGTACGTACTATTACCGGCCACCCTTTACCAATTTCACAGGCTCGGCCCACGCCACGGGGGAGTTCTATGCGTCATTTCGGGCACATCGCACCTGAGGTGCGGCAGCGCCTCTTCCACCAGGAGCCGTGCGAGTTCACCGCCGACTCCCCGGCGCGGCTGCTCTCCGCGGCCCTGGGCGCCACGCTGTACAGCCCGGCCACCCGGCCGCGGCTCGCCGACGACATCGTCAAGCAGGCGGGTCTCGGCGTGGTCTCGATGGTGCTGTGCCTGGAGGACTCCATCGGCGACGAGGACGTGGTGGCCGGCGAGGAGAACCTCGTCCGGCAGTTCGCCGACCTGGCCGGGCGGGAGCGGGCGGGCGTGCGGCTTCCGCTGCTCTTCATCCGGGTGCGGGAGCCCGAGCAGATCTCCGACCTGGTACGACGGCTGGGCGCCAGCGTGTCGCTGCTCTCCGGGTTCGTGTTCCCGAAGTTCACCGAGGAGCGCGGCATCCCCTTCCTGCAGGCCCTGGACGGCGCCGCGCTGCACAGCGGGCGCCGGCTGTTCGGGATGCCGGTGCTGGAGACCCCCGAGCTGATGTACCGGGAGACGCGGGTGGAGGCCCTGGAGGGCATCGCCCGCGCCGTCGACAAGTACCGCGACAGGGTGCTGGCGCTGCGCCTCGGCGTGACCGACTTCTGCTCGTCCTACGGGCTGCGGCGGGCCCCCGACATGACCGCCTACGACGTGCAGATCATCGCCTCCGTCATCGCCGACGTGGTGAACATGCTGGGCCGGGCCGACGGCACCGGGTTCACGGTGACCGGCCCGGTGTGGGAGTACTTCCGGGTTCCCGAGCGCATGTTCAAGCCGATGCTGCGGACCAGCCCCTTCCTGGAGGGGCAGGCCGTGGAACTGCGCAACCGGCTCATCGAGCACGCCATGGACGGCCTGCTGAGAGAGATCTCCCTCGATCAGGCCAACGGGCTGCTCGGCAAGACCTGCATCCACCCGTCCCACGTCATCCCCGTGCACGCGCTGTCCGTGGTCAGTCACGAGGAGTTCTCCGACGCCCAGGACATCCTGCGGCCGGAACGGGGCGGCGGGGGTGTACTTCGCTCGGCCTACACGAACAAGATGAACGAGGTGAAGCCGCACCGCGCCTGGGCCGAGCGGACCATGCTCCGCGCCGAGGTGTTCGGCGTGGCCAACGAGGACGTCGGCTTCGTGGAGCTGCTCGCCGCCGGGATACCGGGTTGACGGGCTCTAGGGGACGACACAGGGAACGCATGAACATCGCAGCGAACAACGGGGACTGGTCCGGCAGCTGGGTCGCCGAGCGGCTCGGCGTCGAACTCGTGGGCGACGACGGCCTGACGGCCCTCCTCGGCCTCGCCCTGCGCCGCAACCCCAGACGAGCCCACCTGCTGGTCTCCAACGTGCTCGGCAAGCACGTACCGCAGTCGCCGTCGGTGGTGTACGGGCATGGCTTCGCCCTCGGCCGACGGGTCCGTGACCTGCTCGGCGAGCGGGAGGCGGCGCGGGCGGTGGTCGTCGGCTACGCCGAGACGGCGACCGGCCTCGGCCACTCCGTCGCCGACGGCATCGGCCTCGCCCCCTACCTGCACTCCACCCGCCGCCCGGTCCCCGGGCTGACCCCGGCCGGCGGCTTCGAGGAGTCCCACTCCCACGCCACGTCCCACCTGCTGCTGCCGGAGGACCCCGCACTGCTCGCCGCCGACGGGCCGCTGGTCCTGGTCGACGACGAGTTCTCCACCGGCAACACGGTCCTGAACACGATCCGGGACCTGCACGCCCGTTACCCACGGAAGCGGTACGTCGTGGTGGCTCTGGTGGACATGCGGTCGCGGGAGGATGCGGGGCGCCTGGCGGATTTTGCCGGTGAGATCGGCGCCCGGGTGGACCTGGTGGCGGCGGCGTCGGGGACCGTACGTCTGCCGGAGGGCGTGCTGGAGAAGGGACAGGAGCTGGTCGCGCGGTACGAGGAGAGTGCCGCGACAGGCGATTCGTCGTCCGCGGCCGTGTCGGGGCCGGCCGCGCAGTTCCCCGCGCCCCCAGGGGGTTCAGGGCAACCCCCTCAAGGGGCGCGGGGCTGTGTCGAACCTGCGGCTACCGCCGCGTGGGCGCGACCAGCCCCCACCCACCCGCACCTCACCGGCAACCGCACCACCCCCCACCTCTCCCGCATCGACCTGCACTGGCCGCACGGCCTCCCCGACGGCGGACGGCACGGCTTCACCCCGGCCCACCGCATACGCCTGGAGTCGGCCCTTCCCCTCATGGCCGCGAGGCTCGCCGAAGCGCTCCCCCCCGACGCCCGCCGCGTGCTCACCCTCGGCTTCGAAGAGCTGATGTACGCCCCCCTCCGCATCGCCCGCGAGCTGGAAGCGCTGGTCGCCGCCGAGGTGCGGTACTCCACCACCACCCGCTCACCCGTCCTGGCCGTCGACGACCCCGGCTACGCCATCCGCAGCCGCCTCGTCTTCCCGGCCCACGACAACCCGGCCGACGGCCCCGGCGAGCGCTACGCGTACAACGTGGCCGGCGCCGGCTTCGACGCCGTCGTCCTGTTCGTCGACTCGGCCGGCGACACCCCCGAGCTGCACGCCCCCGACGGCCTGCTGGACCGGCTCGGCGCGCATGCCCCGCACGTCCTGCTCGCGGTTGTACCGTCGTACGTCCCCGCGCTGACCGAAGAGAGCCCCGCCATGCTGCCCGAGCCCCTCCGCGGCCCCGCCTTCTCCTCGTACCCGGCGGAGGACGTCGGCTGGCTGCTCCAGGACCTCTCGGACGTCACGCTGGAGGCACCGACCGAGGAGCGCGAGGAGGCGATCCAGAGCGGCGGCGCGCACTACGCCGAGTCGCTGCCGGTGGAGTACCAGCCCAGCGACCAGTACCAGGCCCTCTTCCACGCGGCCCTGGAGACCTCCGCGGCGCGGCTCGCCGAGGCGGTCGGGGTGGTCACCGAGACCGTGCTGGCCGAGCGGTCACCGCGGCCGGTGCTGGTGTCACTGGCGCGGGCCGGCACCCCGGTGGGCGTGCTGATGCGCCGCTGGGCGCGGTTCCGCTACGGCCTCGACCTGCCGCACTACGCGGTGTCGATCGTGCGCGGCCGCGGCATCGACGCGAACGCGCTGCGCTGGCTGGCCGCCCACCACGACCCGCGGGACGTCGTCTTCGTGGACGGCTGGACCGGAAAGGGCGCGATCACCCGGGAACTCGCGGACGCCGTCGAGGAGTTCGAAAAGCGCTCGGGCGTCTCCGGCTTCGACCCGGAGATCGCGGTGCTGGCCGACCCCGGGTCGTGCGTGCGGACGTACGGCACCCGGGAGGACTTCCTGATCCCCTCCGCGTGCCTGAACTCGACCGTCTCCGGGCTGATCTCGCGGACCGTGCTGCGGGCCGACCTGGTCGGGCCGGACGACTTCCACGGCGCGAAGTTCTACCGCGAGCTGGCCGGGGCCGATGTGTCGGTGGCCTTCCTCGACGCGGTCGCCGCGCGGTTCGCGGAGGTCGTGGAGGCGGTGGACGCGGCCGTGAAGGAGCTGGCCGTCGCCGACCGCACGCCCACCTGGGTGGGCTGGGCGGCCGTGGAGCGGATCAGCGAGGAGTACGGCATCCACGACGTGAACCTCGTCAAGCCGGGCGTCGGCGAGACCACCCGGGTGCTGCTGCGCCGGGTGCCCTGGAAGATCCTGGCGCGGGCCGGGGCGGGGGCTGACCTGGATCATGTGCGGCTCCTTGCGGAGCAGCGCGGCGTGCCGGTGGAGGAGGTCGGCGAACTGCCGTACACCTGTGTCGGGCTGATCCACCCCAAGTACACGCGTGGGGCGACCGGCGCCGACGGCAGGGCGGTGAACGTCTGATGGCGGTGCTCGTCGCGAGCGACCTCGACCGTACGCTCATCTACTCCTCGGGTGCCCTGGCGCTGACCATGCCGGACGTGCGGGCGCCCCGGCTGCTCTGTGTCGAGGTGCACGAGGCCAGGCCCCTGTCGTACATGACGGAGACGGCCGCGCAGTTGCTGACCGAACTGGGGGACGCGGCCGTCTTCGTGCCGACGACGACCCGGACCCGTAAGCAGTACGAGCGGATCAACCTGCCGGGGCCCCCGCCGAGGTACGCCATCTGTGCCAACGGCGGGCATCTGCTGGTCGACGGGGTGTCCGACGCGGACTGGCACGGGCGGGTGCTGGCGCGGCTGGCCGACGAGTGCGCCCCGCTGGAGGAGGTGCGGGCGTACCTGACGGAGCACGCCGACCCGCTGTGGCTGCGCAAGCACCGGGTCGCCGAGGACCTGTTCGCCTACCTGGTCGTGGAGCGGGAGCTGCTGCCCGAGGAGTGGGTGAAGAGCCTCGCGGTGTGGGCGGAGAACCGTGGCTGGACGGTGTCGTTGCAGGGACGGAAGATCTACGCCGTGCCGAAGCCGCTGACCAAGAGCGCGGCCATGCGGGAGGTCGCGCGCAGGTCCGGGGCCGAGCTGACGCTGGCCGCCGGTGACTCGCTGCTGGACGCCGACCTGTTGCTCGCCGCGGACCGTGGCTGGCGGCCGGGGCACGGGGAGCTGGCCGACGCCGGGTGGACCGGGCCGGCCATCAGCGCGTTGCCGGAGCGGGGGGTGCTCGCCGGTGAGCGAGTGCTGCGGGAGTTCCTCAAGGCGGTCAGGACGGCGGGCTGAGCGGGGAGCGGTCCGCGAGCCCCACTTGCCCGGAGACGGCGCGTTTGACGATGCGGCGGCTGACCCGCGACCTGACCAAGCACCACTAGCGTCTGCGCCTGCGTCCCTTGGAGCGGCGGGGGTACGGGAAGAGGCGTGGGCGGCGTCTGGCCGCTACGTCCTCGATCCAGCCGAAGAGGACGATGGCCAGACAGATCAGGGGTACGGCGAGGAGCAGTGGTGTCCACTGGCTCGACAGCAGCCACTGGGCGTGGTCGTAGAAGAAGGTGTTGCTCCACAGGGGGTCGATCAGGGGCTCGGTCAGGACCAGGGCGAAGGAGTGCCACAAGTAGACGGTGACAGCACGGGAGTTGAGGAGGCTGATGACACCGTTGAAGCGTTCCAGCGGCTTGGGCCACTGTTCCCAGGAGGGGCTCAGGTGGAGTAGCAGCAGCACCGCGCCGAACGACCAGATCGCCTGGGCGACCGGTACCGCCTCCAGGTCGTGCCCGATCCGGGGGTTGTCCACCGGCGACCGCAGCAGCCACCAAAAGCCGAACATGAGTATCAGCGGAGCGATGGACGGCACGACGTACTGCGGGATCTTGCGGAGCAGTCCCTCCTGGTGGGCCATGCCGAGCAGCCAGCAGGAGCCGAAGGTGGTGAAGTCGGTGGCGGCCTCCATCAGCCGGCCGGACTGGTCGACCACGCCGGAGTTGATGAAGAACGCGAGCGCCAGCGGCATCAGGAGGGTGACCCAGGGCAGCTTCCGCATCGCCTTGAGCATGAGCGGCGACAGCAGTACGTACCAGAGGTAGGCACGCAGATACCACAGCGGTACGGAGATCTGCTCGGCCCAGGAGGCAGGCAGGTGCCCGCCGAAGGTGTGCAGCGAGGCTCCGAACGGCGGCTCGCTGAGCGGCAGGACCCAGAAGGCCAGCTCGCCCCACCACCAGCGGGGGTGGTGGTTGTAGTGCGGGCCCCAGCCCTCCAGGATCATCAGCGGCACCACGACCGCGCCGAACAGCCACATCGGCGGCAGCAGTCGGCGTAGCCGGCCGCGGATCACGCTCAGCGCCGGTCTGTTGAGGGACCGCACCATCAGCGACCCGGCCAGCGCGAACATGATCCCCATGGAGGGGAAGATGATCGGCAGCCAGGTCCAGCTGAAGTTGTGGTAGACAACCACGCGGACCAGGGCGAGCGCCCGCAGCAGGTCGAGGTAGCGGTCGCGGCCGGGCTTGCGCGCGGTTGCCGGGGCCGCCTCCTCCGGCTCCGCGCCGCGCAGCGCGGGGAACGCTCCGGGGTCCAGGACTCTCAGTGCCAGGGTCTCTGACGAATCGTGGACGTCGCGGGCACCCCGTTCCGCCGTACTCATGAAGACATCTCCCCTGCTGTGACGTCGAGCCCCACCTCGCCGGTGCGCTTCAGCTTCTGCCAGCGCAGCCGTCCCCCGGTCAGAGCGGTGATGGCGGATTGCAGCAGCACCATGTACATGAGCACCCTGTAGACCACCTGCTGAGCGGGCAGCGTGATCAGATGCCACGACTTCTCTCTGTCCAGACGGAAGGACCACCAGGCGCAGACGGCCTGCAGGGCCATCACCGCGAACCACGCCGCCAGGGTCTTGTACGCGTCGACGAAGATCACGCCGTAGACCAGGCCGATGTCGAAGGCAGGTGCGAGCAGCGGGGTGACCACCATGAACAGGGAGACGAATGGCAGCCCCACCCGGCCGAAGCGGCCGGCCGGGCCCCGCTCCAGCACCGCGTGCCGGTGCTTCCACATCGCTTGCATGGTGCCGTAGCTCCAGCGGTACCGCTGCGACCACAGCTGCTTCATGCTGACGGGCGCCTCGGTCCAGGCGCGGGCGTCCTCGGCGTAGACGACCTTCCAGCCGGCCCTGTGCAGGGCCATGGTCACGTCGGTGTCCTCGGCGAGCGTGTCGTCGCTCACGCCGCCCGCCTGCTGGAGTGCGGTACGGCGGAAAGCGCCGACGGCGCCGGGGATGGTCGGCATGCAGTTGAGCACGTCGTACATCCGGCGGTCGAGGTTGAAACCCATCACGTATTCGAGGTGCTGCCAGGCCCCGATCAGCGAGTCGCGGTTGCCGACCTTGGCGTTGCCGGCCACGGCGCCGACGCGCGGGTCGGCGAAGGGCTGCACCAACTCCCGGACGGTGGCGGGTTCGAAGACCGTGTCGCCGTCCATCATGACGATGAGGTCGTGCGACGCGGCGGCCACACCGGTGTTGAGGGCGGCCGGCTTTCCTCCGTTGGGCTGGCGGATCAGCCGGACCATCGGCAGGTCGAGCTCCTCCACGATGGCGGCCGTGTCGTCGCTCGATCCGTCGTCGACCACGATCACTTCGATGGGGTGGTCGCTTCTGGCCAGGGAGAGCAGGGTGTTGGTGATGCACTCCTGCTCGTTGTACGCGGGCACCACCACGGTGACCGGTTCGATGACCGGGGCACCCCAGGAGAAACCTTTCTTCCGCACGCGCCGCACATGGATGGTGGAGAGCACCAGCATCAGCGCGAACCGTGCCATGACCAGCACACCGACGACCGCGAGCAGGCCGACCAGCCACGGCATCAGGCCCACCGAGAAGGTGGTGCACCACAGGAACGCCTTGGCGAGCCACAGGCTGTAGCCGCTGACCTTGGTGTTGGCGGAGCCGGAGCCGATCGCCTCGCCGGTGGTCTTGAAGGCGTAGCCCTGGGCCTTGAGCTTGTCGATGATGACTGGCAGTGCGGCCAGCGTCTGCGAGCGGTTGCCGCCCGCGTCGTGCAGCAGGACCATCTCGCCCTGGCCCGGGAGGTCGGGCATGGCCGCCTTGACTATGGAGTCGACGCCGGGGCGCTTCCAGTCCTCGGTGTCCTTGTTGATGAAGGTGGTTAGGTACCCCTCCGAGCCGGCCTGCTTGGTCACCGGCCACGACCAGTCGTCCAGCGCGTCCGCGGTGGAGGAGTAGGGCGGGCGGAACAGGCTGGAGTGGATGCCTGCGACACCGGCCAGCGCGAGCTGGGTCTCACTCAGCTCCCAGGTGAGCCGGGTGCCGGAGTGCAGCGCGAGGTCGGGGTGGGTGAAGGTGTGCAGCCCGATCTCGTGGCCGTCGGCCACGATCCGCCGGATCAGTGCCGGGTTGCGGGTGACCATCGAGCCGGTGACGAAGAAGTCCGCGTGGACGTTCTTGGCCTCCAGCACCTTGAGGATCTTCGGCGTCCACTCGGGGGACGGCCCGTCGTCGAAGGAGAGGACGACCGTCTTGTCCGGGATCGTGTAGCTGACCGGCTCGCTGTTCTTGTCGCCGCGCGCGTCGACGACCGGGCCGCCCTCCAGCACGCTGGTGGGGACGGTGCCCTTGTCCACCGAGACGGCGATGCGCTCGTCGTGGAAGACCTCGTTGTTCGCCATGCCCCGGAGCACCATCAGCGCGAGCAGCGTCGCCAGCACGGTGATCGGCAGGAAGAAACGCAAGGGGGGCGCGGCGAGCCGGCGCGGCCGCGCGAGGGACTGCCGTGAGTGCTGACGGCGGGAGCGGGACATGGACTTCCTGGTCGGTCGCGTCTGGCTACTGCGCGGCGGCGGTCACGGGGCTCGACGCCGTCGTGCCGTCCACCGGTGTCGCGATGCCTGACCCGGTGGCGTCGGGGGTGGCTGCGGTGGCGGTGGTGCTGCCGGCGGAACCGGCGACGCCGGGAGCCGCGGGCACCGGCGCGTTGAGGTACTGGCTGGGCGGTGTGGTGTCCGCGGTGCCCGGGACGCGGAGCGCGGGCGCCCGCGACTGGGTCCCGACCAGGCCGGAGATCATCGCCACCACGAACCCGGTGCAGATGACACCGACCAGCCAGCCGAGACCGCGCAGACGGCGGCCGCGCTGACCGGTCTGGTCCACAAAGACGGGAGCTGGCTCGACCTCCGTGGAGCTACTGGTCATCGGAAGCCTTGAGCCTTCCTCATGGGGCGATTGCCGGTTCGGCGCCGCCGAAAGCAGTGAGTGCAGAAAAGCAACAAATACGAGAGATAACGGACATGGTCCGTTCCGCCCCGATCATGCATCTAGACTAATATGCAGATTCCGTGAATGTCACGCGGGTCTCGTAGAGGTTCGGTGACTCGGCTTGCTTCTTGCCCGATGGGACCTGATGCATGATGACAACCCGCCGCCGCGGCCGCCTTTCGGCCGCCGCGGCCCTCATGGCCGCCGTCGCCTTCCTGGTGGGCGCCTGCGGCGGAGCGGGAAGCGGAAGCAGCGCCGCAGCGGTCACGGCCACCGCCCCGGCCGCGCGCTTCAAGGTCTCATCCATGCTCAAGCCGTCCAGCCCCGCACTGGGCGTCATCGACGACAAGACTCCCTGGCAGTACGGAATCGTCACAAAGTTCACCAAGGAGGCGGGCCGGGCGCCCGACATCCGCGAGTACTACAGCAACTGGGGCGACGACTTCGACACGGAAGGCAATGCCTTCCTGTGGCAGCACAGCCGGCTGCCCATGATGGCGCTGGTGCCCTCCGACACGCCGCTCGCCGACATCGCCGCGGGCAGGGACGACGCCTACGTCCGTCATCTCGCGAACCAGATCGCCGCCTACGACGGGCCGCTGGCCCTCTCCTTCGCCGGCGAGATGAACGGCCCCTGGAACTCCTGGGGCCCCGAGCATGCCAAGCCCGCCGCCTTCGTCGCGGCCTGGAAGCGCGTGCATGACATCTTCACCGCACAAGGCGTCACCAATGTGATCTGGGTGTGGACTCCACACGTGGTCGACTCGGGCACCACCGCGAAACTGCGGCCCTACTACCCGGGTGACTCCTACGTCGACTGGGTCGGCCTCATCGGCTACTACGGACCCCTCGACGGCGTCGCGTTCTCCAGCCTGTTCACCCCAACCCTGCGCCAGATCTCGGACTTCTCCAGTAAGCCGGTGCTGATCGCGGAGACCGGGGTGGCGCAGAACAAGAGCAAGGAAGCGCACATCCGCGACCTCTTCCAGGGTGCCGCGAAGGCCGGCGTCATCGGGATCGTCTGGTACGACCAGCGCAAGGACTGGCCGGGCAGCAAGCAGTTGATGGACTGGCGGATCAGCTCCTCGGTGGGTGCGCTGGCCGCGTTCAAGGTGGAGTCGTCCCGGAGCGGCTTCGGCCACTCGTTCAAAGACGGTTGATCCCGCCCGATCGCGGGAGTTCGGGCCGCGGCCCGCGACAGACAGCACCTATCACGGCGCATCACTGCGGCTGGTACCTGCGGATGCCCGAACAGAAGAGAGTACGGAGATGACGACGCAATCGTCGCCGGGGCAGGGCCCTCCGCAGGAGGAGCAGGGCTGGGCGTTCCGGCCCCGCGGGTCGGCCGCCCGTCCGCAGCCATACGGGAACCAGTGGCGGCAGGCGGAGGCCGCCACGCCGAAGGACGCCCGGCCGTCCGCCGAACAGGCCCAGCGCGCGGTTTTCGCCCCCCGGTTCGACGCCCACGAGGCCGTGCGCGAGCCGGGTGGCCGAATACCTCCGCACACCTGGCACGGCGGCGAACCCGCGGACCAGGAGCGCGAGCAGCACTCGGAGGTGACCGCAGTCCTCGGACGGGAGTCCCTCCACTACCCCGAGCCGGTCGCCGCGCAGCCCTCCGCGGGCAGGGGCGGCAAAAGGCCCGGGAAGACCAGGCAGGCGGGCCGGACCGCACTCGTTCTCGCCGTCCTCGCCGCCGTAGGCGGCTCCGCCGCCGTCCTGCTCAAGCAGGAGGACGCCGTCGCCGTCGCCTCGAAGAACCTGACGCCGGTGTGGCAGATACCGGCGCTCGCCCACGACGACACACTCATCGGCAGCTGGTTCACCGGCAAGCTGCTCGTCCGGGCCGGCACCCGGGGCGGCCTGCGGGCCTACGACCTCACCGACGGCAGACAGCTGTGGAGCACCGCCTTCTCCGCGGCCGCCGCCAAGCGCGGCACGGTCCCCTGCGCGATGTCGCCGACACTGGGCGCCAAGGGCGTCGGCACGGTCGCCTTCGGCAAAGACGGCAGCACCTGCACCTGGCTGGCCGGCGTCAAGGCGTCCACCGGCAAGATCCTCTGGTCCATGCCGTTGACCAGCACCAGGCACCCGTCGACGATGACCGCCTCGACCTATGTGCAGGGCGACGTCGCCACCATCGTCAGCGAGAACTTCCTCGGCGGTGTGAACATTCGCACCGGCACCCGCGTGTGGGGCTACAAGCCCCGCGGCCGCTACTGCAACGCCTACGACTGGGGCACCGACGGCACCGTGCTGGTGGACGACTACTGCCTCGACAAGAAGACAAGGTTCACCCTCACCGCGTACGACGCGAAGACCGGGAAGGTGATCTGGCGGAAGACCGAGAGCGCCCACTCGGATGTCACACGCATCCTGTCCGGCTCACCGCTGGTCGCCGCCGTCCACACGGCCCGCCAGGATGCCGTGCGGGTCTTCGACGCCCATGGCGACGGCCGCAAGCTGGCCGTCGGCGATGACGAGCTCACCAGCGGCAACACCACCGAAGCCGACCACTCCGCCCGGCTCTACGGCACCGTCCTGGTCACCCCGGCCTCGGCCGCCGGCGGCACCGTCGTCGACGGCTTCGACACCACCACCGGCGCCAAACTCTGGACCCGCCCGTCCACCGCGCTCGCCGTCCCGGCGCCCGGCGGGGACGAGACGGTGTACGCCGTCACCACGTCCGGCTCCCCGCAGCTCATCACCATCGACCGGCGTACTGGGCGCACCACTCCGGTCGCGGGCCTGCCGAAGGGGAGCGGCAAATGGGACTTCACTGCCGGGACGGTGTACATCACCCCGGACGGCGGCGTGCTGGAACTCTGCTCCCTGGGGTCCAACGGCGGCGTGCGCTTCTACCGCTAGGTACCAAGGCCGTGAAGTCTGCGGCCGGGTGGGGGCGTCAAGGCGACCAGCACCCGACCGGGCACCGAACCTGAGGTTCCCCCGACATGGGGGGATAGGTGACAGAGGGCAGTCGGGTCTCACGAGAGGAGCCCGGACGATGCCTGCCCCGAGGAAATACCCGCTGGAGTTGCGTGAGCGTGCGGTTCGGATGTACCGGACCGCTGAGCCGAAAGCCCGTGATCCGCCGCATGGCGGAGGAACTCGGCGTGCACCACGAGGCCCGGCCGGGTGCGGGGTCATACTGTCCGACGCCGACACAGGCCGAAGTGATCGTGGCGCCGGCTGCATAGAGAACACGCCAATTCGCTGACGCCTCCTCACCGGATTCCACCGGAACACCCTTACCGAACCATGGCCTGACGATGGCCCGCCCTTGGTTTCGAGCGCGCACTTGTGACCCTGTGTCACTGAATGCTCGGACCTGATCGACGTCCGGTGTACAGAGGTGAGTCCGGTGCTTATTTTTGACTGCACTCGATCAGCCCGCTGGCCTGAAATGAGTATGGACTGTGAAGATCCCTGGCCTGTATCTCTTGGGCGATCATGGGCGCTCTCCGCGCCCGGACATCTCAGAGGAGTTTCGTGAGGACCAGTCGCACAGACCGCTTCCGCAAAAGACCCAACCGTAGATCTCTGCCGGCCTCGCCTGGGCAGCTGACGACGGCAACGGTCTTAGCGCTGCTGCTTGTCTCCGAAGCAGCCGTGACGCTCCTGACCACCGGGCAGGCCTTCGCCGTCCCCGTTCACAAGACACACACCACCTCGGCGGCGAAGTCCCGCTCCACCTCTGCCGGGCCGCTCTCGGCTCCTGACGCGGCGTCGGCATTCGCCACAGCCCGACTGCGTAAACGCAAGGTCGAGATCCTTGACCAACTTACTACCAGGACGACGACTTGGGCAAATCCGAACGGCTCGCTGACCACCCGGTCATATGCTGCGCCGATCCGCTTCAAGCGGGCTGGGAAATGGGTTGACGTAGATACAACCCTGCACACGGATGCCGAGGGCTCTGTCGCGCCCAAGGCCCAGCCAAATGGTTTGGTTCTCGCGCCCGGCGGCAAGAACGCCGTGCTTGCTGACATGGGTTCGGGCAGGCACCGGGTCGCGGTTGGCTGGAAGGGTACGCTTCCCAAGCCGTCCGTCAAGGGAACCACCGCCACCTACGCGAACGTCACGCCGGGCGCGGATGTGACCGTGCAGGCGACGCGGACCGGCTTCGAGGAGAACGTGATCCTCAAGTCGCGCCCCAAGGCCGGTTACTCGGTGACCATTCCGGTCTCCGCGAAGGGGCTGACGGCCAAGCAGCGCAAGAACGGCTCGATCACCTTCACCGATGCCCACCACAAGGTCGCCGGCACCATACCGGCGCCGGTGATGTGGGACGCGCAGGTCGACGCCAAGTCCCTGGAGCACCCGCACCGCGCCCGGGTGAAGATGACCATGTCCCAGTCCGGTGACACGGTGAATCTCACCCTGACTCCGGACGCGAGGTTCCTCGCCGACCCCAACACGCAGTACCCGGTCACGGTGGACCCCTCCACGAGCCTTTCCCCCCTGCTGGACACGTTCGTGGAGAACACCGACACGACCGCCGAGTACACGTCCACCGACCTCAAGCTGGGCACTTACGACAGCGGAACGGACGTCGCCCGCTCGTTCCTGGAGTTCCCGGTCCTCCAGCTCGACAACACGCTGATCCAGTCCTCGTCGCTGAATCTCTACGAGTACTGGTCCGGTGGCTGCGTCCAGTCTCCGTGGGAACTGTGGGAGTCCGGAGAGTCCTCCACGGACACGGTCTGGTCGAACCAGCCCGTCTGGAAGTCGAAGTACGCCACGACCTCCCAGACCAAGGGCTACTCCAGCGACTGCACCACCTCCAGCCCGGCCGGCTGGGTCTCCATCGACCCCTCGACCTTCCTCCAGTACGCCGGTGACAACGGCTACGACGTCGCCTACATGGGCCTGCGGGCGTCCGACGAGACGGACAGCAACAGCTGGAAGCGTTTCTACTCGGCCAACGCCTCCGCCAACGTGCCCTACCTGTCGGTGACCTACAACTCGTACCCGATGCCGTCCGCCCCCACGGTGGCGCCCGGTGTCTCCTCGGTCTCCGGCTCCACCACGACGCTCTTCACCAACACGACCACCCCGCAGCTCCAGTCGACCGTCACCGACGCCGACGGCGGCAACGTGATGGCCCAGTGGAACGTCTACGACACCACAGGTGGCGCCGACACCAAGGTCATTTCCAACCTGAACGGCAGCTGGACCGCCTCCGGAGGCATCTCCAGCGCCTCCGTCCCGTCCGGAACCCTGGTCAACGGCCACACCTACACCGCGTGGCCCTACGGGTACGACGGCTCCCTGTGGTCGCGTCAGACCGTTCCGAACGGACTGGTCTTCACGGTCGACACCACCAAGCCCGGCGCGCCGACGGTCGCCTCCACGGACTACCCCTCCGGCGGCTGGGCCAAGGGGGCCGGTCAGAGCGGCGCGTTCACCATCACCCCGCCCTCCGGCGGAACGGACACCTCCGGCGTCGTCTGGCAGCTCGACTCCGGTGCCCAGAACTCCGTGGCGACCACCGGCAGTGCCGTGAGCGTCAGCGTCACCCCGTCCGTGGACGGCCCGCACACCCTGACCGTCTCCACCCGCGACAACGCCGGCAACCTGTCCGCATCGACGGTCTACAGCTTCAACGCGGGCAACGGCGCTGTGACCTCGCCCACCGACGGCACCCGTACCGCGAGGCGTGTCACGCTGACCGCCGCCGCGGCGTCGTCGACGTGGCAGTCGGTGAAGTTCCAGTACCGGCGGTCCGCCACCGACAGCTGGACCACCATCCCGGTCGCCGACGTGACGTCCGGCGGCAACGCGGTGAGCAGTTGGCCGGTGGCCGTCACGAGCGGTGCCTCTTCCCCGCTCGTGTGGGACGTTTCCGGCACCTTGGGCGATGACGGCTCGGTCCAGGTCCGTGCCGAGTTCACGGACACCTCTTCGGCGAGCCACGACACCTCCGCCGTGACCGTCACCCTGGACCGCGCGGCCACCCAGACCGCCAGCGCCTCGGTCGGTCCGGGCACGCTCAACCTGTCGACCGGCAACTACACCCTGTCCGGCCCGGAAGTCTCTGCCTTCGGAATGTCGGTCGGCCAGACGCTCGACTCCCGCAGCCCCCAGGGAACCCCGCCGGCCGGTCAGACCGCGCCCTTCGGGCCCGGCTGGCAACTGGCGGGCGCTTCTGCGACGGCGCTGACGGACTTCACCGAGATCCGTCCGGTGACCTCCACCGCCGTGGAACTCGTCGGCTCGGCCGGCTCGCAGGTCTCGTTCACCAAGAACAGCAGCGGGTCCTGGACCCCGGAGCCCGGCGCCGAGGCGTACACACTCAGCTACAGCAGCTCCGCGGACACCTACACGCTGACCGACACCTCGGGAACGACGACGGTCTTCGCCAAGTCCTCCACCACGGCGGGAGTGTGGGCTGTCGCGTCGACGAGCCCGGCGGGCAGCGGCACCTCGGTGCGCTACCGCTTCGACTCCGTGACCAGCGGCGGCACCACCACGATGCGCCTTGCCCGGATGGCCGCGCCCACGTCCGCGATCTCCGACACCAACGCGTCCTGCCTCACCCCGGCGACGCCGGCAGTGGGCTGCCGGGTCCTGCAACTGAGCTACGCCACCGCAACCACCGCGACGGGCACGACCAGCGGAACGTTCGGCGACTACACCGGCCAGGTCAGCATGATCGTCATGTGGGCCACCGACCCGGCCACGGGTACCGAGACCTCCAAGACCATCGCCCAGTACGCGTACGACTCCACCGGCGCCCTCCGCCAGGAGTGGAACCCGCAGATCACGCCCAACCTCGTGACCGCGTACACCTACACCTCGGCCGGCCGGGTGGCCACGCTCACGCCTCCGGGCCAGCTCCCCTGGACGTTCGCCTACGGCACCGCGGGCACCAACGGCGACACCAACGCGGGACGCCTGCTGAGCGTCTCCCGCCCGACCCTCACCCCGGGCTCCGCGTCGTCAACCAACGGCACGGCGACCACCACCGTCGTCTACGACGTGCCCCTCACCACCTCGGCGGGCGGCCCCTACGGGATGGGCGCTTCGGATGTGGCCTCCTTGGCCCAGGCCGACGCGCCGACCGACGCGACAGCGGTCTTCCCGCCCGATCAGGTCCCCACCTCCAACACCGGATCCGGGAACCTCACGTCCAGCTCCTACACCCGCGCCGAGATCCACTACCTGGATGTCAACGGGCGCGAGTCCAACACCGCGACTCCCGGTGGGCACATCACCACTACCGACTTCGATGCTTTCGGGAACCCCGCTCGCCAGCTCAGCGCCGCCAACCGCGAACTCGCCCTGGCCGCGAGCACCAACACCGAGCTCAACGTGCTCGGACTGGCGGCGATGACCACCGCGCAGCGTGCCGCCCTGCTGTCCTCGGTGAACGTCCGCGACAGCAGCGGCCAGCTCCTGACCGACACCTACGGCCCGCTGCACCAGGTCACTCTGGAGCACGCGTTGGCCGCCTCGGGTACCAGCGCCGCCCGTACGGCCGGCTCCGTCGTCGCCGCGCGGACACACACCCACAACACCTACGACGAAGGCCGTCCCACCGACGGCTCCGCGAACGCGTCCGGCCTGGTGACCACCGCCGTCACCGGCAGCACCATCGCGGGCTACGCCACGGACGCGGACACGCGCACCACCAAGACCACCTACGACTGGACGCTGGGACAGCCGACCAAGACCACGGTCGACCCGTCAGGCCTGGCGATCACCACCGCGACGGGATACAACGCCGCCGGCAACGTCATCTCCAACTCCCAGCCCTCGTCCACCGGTTCCGACGCCGGCACCACCACGACCACCTACTACACCGCTACCGGAAGCAGTCCCTGCGGAGGCCACCCCGAGTGGGCCGACCTGGTCTGCCAGACCGCCCCCGCCGGCGCCGTCACGGGTGGTGGCTCCAACCCGAGCCAGCGGGCCACGACGACGACCACGTACAACCTGTACGGCTTGCCGAGCACGGTGACCCAGACCGCCAACGGCGTCACCCGTATCACCACCACCACCTACGACGCGGCAGGCCGCAAGAGCACGGTCGCGGTCTCCGGCGGTGTCGGCCAGGCTGTGCAGACGACGACCACGACATACAACACGAGCAGCGGCCAGCAGGCCAAGGTCTCCACGCCGGACGGCGCCTCGACCACCTGGACCTACGACCAACTCGGCCGTGGGATGTCGTCGACCGACGCGGACGGGAACACCGCCACCGTTCGGTACGACGCCCTGGACCGACCCACGCAGACCAGCGACACGGCGCCGTCGACCACCACCTACACCTACGACACCAGCAAGGACCCGCGCGGTGTGCCGACGACGCAGACCGACTCCAACGCCGGGGCCTTCAGCGCCACCTATGACGCCGATGGCAACGTGAGCACGGAGTCCCTGCCGGGATCGATCACCCTCAAGATCACCACGGACGAGACCGAACAGGCCACCTCCCGGGTCTACACCGACGCGAACGGGAACGTGCTGCTCTCCGACCAGGCGGGGTACTCCGGAACCGGGCTGGAGGTCAGCCGGGCCCAGTCCACCACCGGCGGCCTCGGCGTCAGCAACACGTACGCCTACGACGCCGCGAATCGCCTCTCGGACGTCAGCCAGACCGTCCTCACCACCAGCGCCACCACCGGCGCGACCAGTACCTGCACCACGCGGCACTACGCCTTCGACAAGGACTCCAACCGCACGGGTCTGACCACGGCCGTCGGCGCCGCCAAGGCGGCCTGCCCCACCAGTGGTGGAACCACGGTCAGTCACAGCTACGACAGCGCCGACCGTCTGGTCGACAGCGGCTACACCTACGACGCGCTCGGTCGTACGACCGTTGAGCCGAGTGGGACGACGACCGCGTACTACGCCAACGACCTGGCCTACCAGCAGACCTCCGGCACCAGCCGCGTCACCTGGCAGCTGGACCCCCTGGGCCGCAGCCGGTCCTACACGTCGGAGACCAACACATCCGGAAGCTGGACCCAGACCGCAGTCCGCACCAACCACTACGACGGAACCTCGGACTCGCCTTCCTGGACCAGCGAGAGCACGAGCGCGTACACGCGCAACGTCAGCGACATCGCCGGAGACCTCAGCGCCGTCTACTCGTCGGCGAAGGGCGACATCCTGCTGGAGCTCACCAATCTGCACGGTGACGTCAACATGGTGCTTCCCGTCAACGACAGCGCCACCCCGGTCCTGGTGATGGCGGCCGACGAGTACGGCAATCCGCTCACCGGTACCAGCACCTCGCGCTATGGCTGGCTCGGCGGCAAGCAGCGCTCCAGCGAGACGCCCTCCGGCGACCTTCTCATGGGCGCCCGCATGTACAACCCGTCACTCGGCCGCTTCCTTCAGACCGACCCGGTCTTCCAGGGATCGGCCACCGCCTACGACTACGTCAATCAGAACCCCACCACGGGCTACGACTTGGACGGCACCAGCAGTTGGGGCTACTGCGGCCACAACACCTATTTCAGGTGGTGTGACATCTACCTGAGTGAGCACCTGACCCAGGGGTTCATCGCCGCGCTCGGCTTGGGCTGGGCGATAGGGAATGCCTGTGCTCTTGCCGGTGTCGTTTCCGTTATCGGTGCACCAGCGGCAGCGGTGTGCGAGACGATCGGAATCGTTTACGGCATCGCAGGGGGCGCGCTTTTGTACATCGACTGGATGGGGGGCTACCGGGGGGTGAAGATTGAAGTGGACTTCCGCGCCAAGTGGAAGTGGTCCTGGTCCACGTTCAGCTATCATCGCGTAGGATGGACGCCCATCTTCGCGTACATCTGGCACCGGTAGTCAAGGGAGCCTGATCGGTGGCGGCTGCGACCAAGGCCTGACCGGGCGTCAGCTGGCCGGTGAGGATGCGGTGTTTGACCGCGTCCAGCACGA
>NZ_JBFBJL010000112.1:0-20276 GCF_040686075.1 Streptomyces sp. NPDC086519
GTGTGCAGGGCGAGAGTGGTCTTGATCAGCCCGGCCAGGCCGGCAGCACACTTGGTGTGCCCGATCTGGGACTTGACCGACCCCAGCGCACAACCACCGTTCACCGCACCCGCCTCCGCGAACACCTCACTGAGGATGCTGAGTTCGGTACGGTCACCCACCACCGTGCCCGTCCCGTGCGCCTCGACCAGCCCCACCCTCGCGGGCGAGATCCCCGCATTGCGGTACGCCCGCAACAGCGCCGCCCGCTGCCCCTCCGGCCGCGGTGCCGTCAACCCCAACGAACGGCCGTCGCTGGACGAGCCCAGGCCCTTGATGACGCCGTAGACCAGGTCGCCGTCGCGCTCGGCATCCGCCAGCCGCTTCAACACGACACACGCCACGCCCTCACCCAGCGCGATACCGTCGGCGGAGCCGTCGAAAGCACGGGAGCGGCCGGTCGGCGACAACGCGTGCACAGACGAGAACAGCACATAGTCGTTGATCCCGTTGTGCAGGTCGGCACCCCCGCACAGCACCACATCGCTCGTCCCGGCGACCAGCTCCTTGCACGCGACGTCGACCGCGGCCAGCGAGGAGGCACACGCCGCGTCCACCGTGTAGTTGGCGCCGCCCAGGTCGAGGCGGTTGGCGATCCGGCCCGAGATGACGTTGGCCAGCATGCCGGGGAAGGAGTCCTCGGTGAGCCGGGGCAGCTGGTCTTCGAGGCCGTCGGGCACCTTGCCGTAGTAGGAGGGCAGAACCGCGCGCAGCGTGGCCGCGTTGGACAGGTCGCTGCCGGCCTCGGCGCCGAAGACGACGGAGGTGCGCGAACGGTCGAACTGCCGTCCCCGCGCGCCGTATCCGGCGTGGTCCAGGGCGCGCCGGGCGGCCTCCAGGGCGAGCAGCTGGACGGGCTCGATGTGCCCGAGGGAGGCGGGCGGGATGCCGTAGCTCAGCGGGTCGAAGGGGATCGGCGGCAGGAAGCCGCCCCACTTGGACGTCGTACTGCCGTCGGCGTGGTGTACGGCCGGATCCCAGCGGTCGGCCGGCACCTCGGTGACCGCGTCGTGTCCGGCGACCACGTTCGCCCAGAACGCGGCGAGGTCGGGAGCCTGGGGGAACATGCAGGCCATGCCGACGATCGCGATGTCCAGCGGCGCGGGCGGCGCTTCCGGCCTCGGCTCGTCCGCTCCACCGAGGCGTCCACGGACCGCCTCCGCACGGGCGGCGAGGAAGTCCGCGGCGCCCTGGGTCACCGAGCGGTGCAGTGCGGCGACGGTCGTGGTCGCCGAGCGGAGCACGGCCACCTCTCCGGCCATGAACATGCCCTCGGCGAGCTGGCGCTCGGCGTCGACCTCGGTCAGCGCGCCGGTGGCGGCACGTTCGAGCCCCTTGCTGGCGATGCGCAGCCGGCCGACGTTGAGCCGCTCCAGCTCCTCCCAGACCTGGCGTTCGGGCACGCCCCGCGCACGCAGCGCGGCCTCGAACTCCCGGTAGCCGTCGCTGAAGGGGCTGGGCACGCAGCGGGTGGTGTGGCCGGGCGCGGTCTCCAGGAGGGCGGTCTCGACGGCGGCCACGACCTGGCGCTGGAAGAGGGGCTGGATCGCGCCCCGGGTCACCGCCTCCTCGGTGAAGAGGTAGGCCGTACCCATGAGAACGCCCACCCGAGCGCCGCGTGCAGTGAGCGGTGCGGCGAGTGCCGCGACCATCGCCGCCGAGCGTTCGTCGTGGATGCCGCCCGCGAAGAACACCTCCAGGCCTTCGAGGTCCGGGAAGTCCTCCAGCACGGCGAGCTGGGCCTCCCAGAGCGGGAAGCTCGCGCGCGGGCCGACGTGGCCGCCGCACTCGGAGCCCTCGAACACGAACTTCCGGGCGCCCACTTCCAGGAACTGCCGCAGCAGCCCGGGCGAGGGCACATGCAGGAAGGTGCTGATCCCGGCCCGCTCCAGCGCCTCCGCCTGGGCGGGCCGGCCGCCCGCGATGATCACGTGCGTCGGTCGCAGTTCTCGTACGGCTTCCAGCTGGGCGTTCCTGAGCTCCTCCGGTGCGAAGCCGAGGATGCCGACACCCCAGGAGCGGTCGCCGACGGCTTCCTTCGTCTCCCTCAGCATCGTGCGTGTCCGATCGCCGTCGGCCAGGGCCAGGGCGAGGTAGGGAAGTCCGCCGGCGTCCGCGACCGCGGCCGCGAACCGCGGCTGATCGCTGACCCGGGTCATGGGCCCCTGCGCGATGGGGAGTTCGGTCCCGAGCGCCGCGCTCATGGGGGAGCCGCCCCGCAGAGTTCGGGCGGCGGCGTCGCCGCTCAGGGCTTCTCCCACGGCGGCGGTGAGGGCGCGGACGACGCCGCCGGCGTCGCGCCAGCGCTCGGCGAAGCGGGCGGCGAGGAAGCCGTCCTGGCCGACCGGCAGGAGGGGAGCGCCATCCGATGGCTCGGCCCCGGGCTTCCTGACGGGTCGCAGTACCCGGTGGCCCGCGACCACCGTCGTCTCCGAGCCGTCCATCGAGCGGAGTGCCGCTGCCGTCGTCTCCGGCAGCGCCGACTCGGCCAGCAGAGCCAGTTGGCTGTCCAGAACCACGCCTGCCGCGCCGCCGGCCACCGCCGCGGCCGCCGCGCCGGGGCCGATGCCTCCGCAGGCCCATACCGGCAGGTCCAATTCCGTTGTGCTGAGGAGTTGTTGGAGAAGGACGAAGGTGCTCAGCGTGCCGACCCGGCCGCCGCTCTCGGCACCCCGGGCGATCAGCCCGTGGGCTCCGGCGCGAGCCGCCGCCCGTGCCTGGTCGAGGTCCGTGACCTCCACGAGTACCCGTCGGCCGGCGGGGACGTCGGCGACCTGCCACGGCGATTCGACGCCCAGGACGACGGTGTGGGGCCCGTCGTCACCCTGCGCGGTGCCGTCCCTCGCGAGATCCTGGGGATCGGTACGGCAGGGCGCCGCGACCCGGACCCCGAACCTGCCCGGCGCCCAGCGCCGCAGCCGGTCCAGCGCATCCCGGGACCGCCGGTCGCCGTCTCCGAGGTCGAGTACCCCGAGGCCGCCGGCCCGGCTGACGGCGGCGGCCAGCCTGGCGTCCGGTTCACGGAAGGGGGTGATGCCAATGATCAACTCTTCGGCGCGTACAGCAGACATGAGAGTTCTCCGCATGAACGGTGAAACTGCATGGTGGGGGGCTCCGCCTACAGGCGACGAGTTCACTCGAGAAGGCACGTGTGATCCGTGCACGTGCGGTCTGTCTTCCCTGACGTGCGTTTTCTGGCCGGGCAGCGCGCGGCTTCAGCGCGCGGCCGACGAAACCGCGTGGTTCGCCGCTATGTATCCGAACACCGCCGAGGCGGCGATACTCGCTCCGGCGCCCGGATACCTGCGGCCCATCACGGATGCCGTGCAGTTGCCCGTGCCGTAGAGGCCGGCGATCGGTTCGCCCGTGGTGTCGAGAACACGGGAGAACTCGTCGCAGAGAACTCCTCCACTGGTGCCGATGTCACCCGGGTACAGGGCGACCGCGTAGAACGGCGGCTTCAGGAGGGGGCCCAGGCAGGAGTTCGGCCGGTGGGTGAGGTCGCCGTAGTACTTTTCGTGGTCGCCCTCGCCCCGGTGGAAGTCCTCGTCGACGCCCTCCAGCGCGAACCGGTTGAAGCGTTCGACGGTCTTGAGGAGTCCGTCGGTGTCGATCCCGCACTGGCGGGCGAGTTCCTCCAGGGTGCCCGCGCGCTTCATGGCGCCGTCGGCGATCCATTCCTTCGGGGTCCGGCCGGGCGGGGACATGCCGAACGGGTAGTGGCTGCGGTGCCGGGAGTCGACGACGAGCCAGGAGGGCACGGCACCGCCGACGTCCCGCTCGCGGGCGTACATCCGCTGGCCGGCCTCCTGGTAGGCGACGGCCTCGTTGAAGTACCGGCGGCCCGCCGCGTCGACGATGATCGCCCCTGGTTTGCTGCGCTCGGACAGGCACATGCCGGGGGTCCCGTCGGGTGTGATCCACGAGGGCATCCACCACGCCTCGTCCAGCATGTCCGTCGCCGCGCCGTGTGCCATGGCGATCCGGATGGTCTCTCCCGTGTCGCCCGGATTGGCCGAGGTCCACGAGGTACTGGTGGGCCGCCCCCGCCCGTACTCCTCGCGCATCTCCTGGTTGCGGGCGAAGCCCCCGGCGGCGAGGAGCACGCCGTCACGCGCCCTGACCCGTACGTGGTGCCCGCCCTGACGGACGACGGCGCCGACGACCCGGCCGTTCTCGACGACGAGGTCGGTCAGTGCGGACTCCAGCCACACCGGAACGCCTCTGCGCAGCAGCGTCTGGAGCAGGCGGGCGGTCAGAGCGGCCCCGTTGGTGACGAGCCGCTGCCCGCGGAGCCGGCCGAGCAGGGTGCGCAGTGCCACCCTGGCCAGGGTGGCCAGCCCGGTCCGCGTCCGCATCCGCATCATGGGTCCGGCCTCACCGGTGTAGGCGTTGAGGCCGCCCGCGAAGCCGATCCGGATCCGGTCCTGCCAGGGCCCGAGGCGCTTCTTGTCGAAGGCCTTCGCCTCGATCGACCTGCCGCGAGCCGAGCCGCCCTCGCATCCGCGGACGCCGGAGTAGTAGTCGCTGTAGCCTTCGCAGCGCCGGAACTCCAGCCCCTCGGACTCCAGGAAGCCGACCATCTCGAAACCCGCGTCGAGGTAGGCCCGTCTGCGGGCCGGCGACGATGCCGGGCCCGCGTCGCCCACGACGGTGTCGAAGTAACGGAGCGCGGCGTCGAAGGAGTCGGGAACGCCTTCGCGTCGCATGAGCGGATTGTGGGGCAGCCACAGCACACCGCCCGACATGCAGGTCGAGCCGCCGAACAGGTCGGACTTCTCGATGACCAGCACGTCCTTGCCGAGCGCACGGGCCCGCAGCGCTCCCACGACGCCCGCGCCGCTCCCCACCACCAGGAAGTCGGTCGAGTGGTCCCAGTCGGTCATCGACCTGCCTCCTCGGTCTTCGATGTGGCAGCCGTGTCCCGGGTGCCGACGGATGACCACCGTAGGTTCGGAGATCGGGCGCGCCGCGTCCGTCCTCCCACTCAGTGGAACGGGGCTGCGGCGAGAGCCGTCGGGGCGTCCGAGATCTCCTGCGCTGAACCGCTACGGCCCCGTGGTCACGGCCTCGCGCCACGGTGCCCGGGCGGCTATGGCCTGCCGCCAGCGGTGGATCGTCTTCGGCGGCATTCCGACCGCGAGGGCGCCGACGAGCCGGTCGCCGCCGCGGTAGGCGGCCACGAACCGGCGGGCCGCCAGGTCTCCGTCCACGACGGCGACCTCGTCGTGACCGCGCAGCCAGCCGTACGCCTGGACCCGGACGTCGTACTGGTCGGACCAGAAGTACGGCACCGGCGCGAACGCTTTCGCGGTCTCGGGGTGGAGCAGGTTGCGGGCCGCCGCCATGGCCTGCTCGGCGGCGTTGGTGCGGTGTTCGATCCGCATGGAGACACCGAACAGCGGGTTGTACCAGCGGGCCACGTCCCCGGCGGCGTACACCCCTCGCGCGACCTGGCAGTGCTGGTCGCACACCACTCCGTCGTCGAGGGCCAGTCCGCTGTCCGCCAGCCATTCGGTGTTGGGCACCGAGCCGATCGCCACCAGCACGGCGTCGCCTTCGACCGTCTCCCCGTCCGCCAGCCGGACAGCGCGGGCCGTCGTCTCGGTCACGGTGACCCCGCAGCGCAGCGTCACGCCCCGGTCCCGGTGCAGTTGGGCCAGCACCGTCCCGACCGGCCCGCCCACCGCGTGCGCCAGGGGGACCGGCGCCGGTTCGAGGAGCACCACCTCACAGCCGTGGGACCGGGCGGCGGCGGCCGCCTCCGCACCGAGGAACCCGGCGCCGACGACGATCAGCCGGCGCCCCGGCGCCAGCCGCTCACGCAGGGCCCGGGCGTCGTCGAGGGTGCGCAGGACGTGGGCGCCGACGCCGGGAAGACGGCGGGGGCGTACTCCGGTGGCGACGAGCAGACCGTCGTACGCCACCTGGGTGCCGTCCGCCAGGCACACCTCGCGGTCGGCCGGGTCCAGGCCGGTGGCCGGGGTGTCCGGGCGGAGGTCGAGGTCGAGCGCGGCGAGGTCGAGCGGGGAGCGCAGGGTGAGCCGGTCGGCCTCCCACTGGCCGGTGAGGAACTGCTTGGACAGCGGCGGGCGGTCGTACGGCGGATGCGGCTCCGCTCCGATGAGGGTGAGCGTGCCGTCGTATCCCTCCCGACGCAGCGTCTCGGCAGCCATGAGACCGGCGGCGGAGGCGCCCACGACCACGATCCGGTTCCGTTCCGCGGACATAGGGGTCCTACCTTCTCGACATGGATGGGCCGGGCCCGGCCCGGCCGGGTCAGGGCTGCCGGGTCAGGGCTGCCGGGTCAGGGCTGCCGGGTCACCGGTGCCCGCCACAGCGCGACGAGCGCGTCGACCAGACCGGTGGCCGCGTCCTGCCAGGTGGCCCTGGGGGTGTGGGTGGTGTCGGCGAGGGCGCGTTCCCTGTCGACGGACATCTGGACGATCAGGTGCATGGTCATCAGGGCCCGTTCGGCCCGCACCCGCTCCGGCAGTTCGGGGACGCAGCGGGTGAGCCCCTCCTCCAGCCGGGTCAGCGACGGGGAGGCGGCGTAGAACTCCTCCTCCGCGATGGCGTAGAGAGCGGGGTCCGCGGTGACCTGGGCGATGAAGCGCGCGTACCAGCTGGGGCGGCCCAGCTCCTCCAGGTGCCGGGTGACGGGGCGGACCGAGCAGTCCACCCAGTCCCGGAGTTCCGAGGAGTCACCGATGCCGGCCAGCATGCCGGTCCGGATGGTCTCGATCTGTTCGGCGTGCGTGCGGACGAGAGCCCGGACCAGGTCGGCCTTGGTGCCGAAGTGGTAGGTGACGGCGGTGTTGTTGCCCTGGCCCGCGGCCTCGCTGATCTGACGGTTGGCGATCGCGTAGACGCCGTACTCGGCGAACAGCCGCTCGGCCGCGTCCAGAAGTGCCTTCCGGGTCGCCCGCACCTGCTCGTCCCGCCGTGTTCCGCTTGCCATGTGTCACCACCGTGTCCGGGCATCACGCCGCCTCCCGGCGACCCTGTCGGGCGGACCACCGCGCCCAAAAGTTAAATCACCGCGTTGATTTCCGTCCAGAGGACCATCGGGTCCGATCCCGGTACGGTGGTGCGCATGACGGCCAGGCGTGTCCGGCACGAGCAGGTCAGGGCGACCCGGGAACGCATCCGGAGCACGGCGGAGCGGCTGTTCGCCGAGTACGGCATGTACGCCGTGTCCAACCGCCGGATCAGCGAGGCCGCCGGGCAGGGCAACACCGCCGTGGTAGGCTACCACTTCGGTACGAAGGCGGACCTGGTGCGAGCGATCGCGCGCCATCACGCCGAGCGGCTGGAGCTGGTGAGCCGGCGGCTGCTGGCGGAGACCGGTGAGTCGTCCGCGCTGCGGGACTGGGTGGCGTGTCTGGTGCGGCCGACCCCCGAGTACCTCGCGGAGCTGGGCAGTCCGACGTGGTTCGCGCGTTTCTGCGTGCAGGTGATGGCCGATCCGGTGCTCCACGAGATCCTGGTCGCCGAGATCCTCTCCGCGCCCGTGTGGCGGCAGATCCTCGTGGGCCTGCACGGCTGCCTGCCGGAGCTGCCGGAGGAGGTCCGCGCGGAGCGCACCGCCATGACCAGGCACGTGATCCTCCACATGTGTGCCGACCGCGAGCGGGCCCTCGCCCTGGGAGCCGTCACCCCGAGGGCGAGTTGGCACGACGCCGCCACCGGCATCGTCGACGCAGTCGTCGGGCTGTGGACGGCGCCCGTGACCAGGGGTTTCTGAGCACGCCCACAACGGTTGCACAAGGCGTTCATGACGCCCCCTCAAGGGATTTTGAATCAACCGATTGACTTAGCAGCTGAGCGGGAGTTCACTCGGAGGCGCGCTCGGCGGAACCCGTACGGGACGGGCCCGGCGGTCGCTCGCACGCCACCCGTTCGCGGGTTCCGGTCGTCCTGGGTGATGGCGGCCGTGGGATGCCGATCCCAGGCGGTCCCCCCTGCACAGACCGTGCTTGACGGCATGTCAGTTCGTTCTTGGCTCATCCCCCCCGCCGCAGGTTCGGCGGTCGCACCACACAACCGCCCCTCTCACAGCGCCGCTGTGCCCTGGGCGACAAGGAGCAGCCGGTGAGAGTAACCATCGACCAGGACAAGTGCGTTGCGGCCGGCCAGTGCGCGGCCACCGCGCCCGACGTGTTCGACCAGCGCGACGAAGACGGCGTCGTCCTGCTGCTGACCGACACCCCCTCCGCCGAGCGCGCCGACGACGTCCGCCACGCTGCCGCCGTCTGTCCCGCGCTGGCGATCCACGTCACGGAATGACAACCCGCAGACCCCCTAAGGATGGACATGTCCGACGCACTGTCAGACGTCGCGGCCGGCACGACGGCGGAGATCCCCGCATGGCCGTTGCCCCGGGCTGCGGGCTGCCCCTTCGACCCGCCCCCGGCCCTGCGGGCGCTCACCGCCGAGAAGCCGCTGGCCCGGGTGCGGATCTGGGACGGCAGCACCCCCTGGATCGTCACAGGTCACTCCGCACAGCGGCAGTTACTCGCTGACCCCCGGGTCAGCGTCGACGAGCGGCTGGCCGGATTCCCGCACTGGAACGAGGGCATGGCGGCCGCGGTCGCGTACCGCCCGCGGTCCGTGTTCAACTCCGACGCCCCCGAGCACAGCCGGTACCGGCGGATCATGACCGGCCCGTTCACCCTGAAACGGGTGGAGGCGCAACGCCCCGCCATCCAGAAGATCACCGATGACCTCATCGACACGATGCTGTCCGGTCCGGCCCCCGCCGACCTGGTGGAGGCCCTGGCCCTTCCGCTGCCGACCCTGATGATCAGTGAAATGCTGGGCGTCCCCTACGAGGACCACGAGTTCTTCCAGGAGCGCGCCGCTCGCGGGATCGCCCACAACGTGTCCGCCGAGGAGAGCGGGCGGACCTTCATGGAGCTCAACGAGTACCTGGTGCGGCTGGTCGAGAAGAAGGCCGCCGAACCCGCCGACGACGTGCTGTCCGACATCGCGGCCCGCGTCACCGCCGGTGACATCACCGTGTCCGAGGCGGCGATGATGGGTCTGGGCCTGCTCATCGCCGGACACGAGACGAGCGCCAACATGATCGGCCTGGGCACGGTGGCGCTCCTCGAACACCCCGGGCAACTGGCGGTCCTGCGCGACACCGACGATCCCCGGGTCGTCGCGGGCGCGGTGGAGGAACTGCTGCGCTACCTCGGAATCATCCACGGCGGACAGCGGCGGGTCGCCAAGGAGGACATCGAGATCGGCGGCGAGACGATCCGCGCCGGCGAGGGCATCATCGTCGAACTCTTCAGTGCCAACCGGGACGCCGCCGTCTTCCCCGGTCCCGATCTGCTGGACCTGCACCGCGGCAACGCCCGTCACCACAACGCGTTCGGCTTCGGCATCCACCAGTGCGTGGGCCAGCAACTCGCCCGGGTGGAACTCCAGATCGTCTTCGGCACGCTCTTCCGCCGCATCCCCACCCTGGCCCTTGCCGTACCGGTGGACCGGATCGAGTTCAAGCACGACCGGCTCGCCTACGGGGTCTACTCACTGCCGGTCACGTGGGGGTGAGCGGGATGCCGACGGAGGAATGGTCAGGAAGGGTCGCCGTCGTCACCGGCGGTGCCGCCGGTCTGGGCCGTGCGACGGTCGAGCGGCTGCTGGCGGCCGGTTCCCGGGTCGTCGTCGGCGACGTGGACCGGGAGGCCGGTGAGTCCCTGGCGAAGCAGCACGGCAAGGACGTCCGCTACCGGCACACGGATGTCGCAGTCGCCGAGCAGGTACGGGACCTGGTGGACTTCGCGGTGGCGGAGTTCGGCGGCCTGCACCTCATGGTCAACAACGCCGGTGTCCCGGGGGCCATGAGGATGAGCATCCTGGACGAGGACTTCGCCGACTTCGAGCGGGTCCTCGCGGTCAACCTCTACGGCGTGATGACGGGCACCCGCGAAGCCGCCCGGCACATGGTGGCCAACGGCGGCGGCGCCGTCGTCAACATCAGTTCCATCGGCGGTGCCGAGGCCGGTCCCGGAGTGCTGTCGTACCGGGCCTCCAAGGCCGCGGTCATCCACTTCAGCAAGTGCGCGGCCCTCGACCTGGCCGAGTACGGCATCCGGGTCAACTGCGTGGCACCGGGCGGCATTCCGACCGGACTGCTGGCCTCCGCGACCGCCGACGACGAGACGGCGAAGGCCATCCGCGCCCACATGGCGGCCACCCAGCCGCTGCCCCGCGTGGGCACCCCCCAGGACGTCGCGGAAGCCGTCGCCTATCTCGGCGGCGACGCCTCCCTGCACGTCACCGGCACCGTGCTGACGGTCGACGGCGGGGCCACCGCGGGCCGCAGGCCCCTGCGTCCCGCACGCGAACCATGAAGGTCGACGGCACCTGGAGCGGTGCCGACGTCATAGCGCAGGCCAAACGCCTCGAACAGGACGGCTACGACGGCCTGTGGGCGTCCGAGACGAGTCATGATCCCTTCTTCCCCCTGCTGTTGGCGGCCGAGAGCACCGAGCGCCTGGAAGTGGGCACAGCCGTGGCGGTGGCCTTCGCCCGCTCCCCCATGCAACTCGCCTACACCGCCCACGACCTGCAGACCTACTCGGGCGGCCGTTTCCTCCTCGGCCTGGGCAGCCAGGTGAAGCCTCATGTCGAACGGCGCTACTCGATGCCCTGGAGCAGGCCGGCGGCCCGGATGCGGGAGTACGTCGCGGCGCTGCGCGCGATCTGGTCCGCCTGGAACGACGAGACCAAGCTGGACTTCCGGGGGGATTTCTACACCCACACCCTGATGCCGCCGTTCTTCGCCCCGCCGCCGGCTCCGTCCGGACAGCCGAAGATCCTCGTGGCGGCGGTGGGCGAGGCGATGACGACCGTGGCCGGCGAGACGGCGGACGGCCTGCTGCCGCACGCCTTCACCACCGAACGCTATCTGCGCGAGGTCACCCTGCCGGCGGCCGAACGCGGCCTACGGGCCTCCGGCCGGACCCGTGACGACTTCTGTGTCAGTCATCTCCTGCTGACCGCGACCGGCCGGACGCAGGAGGAGATGGCCGACGCCGTGGCACGGACCCGCCGTCAGATCGCTTTCTACGGCAGCACTCCGTCGTACCGGAACGTCCTCGATCTGCACGGCTGGGGCGCACTCGGCCCCGAACTCACCTCGTTGTCCCGCGAGGGCCGCTGGCAGGAGATGGGCACGCTCATCGACGACGAGGTCCTGAACGCCTTCGCGGTGGTGGCGGAACCGGACCGGCTGGCCGCCGAGATCCACCGGCGCTACGGCGCACTCGTGGACCGGGTCTCCTTCTACACCGCCTACGAGATCGACGACGAGGTCTTGGCTCCCGTGGTCGAGGAACTGCGCACGATCCCGTACCAGCACCAGCACCAGCACCAGCACCCATGAACGGAGGACACCGATGTCCGCCCTGTCGTCCACCCTCTATCCCGCCGAAGGCTTCGGGCCGCCCAAGGAGCGGCGCGGCCACGCCGACGTCTCGTCCCTGGGCCTGCCGCCGGGCACCGAGGTGTTCTCCGCCGACAACCACATCTCGCTCGCGGAGGACATCTTCTACGACAAGTTCCCCGAGCACCTCAAGAACCACGCCCCACGGGTCTGGTACAAGGACGAGGCCTATGAGCTGGGCGTGGGCGGAAAGTCCTTCCTGCCCGGTGAGTTCAGCGCCGTCCTCATGCAGTACGACCCCCTCGAAGGCGCCGGCACCGACAACATCGAGGGGCGCATCCGGGAGCTGGCCTCGGACGGCATCGCGAAGGAACTGGCGTTCCCCAACGCGATGCTGGCGCTGCTCCCCTACCCCGACAAGACGATCCGCGAACTGTGCTTCCGGATCTACAACGAGTACATCGCCGGGGTGCAGGAACGCTCGAACGGCCGCTTCTACGCCGTCGGGCTGGTCAACTGGTGGGACGCCAAGGGGGCCCGCAAGACCCTGGAAGAGCTGAAGAGCCTGGGCATCAGGACGTTCCTGATGCCGCTGTCACCGGGGATGGACGACGAGGGCAACCCGATCGACTACTCCAGCACCGCGATGATCCCGGTCTGGGACGCGATCGAGGAGGCGGGGCTCCCGGTCTCCCACCACATCGGTGAGACCCCGCTGAAGGCGCCCTGCGAGGTCAACGCCATCACCGTCGGCATGATGGTGAACGTGGCTCCCTACCGGGAGATGTTCGGCAAGTACGTCTTCAGCGGCATCATCGACCGCCATCCCGGCCTGCGGATCGGCTGGTTCGAGGGGGGCGCGAACTGGGTCGCCGCCGCCCTCCAGGACGCCGAGCACCTCCACGCCTCCTACCGGCACATGCTGGACCGGCCGCTGGAGCACGACGTGCGGCACTACTGGGACCACCACATGTACGCGTCCTTCATGGTCGACCCGCTCGGGCTGGAAGTGCTCGACCGCATCGGGACGGACCGGGTCATGTGGGCCGCCGACTACCCGCACAACGAGAGCACGTTCGGCTACTCGGAGAAGTCTCTCGCCATGGTCGTGGACGCTGTGGGCCCCGAGCGGGCCGCCCGCATCGTCAGCGGCAACGTCCAGGCATACCTCGGCCTGTAGGCCGACGGGACAAGAGAAAGCGACGGCGAGCCGCCATGACGACACCACGGAGGCGGGGATGACCGGCATCGACATCCCGCCCCAACCCGACCTGGCCCGGATGGGCCGTGACCGCGGCGCCCGGCTGCGGACGGCGATGACGGATCAGGGCGTCGACGCCCTGATCCTGCTCGGCAACACCGCGGTGAGCTATGCGACGGGGGTGAGCTGGCCACTCGGCGACTCCGGCCTGGCCCACGCCGAGCGGCCCGTCGCCGTGGTGGTGGCGGAGGATCCGTGGCCCCACCTGTTCATGCCGTTCCGCGAGGGGGCTGCGACCGGGTCGTCGCTCCCTTCCGACCACGTCCACCCGCCGCTCTACCTGGAGTACGACGACGGGGTGCGGACCTTCTCGGCCGCTCTCGCCGACCTCGTGCCCGCCGGGGCCGTGGTGGCGGCCGACGAGCTGACCGGGGCGATGCGCCGGGCGGGCAAGGAGCTGTTTCCCGGCGGACCGCCGGGTGACGCCGCCATGGTCCTGGCCGTGGCCAAGCTGCTCAAGACCCCCGACGAGCTGTCCTGCATCCGTACCGCGCTGCGGATCACCGAGCGGGCCATGGCCGGCATCGAGGGTTCGCTGGCACCGGGCATGCGCCAGATCGACCTGTCGGCAGGCTTCCTGCGCCAGGCCTACGAGCACGGCGCCCAGGCCAACGTGCTCGACCCCATCTGGCAGGTGATGCCGGCCTCCCGGGCGGCGGGGGTGTGGACCACCCACGGTGACCTGGCTCTCCCGCTGCTGACGACGGAACGGGAGCTCGCCAGGGGGGACGTGCTCTGGACCGACGTGAGCATCACCTACGCCGGGTACTGCTCGGACTTCGGTCGCACCTGGATCGTCGGCCAGGACCCCGACCCGCGTCAGCGGGCGCAGTTCAGGAAGTGGCGGGAGATCCACGAAGCGGTGAAGGACGTGCTGCGAGCGGGAGCCACCGCCGCCGATCTGACCCGGGCCGCCATCGAGGCGAACGGCGGCAGCAAGCCCTGGCTCCCCCACTTCTACCTGGGGCACGGCATGGGCGTGGACCCGGCCGAGATGCCGTTCGTCGGCACCGACCTGGGCGAGGAGTTCGACGAGCAGCTGGTGCTGGAGGCCGGCATGGTGCTCGTTCTCGAACCGGTGGTCTGGGAGGACGGCACCGGAGGTTACCGAAGCGAGGAGGTCCTCGTGATCGAGGAAGAGGGCTTCACGGCCCTGACCGACTATCCCTACACGCCCTATGGCGACTGAGGTCCGGCCGGACGACCGTGCTCTCCGCGTCGGGCGGCGGGAGCGCGCGCTGGCGCACATGGCAGCCCATGACCTCGATGTCCTCGTCCTCGGCCGGGAGGCCAACGTCCGTTACGTCACCGGGACCCCGGGACTGTGGACCGCGGGCACCCGCCCCTTCGCCCCCGCCGCCGTGGTCGTCCGCGCCACCGGGGCCATCCATGCCCTGATGACGTGGGACGAGGGGGTGCCCGACGACATTCCCCGGGAGCACCTCTACGGCCTGACCTGGAACCCGATGAACTGGGTGACGGCACTGCGGGGCATCGAGGGAACGGCCACGGCCCGGCGGGTGGGCACGGACACCATCTCGCCCCTGTTCCTCCAGCTGCTGCCCATGGCCTTCCCCAAGGCCGAACTCGTCGACGGCGAGGTGGCCATGCGGGCCGCGCGCCGGGTGAAGACGGACGAGGAGGTGGGGGCCCTGCGGCGGGCGGTCGCAGTGGCCGAGGACAGCCTGGCCAAGGCGGTGGCCGAACTACGGCCCGGCGTCACCGAGCGGCATCTGTCCGGAGTCCTGCTGGAGGCGGCCGCGGCCGGCGGGGTGAGTACTCCGGCGACCCAGGAAGTGGCCTGGGTGACCTCTCGGGAGCACCCGTGGCGGAAGGTCGGCGGGGACGGGCGGATCGGCCCGGGAGACCTTGTGGCCTTCACCGCGGGGGTGGTCGCGGGCGGATACATCGGCGAGGTCGCACGCACCTGGCCGGTCGAGGGCAGCGACAGGGACGGCACCCGGGCCCTGTACCGCCGTTGGGACGAGCTGTGGGCGCTGCTGTGGGCCGCGTGCCGGCCGGGGGCGCCGGCCGGTGACCTGCTCGCCGCCTACGAGACGGCCGGCGAACCGCTTCCTCCCATGCCCGTCGCCCGCGGGCTGGGCCTCGGCTTCGACCCGCCCGTGGTCACGGCCGGCCTGCCGCTCACCGCGGCCGGGGAACGCCTCGAAGCCGGCATGGCGCTGGCCGTGACCGGCTACGTCTGGCAGGAGGGCGTGGGTGCCGTCCTGGGCCGCGAGGCCGTCCTCATCACGCCCGACGGAGCCGAGCTGCTCACGTCCAGTCCCGTCTGGCGACCGTAGACCGGCGGGTCAGGGTCGTTGCCCCGCGCCCCTGACCCGCCTTCCCCCTCACCCGGCCGGGAAAGGACCCCCTCGCATGGCTGACAGCACACGTCCCTCGGCGGAGGAGATCATCCGCTACGAGAAGGACCCCAAGACGAAGATCGCCACGCTCACCCTGGACCGGCCCGACGCCCTCAACGCTCCTACGGCGGCGGCCCGGCTGCGCTTCGCGGACCTCCTGCACCGGGCCGACGTCGACGACGAGGTGAAGGTCCTGGTGATCCGGGGCGTCGGCGACGACCTCGGTTCCGGCGCCGACATCGCGGAGACCATGGAGATGCACGCCGCCCCGACCGCCGGACCGCTCCTGGCGGAGCAGGGCATCGGCGAGGACGAGGACGTCCGTTATCCCCCCAGGGGTTCCTACCGCTACGGCGGGAGCCCGGCCCAGTGGTACGCCCACCCCCAGGGCGGCTGCCGGAGCCTCCAGGACTTCAAGAAGATCAGCATCCTGGAGGTCAAGGGGTACTGCTACGGCTGGCACTTCTACCAGGCGGCCGACGCCGACCTGGTGATCTCCTCCGACGACGCCCTCTTCGGCCATCCCTCCTTCCGCTACGTCGGCTGGGCGCCCCGGATGTGGAGCTGGGCGCAGACGATGGGGCTCAGGAAGTTCCAGGAGATGGTGTTCACCGGCCGGCCGTTCACGGCCCGGGAGATGTACGAGTGCAACTTCCTCAACAGCGTCGTCCCCAGGGCCGGGCTGGAGGCCGAGGTGGAGAAGTACGCACTGGCCTGTGCGCGCACCCGGCCCACCGACACGGTGTACATGCAGAAGGTGTTCTTCGAGATCTTCAAGCAGCACCAGGGCGAGTACATGGGCTCGCTGCTCACCGGCCTCTTCGAGTCGATAGGCGGGATCGCGCGGGCCGACGGCGACGACCTGATGCTCGACGAGGAGACGGTCGGCGGAGGGATCGCCAACGCGGTCAGGGGCAACGACGGCAAATTCCCCCCGGAGTTCCGGCTGAGCAAGTCGGGCCGTGAGCAGCAGGGCCGGGACGCATGAGCCCGACTCCGCTGGACGGCTGGGTGGTCGTCGACCTGACCACGGGCATCCCCGGCGCCTACTGCACCAAGCTGCTGGCCGACGGTGGCGCTCGGGTCGTCAAGGTCGAGGCGCCGCAGGGCGATCCGCTGCGCCGCTGGTCGGCGTCCGGGTCCGCGGTCCCACCCGACGGGGACGGCGCGCTGTTCAGCTTCCTGGCCTGCTCGAAGGAGAGCGTCGTAGTCGGTTCCGGCGATTCCGGCACGGTAGGTGACCTGCTCGCATCCGCCGATGTGGTGGTGTGGTCGCCGGGTTCACCGATCACCGGCCTCTCGCCTCGGGAGATCCACCGCGACCATCCGCATCTCGTCGTCACCTCGATCACGCCGTTCGGGCTGGAAGGCCCGTGGTGCGACCGTCCCGCGACCGAGTTCACCCTGCAGGCGTGGTCCGGCGGGATCATCGGCCTCGGCCGCGGTGCCCCCGACCGGCCGCCGGTGTGCGTCGGCGGCCGGGCCGGGGACTGGGTGTCGGGGGCGTACGCCGCCGCCGCGACGCTGGCCGCCCGGCTGCGCGGACCGGGGGAACTGGTCGACCTCTCGATGCTGGAAGCGCACGTACTGTCCCTGACCTACCACCCGGTCACGTTCTTCGACATGCTGGACCGGCCGTGGCAGGCGGCCCGCAGGCTGAACGTGCCGGGCGTGGCCACGGCCAAGGACGGCCTCGTCGCCCTCGGATGCGCGACGGCCCAGCAGTTCTTCGACCTCTGCGCCATGATCGGGCACCCGGAGTGGATCGACGAGGAGAACCCGTTCTCCATCATCCAGCGGGCCACCGAGGTGGCCCCGGTCATCCAGGAGTGGACAGCGGGCCGGACCGTCGCCGAGATCCGTGAACTGGCCACGGCCTTCCGGATTCCCAACGCCGTGGTGGTCAACGGCGCGAACGCGTCCGCCCTGGATCACTTCACCGAGCGGCGCACCTTCCTGCGCAACCCCCGCGACGGTTTCCTCCAGCCCGCTCCTCCCTGCCGGCTGGCGCCCGCGGCGCTGCGGCCACCGGGGCCGGCCCCACGACTCGGCGAACACACCGGCGTCGCTCCTGCGCCACAGCGGCGGGAGCCCCTGCCCTTCAGTGGTCTGCGTGTCCTGGACATGACGGCCTTCTGGGCCGGTCCGTCGTGCACGCACGTGCTCGCCATGCTCGGCGCCGAGGTGATCCACCTGGAGTCCGCCTCGCGCCCCGACGGAACCCGGCTGATCGCGGGCGTGCCACCGAGCGTGGACCGGTGGTGGGAACGGTCACCGATCTTCGCGGGCCTCAACACCGGCAAGAAGAGCCTGACCCTCGACTTCGGCACCGAGCGGGGGCGGGAGCTGCTGCGCGGGCTGATGGCGACCTGCGATGTGATCGTCGAGAACTACACACCCCGTGTCCTCGATCAACTCGGCCTGGACTACGAGGCGGTGAAGGCGATCCGCGCCGACGTGATCATGGTTCGCATGCCCGGCTTCGGCCTGGACGGTCCGTGGCGCGACAACGCCGCCTTCGCCTTCGTCATCGAGGACGCGTCGGGTCTGACCTGGCTCACCGGACATGCGGACCAGAACCCCGTCGAGCCCTACTCGCTCGGCGACCCGAACGCGGGTGTCCACGCCCTCAGCGGTCTGCTGATGGCGCTGGAGCATCGGCGCCGCACCGGCGAGGGTGTGCTGGTGGAGGCGGCGATGGTCGATGCCGCGCTCAACGTGGCCGCCGAGCAGGTCATCGAGTACTCGGCCTACGGCGCGCTGCTGGGGCGGACCGGGAACCGGGGGCCGGCCGCCGCCCCGCAAAATCTGTATCGCACCGCGGACATCGACGAGTTCGGCGGTGACGACTCCTGGGTGGCGATCGCCGTGGCCACCGACGGGCAGTGGGAAGCGCTCCGCGCGGCCCTCGGCAGCCCCGACTGGGCGACGAGCCCGCGGCTGTCGACCGCCGACGGGCGACGCGCGCACCACGACAGCATCGACGAGCGGCTCGCCGAATGGTGCCGCGAGCGTGGCGCGGACGACATCGTGGACCTTCTCTGGCCCGCGGGTGTGCCGGTCGGCAAGGTCCTGCAACCGCACCGCCAGGGCGAACTGGAGCAGTTGCGCTTCCGCGGCTTCTTCGAGGAGGTCGACCACCCCGTCAACGGAGTGGCCCGCTACAGCACGTGGCCCGCGCGCTTCTCAGGAGGCCCCGACCGCCGCCATGTCCGCCATGCCCCGCTGCTGGGCGAGCACAACCACGAGCTGCTGGCCGGACTCGGGCTGACGGAAGCGGAGATCGCCACGTTGGAGAGGGACGGGGTCATCGGCCGGGCACCGGCCCGCTAGGGCCTGTTGCGAAAGAGAGGAAGGAGACGCGATGACACCGCGGATCGGGATGATGCTCACGAGCACGGTGGACCACACCAGCGTGGTGGTGGTCCGCTGGACGGCCGGGGACCAGGAGGTGACCTGCGGGGGCGCGCCGATGATCGACTCCGCGCAGGCGGACCCGGTGTCCCGGCAGCCCCTGGACCCGGGCAAGTCGGCCGGGACGCTGCTCGGCAAGCGCTATGCCACCGAGGACGGCAGCGTGGAACTGCTGTGCACCAGGCCCGGGCAGGGCACCCTCGCGGTGGGCGGTGTGCCGCTCCTCGTCAAGAGCGCCAGGCCACTGCCGGCGTCGGACTGACGCCATGGATCTCATGATGCTGCTCGACATGGCGGCCGCGGGATTCCCCGACCGCCCCCTGATCGGCACGCTCACCGCCCGGGAGCTGCGGGACGCGGCGAGAACGGGCGCCTGCCTCATCGCGGAGGCAGAGGCCACCTGCGTCGGGTATCTGGCGGTGAACGGTCCCGCCTTCTCCGTGGCCCTGTTCGCGGCCGCGGCGGCGGGAGTACCGTTCGTGCCCGTCAACTACCGCCTGGGCGCCGACCAGTTGTCGTCCGTGCTCGCCCACCACCCCGGGGCCTTCGTCATCGCCGACGACCGGCACACCCCGCTGCTCGGCGCGCGGCACTCGCCGCGGTCGTGGCTGGCGTCGACGACCTCCCGGACACCGACGCCGCTGGAACCCGTCGCACGGGACCCCGCCGTCGTCATCTACACCAGCGGGACCACGTCCACCCCCAAGGGCGTCCTGCTGCGCCACGGCAACCTGGTCTCCTACGTCATCGGCGGCGTCGAGTTCGGCAGCGCGCAGCCGGACGAGACGTCACTCATGTGCGTACCGCCGTATCACATCGCCGCCGTCTCCCACGTCCTGACGAACGTCTACGCCGGCCGCCGGCTGGTCGTGCTCGACACGTTCTCGGCGGAGCGCTGGCTGGAACTCGTGCGGACCGAACGTGTCACGCACGCCATGGTGGTGCCGACCATGCTGGCCCGCCTCATGGAGGAGCCCGAACACGACGTCCCCACGCTGCGGACGCTGGCCTACGGTGGTGCCGCCATGCCCCCTCGGGTGATCGAGCAGGCGCTGCGGGCCTGGCCGCACGTCGGGTTCGTCAACGCGTACGGGCTGACGGAGACCAGCTCCACCGTCTCCGTGCTCGGCCCCGGAGAACATCGCGAGGCCGCCGCCTCCCGGGACCCCGAGGTACGCGCTCGCCTGCACTCGGCCGGACGTCCGATCCCCGGCGTCGAGATCGAGATCCGCGACGAGGACGGCGTGCCCCTGCCCTCCGGCACACCGGGGCGGGTCTGGGTCCGCGGCGCGCAGGTGTCCGGCGAGTACGCCGGGTTCGCGTCGGAGAAGTCCGGCGGCTGGTTCGACACGCGTGACCTGGGCCGACTCGACCGGGAGGGTTTCCTGTTCGTGATGGGCCGCCAGGACGACACCATCATCCGCGGGGCCGAGAACATCGCCCCTGCGGAGATCGAGGATGTCCTGCTGCGCCAGCCGGGCGTCGCGGACGCGGTCGTGGTCGGTGTGCCCGACGAGGAGTGGGGCCAGCGCATCGAAGCCGTCGTCGTCCCCGCCCGGGGAACCTCGCTCGACGGCGAGGAACTGCGTACCGAGGTGCGCCGGCTCCTGCGCGGTTCCAGGACACCCGACCGCATCGCCGTATGGACCGAGATACCGCGCACGGCCACGGGGAAGGTGTTGCGCCAGGACGTCAGAACGGGACTGGGCAGGACGAGTTGAGGTGGTGTGCCGCGTCTCGGGCGCGGCCACACCGGCGCGCGTCTCCCGGCGGAGGGATCCGGACCGCCGGGCCC
>NZ_JBFBJL010000113.1:0-19408 GCF_040686075.1 Streptomyces sp. NPDC086519
TCGCGCGCGGCGGGTCGAGCTCGATCGGGTACTGCTCCAGCCCGGGGCCCTTGGGAATGACGATGCCGACGCCCTCGCCGCCGTGCTCGTTGCGGGCCGAGGAGAACGTCGCGTCGTCACGGGCGATACGGGCCACGTCGGCGTACCGCGTCGTGTAGTGGAAGCCGCCGTGGGCGGCCGAGCGGCCCACCGGGCAGCTCTCGCGGAAACGCGCGTAGTAGGAGACCGGGTCCGCGTTGGCCTCGTCGGAGTGGTGGTCGAACCGGGCGGGCTCGTCGGAAGGGGTGTGCTGGTCGGCGAAGCCGAAGCCGAAGTCGATGTCGGCGGACATGGTGGGCACGCTCCACGTGCTCGAACCTGTGCGCGGTGTTGTCCGGCCGCGCCACCGGATGTCTGCTGCCTCATCGGCGGTGCGGTCACCTTAAGGTGTCCCCGCGCGTGTGACAACGCCTCTTCGTCGAGGTACAGCCGAGGTCAGCCGAGGTACAGCGGGCCGGCGCCCGGTCAGAAGGTCAGTACGGCCTTGCCGACCGTGCCGGCCCGGACGGCCGCGACGGCCTCGTTGATCTGCTCGAACGGGAAGTACGTGATCATCTTCTCGACGGGGAACCGGCCCTGGGCGTTCAGGGCGAGCAGCCTCGGCAGGAACAGCTGCGGCAGGCTGGACCCGGCGATGATGCCGGTGACGGAACGCCCGTTGAGGATGCTGCGCCACTCGAAGCTCATCGACTCGCTGGGGCCGATGCCGATGACTCCGGCGCGGCCCAGCGGGCCGAGGGCTTCCACGGCGGTGCGCAGGACGTCCTCGCGCCCGGTGGTGTCGATGACGAAGTCGAACCCCTCCGGTACGAGGGCGGCCAGTTGCTCGGCGGCTCCCCCCGCCGAGGAGTCCACGGTGTGCGTGGCGCCGAAGCCGCGCGCCGCCGCCAGCTTGGCCGGGTTCACGTCCACGGCGGCGACGACGTCGCAGCCGCTCAGCGCGGCGGCGATGACGGCGGAGACGCCGACGGCCCCCGCCCCGAAGACCGCGATCGACGAACCGGGGCGCGGCTGCAGCACGTTGAGCACGCCGCCCGCGCCGGTCTGGAAGCCGCAGCCGAAGGGGCCGGCCCGCAGCAGGTCCAGCGACGGGTCGATCCGGACCACCGCGCGCTCCGGAGCGACGACATGGCTCGCGAACGACGACTGGCCCAGGAAGTGGGCGTTGACCTCCCGTCCCTTGTGGGTCACCGCGGTGGAGCCGTCGGGCCGGCGGCCGGAGAAGTTCACCGCGTCGAAACCGCGGCAGTAGGCGGGCGAACCCGTGCGGCACAGCGCGCACGTGCCGCACGACGTGAAGGACATGGCGACGTGGTCGCCCGGCCGTACCGAGGTGACATGCGCCCCGACCCTCTCGACGACGCCCGCCCCCTCGTGCCCGAGCAGCGCGGGCGTGGCGAAGAAGGAGGCGAACTCGAGGTCGGTACCGCAGATGCCGACGGCGGCGACCCGGACGAGCACCTCGTCGGGACGGGGTTCCTCCAGGTCCACCTCGGTCAGGACGAACGGCTGGCCGGCTTGCTCCAGCAGAGCGGCGGTGGCGCGCACGGGGCCTCCTCAGTGATTCGCGCTGTCGTGCGACGACTCGCGCCGTCCGGCGCCGTCTCGCTTGTGTCGCTGCGTCTTGCTCGCGTCGTGTCGCTACGTCTTGCTCGCGTCGCGTCGCTACGTCTCGGTACGGCAGCTTGAGCTGACTCGTAATGCGAGATCGCATATTGACATGCGCGATATGACCGGTCAAGGTTCCCCCTATGGCGGCTGTTGACTTCCCTTCTTCCCAGCACTTCATCGACGGCGAGTGGGTCGCGGCCCGTGACGGCGGCACGCTGGACGTCCTCGATCCGGCGACCCGGCAGGTGATCACCCGGACGGCCCGGGCGGGCGGTGCCGACGTCGACGACGCGGTGGCCGCGGCGCGGCGCGCCTTCCCCGCCTGGGCGGCGACCAGCCCGAGCGAACGTGGGGCCCTGCTCCGGCGCTGGGCCGACCTGATCATCGCCGAGGTCGAGGCCCTCGCGGCAGTGGAGGCCCAGGACGTGGGCAAGCCCCTGTCCGCGGGCCGCATGAACATCTACATCGCCCACGGCATCATCGACTACTTCGCCGGCGCGGCCGACAAGCTCACCGGAGTGACGCTGCCGACCCGCAGCCCCGACTACCTGGGCTACACGGTCCCCGAGCCGTACGGCGTGTGCGCCGTAGTGCTCCCGTGGAACGTGCCCGCCGTGCTCACCGCCGCGAACGTCGCACCGGCGCTCGCCGCCGGCAACACGGTCGTCCTCAAGCCGTCCGAGATCGCGCCGCTGGCGCCGTTCGCCCTCGCCGACCTCGCCCGCCGCGCCGGTCTCCCGCCGGGCGTGATCAACGTCGTCACCGGTCTCGGGCCCGAAGCGGGGGTCGCGCTCACCTCGCACCCCGACGTCAACCACATCAGCTTCGTCGGCTCCACCGCCACCGGGCGGGCGATCATGGCGGCCGCCGCGCGGAACCTCGTCCCGGTGAAACTGGAACTCGGCGGCAAGTCGCCGAACGTGCTCTTCGCCGACGCCGACCTCGACACCGCGATCCCGGCGGTCGTCGCCTCGATCACCGAGAACGCGGGCCAGAACTGCTACGCCGGTTCCCGGCTGCTCGTCGAGGCGTCGGTGCACGACGAGGTCGTGGAACGGGTCGCCGCCGCCATGACCGCGGTCAGGACCGGGCCCTGGGAGGCCGACCTGGACATGGGACCGCTGGTCAGCGGCGCGCAGTTCGACCGCGTCAGCGGCTTCCTCGCCGACACCCCGCGGGAGGGGGCGAGGCTGGTCACCGGCGGCGCGCCCACCGGGGACGGGTGGTTCGTCCGGCCGACCGTATACGACCGTGTGGACGCGGGCATGCGCGTCGCCCGCGAGGAGGTCTTCGGCCCCGTCCTCGCCGTGCAGTCCTTCCGCGACGCCGCCGAGGCGACCGAGCTGATGAACGCGACCGACTTCGGCCTGCTGGCCTGCATCTGGACCAACGACATCTCCCGGGCCCTGCGGCTGGCGAAAGACGTCCGCTCCGGGCAGGTCGCGGTCAACCAGTTCCACGACGCCGGAGTGATCGGCTTCCCCTTCAACATGCAGAAGGACAGCGGCTTCAGCCGGGGCGGCGGGTACGCCGCGCTGCGCGAGTACACCCAGGAGAAGGGTGTGGCCGTCCGGCTGCTGGACCGCTGAGAGCGACGCCATGGGTATCACCACCGCCGGACCGTGGTCCGGACCCGCCCGGGAAGGGCCGGGACCGGACGCCGACCCCACCACCCTCGAACGAGAACTGACCGAGGCCGTGCTCGCCGGAGCCGCGCGCTCGGACGTGCTGCGCGCGCTGCGCGCGGCGACCGGCCGGCACGCGCGCCTGCTGTCCGCGCAGGGCGTGCCGCTGGCGGCCACCGACGGCGGCGCGGGGCTGCCGGCCGCGGTGGCGCGCGGCGTCCTCGACGGCGCGGCCGGACCGGTGGTCGACACGCTCGACGGACTGCGGGCCGCGGCGCTGCCCGTGCGGGCCGGGACGACCGTCGCCGGGGTACTGCTGACCGTCGGTCTCTGCGATCCGTACGTACGGGCGCTGGCGGGTGCCGCCGTCACCGCGCTGCTCATCGACGCCGTACGCGCCGGGGACGAGTCGGCCGGGGCGGCCCCGCCACGGCACACCGCCGCCGACGTCGTCGCCGCGCTGCGGTCCGGGACGGTGAGTCCCTCGCAGCGCGCGGCGGCCACGGCCCTGGGGATCGATCTGGAGCACCCGCCCGCCGCCGCCGTACTGCACTACAGCGGCTCCCGGCTGCGCGCGTGGTCCACCGCCCTGGCCTGGTTGGAGCACCCGGTGCAGCAGGAGGCGCGCACGGCGTGGACGGTCGTGCCGGGGGAGGCCGCGCTCGCCCGGCTGCGCACCCGGCTGCGCCTGATGACCGGCGACGAGTGCGCGGATCACGTCGTCGCGGCGAGCGGCTCCCACCCGGACTCGGCGGACGATCTGGTCCGGTCCTTCACGGAGGCCGAACGGCTGCTCGGCCTGGCCCGAAGCCGGCACGTCCCGCTGCTCACCTTCGGCGGCTGCGGAGTCGTCCAGATGCTGCTGCCGCTGCCCCGCACCCGGCTGGAGGCGTACGCCGAGGCGCACCTCGGGCCGATCCTGCATCGTCCCGAGCTGATGGCCACCCTGCGGGCCTGGCTGGCCGAGCGGGGCAGCCGGCAGAGCGTCTCCGAACAGCTTCATCTGCACCGCAACTCGGTGGGCTACCGGGTACGGCAGATCAAGAACCTCCTCGGCACCGACCCCTTGCTCCCCGCCGCCTCGGCGGAACTCCATCTGGCCCTCGCGGCCCTCGACCTGCTCAAGTCCGACGACGGCCGCCTGCACGCCGACGGGCCCCCACGCGACGACAACGATCCGGCGCCACCGAGCGGCTGAGCCGGGGCCCGCAGAGCCGCGGGGCGGCTGAGCCGCGGGCACTCGGAGCAGTGGGGCTGCTGAGTCGTGGCACCGCTGAGCCGCGGGGCCGAAGAGTAGTGGGGCTGCTGAGTCATGGGGCTGGCTGAGTCGCGGCACTGCTGAGCTGCGGCGCCGCGCACGACGCGCCGCGGCCGACCGCGGGCCGTGCGGATGACGCGCCGTGGGCGATGAGCCGCGGGCCGGTCGATGAATCCGTGACTGACGCGCTGCCGTCGGACCGCCGACCCCATGGGCGATGCGTTACCGCCGACTCGCAGGACCTCCGGTCTGCCCGGCCACCGGGCCACCGGACCGCTGGGCCGCTGGGCTCCGGGGCCTGCCGGGCCCCGGGCTACCGCCCTGCGGCCGTCAGCCCTGTCCTTCGGCCGTCAGCCCCGGCTTCCGGCCGTCAGCTCCGCCCTCTGGCCGTCACCCCCGCCCTCCGGGCCCGGCTCCGCCCTCCGCCCCCCCGGCCGCCGTCCTCGGCCTCCGGCCGCCAGCTCCCGCCGTCAGCCCAGCCCCCCGCCGCCGAGCTGGCCGTCAGCCCCGCCTTCCGGCCGTCAGCCCCGCCTTCCGGCCGTCAGCCCCGCCTTCCGGCCGTCAGCCCCGCCTTCCGGCCGTCACCCCCGCCCTCCGGGCCCGGCTCCGCCCTCCGCCCCCGGCCGCCGTCCTCGGCCTCCGGCCGCCAGCTCCCGCTGCCAGCCCCGCCGCCCCTGCCGCCGAGCCCCCGGGCTGTACGTCGGCGTCGGGGTGCTGGTCGTGCGGGTGGTGTGCCGGTTTGTGGGTGTCGGAGTTGTGGGTGGGGTGTCGGCTTCCGGGGGCGGAGCCCGGTGTGCCGTGGCGTCGTCCGGCGCGGCGTTCCGCTGCCGCGTCGGCGTTTCCCACCCGCTCCGGCCTGCGTCGTGAGCGGTGCGGAGCCGTGTCCTCACACGAAAGACCGACGAAACCAAGATGTTCCACAGGAGCGTTGACAGGGCCGTTCGGCGGAGGCAAAGTACCTCGCAATACGTTCCATCGACTCGCAATGCGAGATGGATAAGGGGAGGAGGGCAGCCGGTGCGAGCCATGGTGCAGACCGATTTCGGGGGGCCCGAGGCCGTGTCCCCGAGGGAAGTCCCGGAACCGGTGTGCGGACCGCGCGACGTCGTCGTCGAGGTCGAGTACTGCGGGCTGAACCGCCTGGACCTGCTTCAGCGCAGGGGGCCGGGACTGATCCCCGGCTTCCGTCTTCCCCACGTGCCCGGCATGGACTTCGCCGGGACGGTCGTGCAGACCGGTACCGCGGTCGGCTCGGTCGTCCCCGGTGACCGGGTCATCGCCGATCCCACCCAGGGCTGCGGCAGCTGCCCGCGCTGCGCCGTGGGCGACCGCGCGTACTGCGTACGGCCGCGCATCCTCGGCGGCAACGCCCCGGGCGCGCTGGCCGAGTACGTAGCGGCGTCCGCCGAATCGGTGGTCCGGGTTCCCGACTCCGTGCCGCTCGCCGCGGCCGTCACCCTGCCCACCGCCTACGCGACGGCCTGGCACGCGGTCCACACCCTCGGGGAGACCGCGGCGGGAGAGACCCTCGTGGTGCACGCGGGAGCGAGCGCCGTCAGCCTGGCGGCCGTCCAGCTCGCCAAGCGGGCCGGTGCCCGTGTCGTCGCGTTCGCCGGCAGCGACGCCAAGCGGGCCGCCGCCCGTCAGGCGGGCGCGGACCTGGTGCTGCGCAACGAGGACCCCGACGCGGTGAAGGCGGTCTCGGCCTTCACCGGCGACGCCGGGGCGGACCTGGTCCTGGACCACGTCGGCACCGACACCTGGCGCACCTCGCTGGACTGCCTCGGCGTCCGCGGGCGGCTGCTGCTGATGGGCAACACCAGCGGCGACCAGGTGTCGTTCTCGCTCCAGGAGGTCTTCCACCGGGGCCTGAAACTGCTGGGCACCGGCGGCTACACCTCGGCCGACTTCGTCGCCGCCACCTCGGCCTGCTTCGCCGACGGCCTGCACCTGCCCACCGCCGCCCGGTTCCCGCTGGAGGACCTCGCCGAGGCCTGGGACGTGCTCGCCGCCCGCGACACCATCGGCAAGGTGGTGATCGAGCCGTGACCGATCTGCTGATCACGGGCGGTGACGTCGTCACCATGGACCCCGCCCGGCGCGTCCTCGGCAACACGACCGTCGCCGTGTCCGGGGACAGCATCGCCGGGTTCGGCACCGCCGAGGAACTGCGGGCCCGTTTCCGCGGCGCACGCGAGATCGACGCGTCGGGCTGTGTGGTGATCCCGGGCCTGGTCGACGCCCACCAGCACACCACCGTCGACCCCCTCGTGCGGAGCATGATCCCGGACGACATCGGCTCCCAGGAGTCGATCTTCGACTGGATCGTCCCGCTGCACGCCGCGGCCGACGGCGACGACGACGAACTGGCCGCCACCATCACGGCCGTCGAGTGCCTGTCCCGGGGCATCACCACCGTGCTGGAACCCGGCACCGTGGCCTTCCCGGAACGGGCCGCCGCCGGGCTCGCCGCCGCCGGCATCCGCGCGCGGGTCGGCGGCTGGGGCTGGGACGCCGAGGGCGTGCCGCTCGGCGCACCCGCCGACGAGGTGCTCGCCCGGCAGGAGGACATCGTCCGCTCCCTGCCGGCCACCGGTCCGGTCACCGGGTGGGTGACACTCGTCGGGCACGACCTGGTGAGCGACGAACTCCTCACCGGGGCGGCGGATCTGGCCGAGCGGCTCGACACCGGACTGACCTGGCACATCTCGCCCGGCCCCGCCGACGTCGAGACGTACGCGCTGCGCTGCGGGCGCCGGCCGGTGGTTCACTTCCGCGAACTGGGGGTGCTCGGGCCGCGTCTGCTGCTGGGGCACGCGGTGTGGCTGGACGACGCGGAGGTCGAGGCGATCCTGGACACCCGGACGGCGGTCGCCGCCTGTCCCGGCGCCTACCTGCGGCTCGGCCAGGGGTACACGCGGGCGTCGCGCCACGCCGAACTGGTGCGGCGGGGCGGCCGGGTGGCCCTGGGCTGCGACGCGCACAACGCCGGCGACGCCCCGGACGTCCTGCTGTCCGCCCACCTGTTCGCCGCCCTGGAACGCGACCGCGACCTGCCCGCCCCGATCCGTGCCGAGCAGGCGTTCGCGCTCGCGACGGCCGAGGGGGCCGAGGCGATCGGGCTCGGCGACCGGATCGGCTCCCTGGAGGTCGGCAAGGCCGCCGACCTCGTCGTACTCGACGGCTCGGACCCGGCCTGGATACCCAGGGGGGACCTGGCCCGCCAGCTCGTCTGGGGACACGTCTCCCGCACCGTCCGCGACGTCCTGGTCGACGGCCGTGTGGTCGTCCGCGACCGCCGGCCGACCGGCGTCGACCTCGCGGCCGTCGCCGAGGCCGCCGCCGAACGGTCCGCCGCCCTGCTGCGGCGGGCCGGGATCACCCCCCGGCCGGCCTGGCCCGAACCGGTGGCCATCCGGTGAGCCCGGCCGGTGCCGGAGCACCCGTGGGCTTCCCATGAGCCCGGCCCGGACGGCCGTACGACCGTCCGGGCCGTAGGACCGGCGGCCAACCAGCGAGGGGAGAGCATCCGTTGAACGTCACCGACTTGGCCGGGCCCGCGCGGGCGAGGACCACCGGCCACCCCCGGACGGCGGCCGCCCGGCCCACCGGACCGGCGACCCGCCGTCACCCGCGCGGCGCCGGCCGCCGATTACCCCACCGGTCCACCACCACGCGCACCACGCGCACCACGCCCACCAGGTGCACCACCTGCACCACACACGCCACGCGCACCACACACACCACGGGCGCCGCGTGCACCACGCGCGCCAGCCCCACCCCTCGTGCCCGCCGCGGCCGTCGGCATCACCGCTGACGACCCCGTCCCGTCTCCGCCCCCCCATGCCGCATCGACCCCACCCGGGTCCGAGCGGCCGGGCGGATCCGTCTCCCGTGGTCCGTCGCCGCGGGTGAGGAGTCCGTCCGGCACCAGGACGGTCCCCTTGACGCCGAGGTCACCCAGGACCCCGGTCCCCCCGGCCCTGCCGAGCGATCCCCCCTCGACATCACCACCGCCCCGCCGGGGCGGCACCCCGAGCGACACCCCCCGAGCGTCACCACTGAGCGAATGGAACCACGCACATGACCACCAGAAGCACCCTTCGCCGCCCCCGAGCCGCGGTCGGCCTCGCCCTCGTGGGAGCCCTCGCGCTCGCCGGCTGTGCCAGCAACGACGCGACCGCCGCCAAGACGACCGCCTCGGCGACCGGCGACAGCGGCTCCGGCCTCAAGGAGCCCGACGTCAACGGCGACGGCAAGGTCGTCATCGGTGTCCTCAGCCCCGGTGACATCAACGACCACGGCTACTACCAGAGCTTCGTCGACGGCGCGGACGCCTACGCCAAGACGCAGGGCTGGACGGTCATCAAGCGCGGCAGCGTACCCGTGAACGACGCGCTCACCGCCGCCCGCGCCCTGTGCCAGCAGCACGTGGACATGATCGCGCTCGGCGCCAGCGAGCTCAAGAACGCCATCCCCGCCTCCGAGGAGGCCGTCTGCGCCAAGACCGCCTGGTACGTGCCCTCGTCGGCGAACATCGACCAGGCCCCCAAGATCATGCTGTCCGCCGACGACCCGAACCAGTCCATGCTGGTCGCCGGCTACGCCGCGGGCCTGAAGATGAAGACGGCCGGCGACACCAAGGCCGGGTTCATCACCGGCGCCAAGGCCGACTTCAGCGTGGCCGCCGCCAACGCCTTCCTGGCCGGCATCCGGGAGGTCGTCCCGAAGGCCGAGCTGGCCACCACCTACACCGGCGACTTCAACGACTCGGCCAAGGCCAAGGAGGCCACCCAGGCCCAGATCAGCCAGGGCGCCAAGGTCATCTACCCCTACCTCGGCGGTGCCACCGACGCCTCGGCCCAGCTGGCGAACGGCAGTAAGGTGCTGACCCTCACCCCGGGCACCGACCGGTGCGACTCGACCGCCCCCAAGTACGACATCTCCGTCATCTTCAGCCCCGGCGACTACTTCCAGGCCGCGCTGAAGGAATTCGCCAAGAACAACCTGAAGATGGGCACCACGCGCACCTGGCAGCTCGGCGTCGACCCCTACCCGACCGTCAGGATCTGCCACCCCGAAGGCGACCAGGCCGCGCAGCTGGCGGCCTTCATCAAGAAGATCGGCAGCAAGGAGATCGACCCGGCCGCCGAGGTCAAGCGCCTTGGCTGACCTGCCGACACCGACGAGGAAGATGCAGCGATGACACCGACGGCCTCAGCGGCTCCGATTCTCGAGCTGCGCGGCATCACGAAGTCCTACGGAGCGGTCACGGCCTGCGACGCGGTGGACCTCAGCGTTGACGCGGGCGAGATCCACGGACTCCTGGGCGAGAACGGGGCGGGCAAGTCCAGCCTCATGAAGGTCCTGCTGGGGCTGGTCCGGCGTGACGACGGCATCGTGCTGGTGCGCGGTGAGGAGGTCGCGCTCGACAGCCCGCAGGAGGCGGCCGAGCTGGGCATCGGCATGGTGCACCAGCACTTCAGCCTCATCGACGCGCTGGCCGTGTGGGAGAACGTGGCGCTCGGTGACCGCGGCAGGGTCGACAAGCAGGCCCTCTGCGCCGAGATCGCCGAGGTCTCGGCGCGGTACGGGCTGCCGATCGACCCCGAGGCCCGCGTCGGGACGCTCTCGGCGGGCGAGCGGCAGCGGGTCGAGGTGGTGAAGTGCCTGCGGCGCAACCCCCGGATCCTGATCCTCGACGAGCCCACCTCGGTGCTCACCCAGGCCGAGTCGGAGGAGCTGTTCGCCGTCCTCGGCCGGGTGGTGCAGGAGGAGGGGCGCGCCGTCATCCTCATCAGTCACAAGCTCGCCGAGATCGCCCGGGCCACGGACCGGGTCACGGTCCTGCGCAAGGGCCGCGTCGCCTTCCGGGCGGTCACCGCCGAGACCACCCCGCAACTGCTCGCCCAGCAGATGGTGGGCCGTGAGGTGTCGCTGGGCGAGGAGGGCGCCGCCCTCGGCCTGTTGCCGGTGCGCAACCCGCGTACGGCGCAGGACGAGGGCCACGACCGCGAGGCGCACGTGCTGCGCCTCGCGGGGCTCACCGTGGAGCACGACGGGGTCAGGGTCCTCGACGGCGTCGACCTCACCGTCGGCGCGGGCGAGATCGTCGCTCTCTACGGCGTCGAGGGCAACGGGCAGGCGATGCTCGGCGACGTCCTCTCCGGACTCGTCGTGCCGAGTGCCGGCACCGTCGAGGTCGCCGGGCGCGAGGTCGACCTGACCCGGCCCGGCGTCCTGTCGAAGGCCGGCCTTGGCATCGTGCCCGAGGACCGGCACCAGAGCGGCGTCGTCCTCGACATGAGCGTCGCCGAGAACCTCACGATGAAGTCCCTCGACCAGGTCAGCGGCCGGTTCCTGCTGCGGCGGCGGGCGATGCTCGCCGAGGCCCGACGCCTCGCCGACGAGTTCAACATCGTCACACCGTCGCTGGACACACCCGTCCGCAGCCTCTCCGGCGGCAACCAGCAGCGGGTCGTGCTCGCCCGGGAACTGTCGGGCCGCACCCGCGTCCTGGTGGCCGCGCAGCCCACCCACGGACTGGACGTCGGCGCCATCGAGGACATGTACGCCCGGCTGCGGGCGGCGGCCGCCGAGGGCGTAGGCGTGCTGCTCATCTCCACCGAACTGGAGGAAGTCATGGCCCTTGCCACCTGGATCGCGGTGATCTCCTCCGGGCGGATCACCGGGGCGCTTCCCGTCTCCGAGGCGACCCCCGAGCGGCTCGGCATGCTGGTCGGGGGCGAGGCCGCATGAGTGCCACCGCCGCCGGGCCGGACCCGCGCACGACGCGGACGCCGGCCGACGACCTCGGCCGGCGTCTCCTGGCCCGGCTCCGCCCCGGGCCGGGCGGCTGGCGGACGGCGGGCTGCACCGTCCTGCTCGTCGCCGCCGCCCTGGGCCTGTCCGCCGTACTGCTCATGCTGACCGGTGCCTCGCCCAGCGCGTCGGTGGAGGCGATCTGGACCGGCAGCCTCGCCAACTCCACCGGCTGGACGACGACGCTGCTCAACGCGGCGCCGCTGCTGCTGGTCGCCGTCGGCACCTGCGTCTGCGCGGCCGCCGGCACCTTCAACATCGGACAGGAAGGACAGGTGCTCATCGGCGGCCTGGCCGGAGCCTGGGTCGGGCTGCGGCTGGCCATGCCCGGCCCGATGCTGGTCGTCGTGGTGATGGCCGCGGCGGCCGTCGGCGGCGGCGCCTGGGCCGCGCTCAGCGCCCTGATGTACCGCTTCCGCGGGGTCAACGTGGCGGTGAGCACCCTCCTGATGACGTTCCTCGCCCTCCAGCTCGTCACGTTCGCGGTCAGCACCCCCTGGTTCCTCCAGGAGAGCGCGCAGGGTTCCTCCGGCATCGCCGACGCGCAGTCCAACCCCCTGCCGGCGGGCGCCCTGCTCGGCGGCTTCGGGCAGTATCCGTCGCTCCAGGTGAACCTGGGCCTGTTCGTCGCGCTCGCCGCGGCGGTCGGCGTCGCCGTCGTCCTGACCCGCAGCCGATGGGGCTTCCGGGTGCGCATGGTCGGGCTGAATCCGCGCACGGCCCAGCACACCGGCGTCCGGGTGGCCGCGCTCAGCGGCCTCACCCTGACCCTGTCCGGCGCCTTCGCGGGCCTGGCGGGCGGGCTGCTGCTGGCCAGCCCGGTCAGCACCAACCGGCTGCAGGCCGGACTCTCCGACAACGTCGGCTGGGACGGCCTGCTCGTCGCGCTCGTCGCACGCAACCGTCCCCTGGTCGCGATCCCGGTGTCGTTCGTGTTCGCCGTACTGCGTTCGGGCGGCGACTTCCTCTCCGCCACTGGCGTCCCGTACTACCTGGTCGACATCGTCAAGGCGCTGCTCGTCCTCGCGTTCGTCGTCCCGCCCCTCCTCGTCAACCTCGTCAGCGGGCGCCGGGGCGCCAGGCCGTCGGCCGCGCCCGCCGCGCCCGTCGTCCCGACCGAAGTGAAGGCGGCCGCGTGAGCGCTCTGGACAGCACCTCCACCATTCTCGCGAGCGGGGTCCGGCTGACCGTGCCGCTCGCCCTCGCCGCCTGCGGCGAGTACGTCGCCGAGCGGGCCGGCACGATGAACATCTCCGTCGAGGCGATGATGCTCGGCTCCGCGTTCACCTCGGTCGCCACCGCGAGCGCGACCGGCAGCGCCACCCTCGGCCTCGTCGTCGGCCTGCTGACCGGCCTCGTCATCGGGGCGGTGCACGGCAACCTCTCGCACCGGGCGCAGATCAACACCTTCGTCGTCGGCCTCGTGCTGAACGCGCTGGTGCTCGGTCTGACGAGCTTCCTGATCACGACCCAGCAGTTCGCCTCGCACCAGGTCGGGCTGCTGTCCGTTCCGCTGCTGCGGGACATCCCGGTCATCGGCGCCCCCCTGTTCTCCGTACGCTGGCCCGCCTATCTCCTGATCCCGCTGGTCGGGCTCACCTGGTGGCTGGTCGAGCGCAGCCGCTGGGGCCTGGAACTGCGGGCCGTGGGGGAGAACCCGCAGGCCGCCGACGTCACCGGCATCAAGGTCAACCTGCGGCGCCGGCAGGCACTGCTGTGGTGCGGCGCGCTGGCCGGTCTGGGCGGCGCGTACCTGGCGGTCGGCGAGGTCGGCTCGTTCAACCAGAACATGACCGCCGGGCGCGGATACATCGTCATCGCCGCGGTCATCTTCGGGGCGTGGCGACTGGGCCGCACGCTGCTCGGCTGCCTGGTGTTCGGCGTGTCCGACGCGCTGCGCCTGGCGCTGCCGCCGCTCGGCATCACCCTCAACGCCCAACTGCTCGTCGCCGCCCCGTACCTGCTGGCGCTCCTGGCCATGCTGCTGTTCACCACACAGCACCGGGAACCGGCCGCCCTGGGACGCCCCTTCGAGCGCGGCTCGACCTGACGGCGGCGCCGCTTCGGCGCACGGATGCCGGCCCCGCACGTGCGCGGGGCCGGCATCAGGCGTACGACGACGGCGGTGGCGGCGGCGTGGTCAGCGGCGGCGCAGTGCCGCGCTCTCCAGAGCCGGTGCCGTGTAGCCGATGTCGCGCGGGTTGAGCACGCTGCCCGGCGCGACCAACTCGTCGATCCGGTCCAGCGCCCCGGCGGACAGCGGCCGGTCCACCGCCGTCAGCTGCGTCAGGAGCTGCTCGTGGGTGCGCGGGCCCATGACGGCCGAGGTGACGCCGGGATGGGCGAGCACGAACCGCAGGGCCAGCTCCACGAGCGTGCAGCCCTCGTCGGCGGCGAGGCGTACGAGTTCCTCGACCACCGCCAGTTTGCGCTCGCGCACCCGCGCGTCGGCGTAGTCGAAGTGGTCGCCGTTGGTCCGGGCGCGCGAGTCACCCGCCGGTTCCGCGCCGGCCCGGTACTTGCCGGTCAGCCAGCCGCCGTTCAGCGGGCTCCAGACCATGACACCCATCCGGTGCCGCTGCGCGGTGGGCAGCACGGCGGCCTCTGCGTGCCGGGCCAGCACCGAGTACGACAGCTGCTCCACCGTGAACCGCTCACGGCCGCCGCGCCGGGCCGCCCACTGCGCCTCGACGATCTCCTCGGCCGGGAAGCTGGACGTGCCGATCGCCCGTACCTTGCCCGCCCGTACCAGGTCGCCGAGGGCGCCGAGCGTCTCCTCGATGTCGGTGCGGGGGTCGGGACGGTGGACGAGGTACACGTCGAGGTGGTCCGTGCCCAGCCGGCGCAGGCTGTCCTCGACGGCACGCGTGATCCACAGCCGGGAGTTGCCGCGCCGGTTGCGGTCGAGCGGGCCTCCCGGCATCTCGTTGTGGAACTTCGACACCAGGACGACGTCGTCGCGCCGCCCCTTCAGCGCCCGGCCGAGGATCTCCTCCGACTCGCCGAAGGCGTACACGTCGGCGGTGTCGACGAAGTTGACGCCGGCGTCCAGCGCCGTCGCCACCATCCGGTGGCACTCCGCCTCGTCCGTGTTGCCCCAGGCACCGAACATCATCGTCCCGAGGCACAGCTCGCTCACCTCGATGCCCGTCCCGCCCAGAATCCGGTACTCCACGCTTCGCTCTCCTCTTCCCCGCGTCTTCCCCGTGTCTTCCCCGCCGACCACTGTCGCCGTCATCCCGCAGGCTCCCACGGCGGCGGGCGCGGGACCGATGTCGCGCGGGGTCAGCGTTCCCGACACGCGCGTTGTGTCCGCAGCACATCGACTCACCCACGCCCACATGTCTAATCTCGGGGAAATTCGTACCCCTCACGATGGAGGCACTGTGGCCACCGGTCTCACCTCGGCCCGCTGGACGCACGTCGCGCTGCCCACCGGGGACCTCGACAAGGCGATCGAGTTCTACACCTCGCTCACTCCCCTGGTCGTGGTCGAGCGGTTCAAGGACGCCGACGGCGAGAGCGTCTGGCTCTCCAACGACAAGCAGGTGGAGACGCCGTTCGTGCTCGTCCTGGTGTCCTTCGACAAGGACAAGGGCGGCCGGCTCGGCCTGCTGCACCCGTTCGCGCACATCGGCATCGAGGTGCCGGCGCGCGAGGACGTCGACGCCCTGGCGGACCGCGCCCGGGAACTGGGCTGCCTGCACTGGGAGCCCCGGCAGATGCCCGACCCCGTGGGCTACATCTGCGCGCTGAAGGATCCCGACGGCAACGTCGTGGAGATCTCGCACGACCAGCGGGTGTTCGACACGGTCCGGCGGAAGTGGGGGTCGGCCTGACCACCGGGAGCACCGACGGCACGGACGACGGCACGGACGACGGCACGGACGACGGCGCGGACAACAGCGGGGCCGACGCCACCCGCGCCGCCGTCGAGGCGTACCTCGCGGCGCTGAACGCGCACGACGCCGACGCCGTGGCCGCCTGCGTGGCCGAGGACTTCGTCAACGAGCACACGTCGTCGACGGGACAGAGCCGACGGGGCCGCGCCGCGTACCGGGCGGCGCTGACCGGTTTCCTGGCGGACTTCGGGGAGCTGCGGTACGTGCCCGAGCGCGTCCTCGTCGACGGCGCCTTCGCCGCGGTGCCGTACGTCATGACGTTCCGGATGCGTTCGGCGGGCGACCGGCCCGTGCGGATCCGCGGGGTCTTCCTGTTCACCGTCGCCGACGGTCTCGTCACGCACCGCACGGACTACTGGGACGGCGACGAGGTGCGGCGCCAACTTGCCTGACACGGTGCCGCCGGCTCCGCGAACAGCCCTGCTCACCACCGCAGATCAGCCCACCGACACCCCGTCCGCCGACCCGCGCGGACGGGGTGTCGGCGCGTCCCCGACCAGCGCTTGCGTATTGCTTGACATGATGGCGTCTCGCAATAAAAGATGCTCGCCATGCGAGTAGTCACGACGCGGACCGGCCTGGGCCGGATCGAAGACGGGGCTGTCGCCCTGTTGGCCACTGCTTTCCCGCACCTCGGCGCGGTCCTCGAGCAGGAGGGCTCGCTGCAGTGCCTGGCGTCGTGCGCGGTGCGCCGGCGCATCCCTCTCGACGAGGCCGTCCTCACGGCGCCGCTGGGCCGTCCCGGCGCGGTGTGGGGCGTCGGACTCAACTACGTGTCGAAGGCGGAGCGGACCGGCAGGGGGCTGCCCGAACAGCCGATCCTGTACCTGGCCGCGTCGTCAGGCGTCCTTCCTCCCGGCGCGCGGGCGGTGATCCCGCCGGGCGCGGCCGAACCCGACTACGAGGGCGAGATAGCGGTCGTCGTCGGGCGCCGGCTCTTCCAGGCCGCCGAGTCGGAGGTCTGGTCCGCCGTCGCCGGTGTCACCGCCGCCAACGACATGACGGCCCGGGATGTCATGCGCACCACCGGCACACCCGCCCTCGCCAAGAGCTACCCGGGGTTCACCCCGCTCGGGCCGTCCGTCTGCACGCCCGACGAGTTCGCCGACCGCGAGGCCATCGGCGTGCGCACCCGGGTCAACGGTCAACTCGTCCAGGACGACACCAGCGCCGGGATGATCTTCCCCGTCGCCGATCTGCTCAGCAGGCTGTCCTGGTACGCCGCCCTCGAACCCGGCGACGTCGTCCTCACCGGAACCCCGGCCGGCACCGGCCAGGACCGCGCCTGCTTCCTCGCCGACGGCGACGAGGTCGGCGTCGAGGTGGACGGTGTCCTTCCCCTCGTCACCCGCATCGTGCGTCCCGCGGACGCCGCACCGCGCGACCAGCGGCCGGCCGAACAGGCCGGCTGACCGTCCCCTCACCCTGGAGCCACAGCGATGTCACACTCCTCCACACCGTCCTACGACCTCGTCCTGGCCGGGGGCACCGTCATCGACCCGGCGTCGGGCACCAACGCCCGGCTCGACGTGGCGGTCACCGGTGACCGCATCGCCGCGATCGGGGAGGGTCTCGCGACCGGCGCGGCCCGCACGATCGACGTCACCGGCTCCACCGTGCTGCCGGGCCTCGTCGAGGGCCACACCCACATCTTCCAGTACGTCTCCGCCGTCGGCGCCCCCGCCGAGGAGGCCCATCTGCGCCGCGGCGTGGTCGCCGCGGCGGACGCCGGTACGGCCGGCGCCTCGACCTTCGCGGCCTTCCGCAAGCTGGTCGTCGAGGCGAACCGGATGCGCATCGTCAACTTCCTCAACGTCTCGGTGCTCGGCCTGATCGACTTCAGATTCGGCGAGCTGCTGAACCCCGGCACCCTGGTCCCCGACGACGCGCTCGCGACCGCCGAGGCCCACCCCGACATCGTGCGCGGCTTCAAGATCCGGCTCTCCGAGGACGTCGTCGGCGAGCACTGGGAGCCGCTGCTGAAGAAGTCCGTGGCCCTGGCCGAACAGGCCGGTCTCCCGCTGATGCTGCACATCGGCGAGACGCCGGTGCCGCTGCCCGTCGTCCTCGACCACCTGCGCCCCGGTGACATCGTGGCGCACTGCTACACCGGCAAGCCGTACGGCATCCTCGACGGTGACCACGTGCAGCCCGCCGTCACCGCGGCCCGTGAGCGCGGCGTCCTGTTCGACTCCGCCCACGGCAGGAGCAACCTCAGCTTCGAGGTGGCCCGCCGGGCCATCGCCGACGGCTTCCTGCCCGACATCCTCAGCTCCGACACCAGCGCCCGCAACTGGCGCGGCCCGGTGTTCGACCTGCTCACCAGCATCTCCAAGCTGGTAGCACTCGGCGCGCCCTTCGAGGAGTGCGTCCGCCGGGCCACCGTCGCGCCGGCCCGGCTGCTCGGTCTCGACACCGAGGGCTACGGGCGCCTGGAGGTCGGCGGGCGGGCCGATGTCACGGTCGTCACCGAGACCGAGGAGTGCACCCTGCCCGACGCCGCCGGCAACACCATCGTCGCCCCGCGCCTGGAGCCGACCGTGGTGCTCCACGAGGGCGCCGAGGTCGACATCGTGCCGTGGCGCGGCCTGCCGTCGGCCTGACCCTTCCCGGCCTGGGCGTGCCCCCCCGGCCTGGGCGTGCCCCCCCGGCCTGGGCGCGCCCCCCGGCCTGGGCCTGCCCCTTTCCGGCCCGGCCCCGGCCCTCGGCTCGGCCCGCGGCCCTCGGCCCAGCCCGGCCCTCGGCCCTCGGCCGGGTCTCGGCCTGACACGCCCGCACGACGGCGTTGCGGCGCCCGTGCGACGCCGTTGCGAGGCCCGTATGACGGCGTTGCGTACGCCCCGACGGCGTTGCGTACGCCCGTGCGACGACGCCGCGAGGCCCGTACGACATCCACATCCGCCCGTAGACACCGACACCGTGGAGGCCCGATGACCGCCGGTGACGTCCATCCGCTGCGGCGGCGGCTGCGCGCCGCCCTGACGGCGGGGGGACCCGCCGTCGGCACCTTCGTCAAGCTGGCGACGCCCGACGCGGTGGAGCTGGCCGCGGCGGCCGGGTTCGGGTTCGTGGTCGTCGACCTCGAACACTCCACGCTCACCGAGCGGGACGCCGTGGACCTGGTGCGCCACGCGGCCGTCTGCGGTCTGCCCGCCCTGGTCCGGGTGCCCGCGGTGGACGCGGCCGCCGTCAACCGGCTCCTGGAGGCCGGGGCGGCGGGCATCCAGCTCTCCATGCTCACCCGCACCGCACAGGCAGAGGCACTCGTGGCGGCGACCCGGTTCGCCCCGGCCGGCCGCCGCTCGGTGAGCCTGGTCAACCGGGCCGCCCGGTTCGGCGCGCTCCCGCTGGCCGGGTTCCTGCGCGCCGAGCAGGACGACCCGCCGGTGCTGGTGGGCCAGATCGAGACGGCACGCACCGACCCCCTGCCGGAGCTGGTCGCCGCTCTCGACGTGTGCTTCGTCGGCAGCACCGACCTGGCCGTCGACCTGGGCCTGCCCGCGGACCCGGCGGTGCTGCGGGCCGCCGTGGACCGGGTGCGGGCCGCGGCCCGGTCCGCCGGAGTGGCGTTCGGCGGCTGGGCACCGGCCCGGAGTGCCGCGGCGGACCTGGGCCTCGGCACCGCCGACTACCTGATCGTCGGCTCGGACCTGCAGATGTTGGCGGCCGGCCTGCGGGCCGCCGCCGGAGAGGAGAAGCAGTGAGCACACGCAACGCGGCCCTGTTCGGCGCCGTCGTCAACTGGGACGACCTGCCGGTCACCCAGGTGCGGCCGGGGGTCCGCCGACGCGTCTACGCCACCGACGAGGTGATGATCTGTCACCACGAGCTGGAGGTCGGCATGACGCTCAACCCGCACCGGCACGAGGACTTCGACCAGCTGGTCCACATCTCCGAGGGGCGCGCGAACTACTACGTGGACGGGGTCGCGCACGACATGCGGGCGGGCTCGTTCCTGCTGGTCCCGCGCGGCAGCGAGCACTACGTGGAGCCGACCGAGGCCCCCTGCGTGAACATCGACTTCTTCGTGCCGCCGCGGGCCGACCTGCTGCCCTGACCGGCCGGCAATGCCCGGGGCCGGCCCCGATCCCCGTGCCGAACGTCTTCCGCACGATCGCGAAGGCGTGGTCCAGCTGGGTCTCCACGTCCCC
>NZ_JBFBJL010000114.1:0-19170 GCF_040686075.1 Streptomyces sp. NPDC086519
CTTCGGCCAGGGCGAGGTCGCACCGGTCACCCGCGAGGTGCTCCGCGAGGCCGAGCCGGACCGCGCCCGGCGGCCGCGCGTCCACACCGGCTGAGGGCGGGACGCCGGGCGTAAGAATCCCGTCAAGAACCGCTCGGTCCGCATAAGAACCCTGTCAGCGCCGACTCCGGAGCGGCCACCGGCCCCTAGCGTCGGCCTCATGACGGACAGAAGACGCAGGGGCCGGGCGGCCGGTGACCGCACCTGGCGCGGCAGCGCGCTCCTGGCCGTCGGCTGTGCCCTCGGCTTCGGCGGGCTGACGCTCCTGGTGGACTGGGACGCCGGCACCCTCACCCCGGCCCGCGTCCTGCTCTGGGTCACCCTGTCGGCCGCCGTCCTCACCATGCTGCTGCCCGCCCGGGTCACCGCGGGCCCCGGCTGGCTGGCGGTACGCGGCCCGCTCCGCCGCCGTACGGTGCGCACCGACTCCCTCGTCTACGTCGGCCGGTACGGGGACGTCTCCGCGCACCTGGTCCTGCGTGACACGCGGGGCAGCCGCCTGGAGTTCGACCCGGGCGTCCTGCATGCCAACCCCCTGCTCTGGCACGAGCTGGACACCGGTGTGCGCCGCTCCGTGGAGCGCGGCACCCTGCGCCGGGGCACCGAGGTGCTGACGCGGCTCGGCCATGAGATAGACGACACGAACGCGCGCGCGGTCCTCGCCGCGTCCGGCCTCATCAGACCGTCCACCCCCTGACCGCCTGCCCCGCCGGCTGGGCCTATCGTGACCCGCATGCAGTCCTACACGATCGGCCAGGCGGCACGGCTGCTCGGCGTCAGCCCGGACACCGCCCGCCGCTGGGCCGACGCGGGCCGGATGGCCACCCATCGTGACGAGGGCGGCCGGCGGCTCATCGACGGCGCGGACCTCGCCGCGTTCTCCGTCGAACTGGCCAAGGCCGGCAGCGGCGAGGAGGACGCCTCCTACACCTCGGTCCGCAACGCCTTCCCCGGCATCGTCACCGCGATCAAGCTGGGCGATGTCGCCGCCCAGGTCGAGATCCAGGCCGGCCCGCACCGGCTGGTCTCCCTCCTGACCCGGGAGGCGGTCGAGGAACTCGGCCTGGAGGTCGGCATGGAGGCCACCGCCAGGGTGAAGTCCACGAACGTGCACATCGACCGCGTCTGACCGCTCACCCGCTCACCCGCTCACCCGCACACCCGCACAGCTCGCAGGCCAGGACGGCCGCAGCGTTCCGGGCAGCGCGCTGCGGGACACGGCGGGCGTGCGGTTCACGAAGCGGTCCACGGAGCTGTCGCTGACACGCGACCGGGTGTGGCGGGCGCCGGAGGCCGGGCGCCGTACTCCCCGTCCACCCGTATCTCCGTGATGCCGCTGATGTGCCGGGCCCCGCAGCGGTCCTGCGGAAGCACCAGCTGCGGGCCCGGCCGGTCCAGCGGGGTGCCGTCGATGCTGACACCGAGCAGAACGGGGGCGTGGGCGAAATCGGGGTCGATCTCGGCCCAGGAGAGCAGCGCATGGTGCCCGTCGCCACCCGTGACCGCGATGAGGAAGCGGAGCCGGTCCTTGCGCCGGCCGGGGTCGAATCCGGGTCCGGCGTCGGCGAGGACGTCGTACAGCCGTGGGCCGGTGAAGCCGTGGCGCTGGATTCCGCTGGTGGCGCACTCGAAGCTGACCCGCACCCGGTGCTGGGGCCAGCGCAGGAGGTCGGGCACGGTCAGCCGGGCCGGTCGTGCCAGGTCTCCGGTGAGGACGAGTTCGGCGAGCGTCATGAGCGGCCACCTCCCGGATGACGGTACCCACGGCACGTCACCGTACAAACGCACATGCCAGATTCAGGCCGCAAGTATGCGGCTCATGCGATGCGACAGAAGACTTACGGCTGGCAAATGCGGCAGTATCATCGCCAGGCGGCTGGTACCCAGGTCGCAGCAGGGCGCGACAGTTTTCTCATGACATCGGAGGAGTTCACTCGTGATGACCCGTTCCGTGCGCCGGACCCGGCGGACGCTCCAGGTGGCCGGTGCCTCGGTCGCGGCCCTGCTGGCCCTGAGCGCCTGTTCCTCCTCCGCCGACGACTCCTCGGCGACGACGAAGTCGGACACGTCGTCGGCGGCGACACCCAAGCTGTCGGGCTCGATCACCGTGTTCGCGGCGGCCTCGCTCCAGGAGAGCTTCACGACCCTGAAGTCGGACTTCGAGAAGGCCCACCCGGGCACCGAGGTCAACTTCAGCTTCGGCGGCAGTGACACCCTCGCCGCGCAGATCACCAGCGGTGCCCCGGCCGACGTCTTCGCCGCCGCGAGCCCCAAGACCATGGCGATAGTGACGGACAAGAAGGACACCGCGACGACGCCGGCCACCTTCGTCCGCAACCAGCTGGAGATCGCCACCCTGCCGGGCAACCCCGACAAGATCTCCTCCCTGAAGGACCTCACCAAGTCGTCGCTGAAGGTCGTGCTCTGCGACAGGACGGTGCCGTGCGGTGCCGCCGCGCAGAAGGCCCTGGACGCCGGCAAGCTCAAGCTCACCCCGGTCTCCTACGAGGCGGACGTGAAGTCCGCGCTCAACAAGGTGGTGCTGAAGGAGGCCGACGCGGCGGTCGTCTACCGGACCGACGTGCGGGCGGCCGGCGGCAAGGTGGAGGGTGTGGAGTTCCCCGAGTCCGCCGACGCGATCAACGACTACCCGATCGCCCTTCTCAAGAACGCCCCGAACCCCACGGTGGCCAAGGCGTTCATCGCCCTGGTGCGGTCCGCCGAGGGCCAGCAGGTCCTGAACGCCGCAGGGTTCCTCAAGCCGTGACGAAGACCGACGAGTCCGGCGCCGCGGCGGGCACCCTCACGGGCGGCCCCCGGCGCCGGCGGTTTCGGCCGGCCGTACCGCTACCGCTCCTCCTCCCCGGAGCGGCAGCCCTGGCCTTCCTGCTCCTGCCGCTGGTCGCCCTGCTGGTGCGGGCGCCCTGGAACAGCCTCCCGTCCCTGCTGACCAGCACGCAGGTGTGGCAGGCCCTCCAGCTCTCCCTGGTCAGCGCGACGGCGGCGACGGGCGTGAGCCTGGTCCTGGGCGTCCCCCTGGCCTGGCTGCTGGCTCGCACGAAGTTCCCCGGCCGGGGTGTCGTACGGGCTCTCGTCACCCTCCCCCTCGTCCTGCCCCCGGTGGTGGGCGGTGTGGCCCTCCTCCTCGCCCTCGGCCGCAACGGGGTGGTCGGCCAGTGGCTGGACGCCTGGTTCGGCATCACCCTCCCGTTCACCACGGCGGGCGTGGTGGTCGCCGAGTCCTTCGTGGCCATGCCTTTCCTGGTGATCAGCGTCGAGGGCACGCTCCGCGCCGCCGACCCCCGCTACGAGGAGGCGGCCACCACCCTGGGCGCCTCCCGCTTCACGGCGTTCCGCCGGGTCACGCTCCCCCTCATCGCGCCCGGCATCGCGGCCGGCGCGGTCCTGGCCTGGGCCCGCGCCCTCGGCGAGTTCGGAGCGACGATCACCTTCGCCGGCAACTTCCCCGGCCGCACCCAGACCATGCCCCTCGCCGTCTACCTCGCCCTGCAGAACGACCCCGACGCGGCGATCGCGCTCAGCCTGGTCCTGCTGGCGGTGTCGATCGCCGTACTCGCGGCGCTGCGCGACCGTTGGATGACGGCATCATGAGGACGACCCGCCGGACGAACACCCCGATGACCAACGCACACCCCACGGCAGCGGACGGCACGCAGCCACCCCGCACCCACCCGCGGCCGGACACCACCGGCCTCCACGCGCACCTCGTCGTCACCCGCCCCGCCTTCCGCCTGGACATCACCCTCACCGCCGCCCCCGGCGAGGTCGTCGCCCTCCTCGGCCCCAACGGCGCCGGAAAAACCACCGCCCTGCGCGCCCTGGCCGGCCTCACCCCCCTCACCGCCGGCCATCTCCGCCTGGACGGCACGGAGTTGGACCGTACGCCCCCCGAGTCCCGCCCGGTGGGCGTCGTCTTCCAGGACTACCTCCTCTTCCCCCACCTCACGGCCCTCGACAACGTCGCCTTCGGCCCCCGCTGCCAAGGCGCCACAAGGACCGAGGCGCGCACCGAGGCCGCCGCCTGGCTGGACCGCATGGGGCTCGCCGAGCACGCCGGCGTCAAACCCCGCCGGCTCTCCGGCGGCCAGGCCCAGCGCGTCGCGCTGGCCCGCGCCCTGGCCACCCGCCCCCGCCTGCTGCTCCTGGACGAACCCCTCGCCGCCCTCGACGCCCGCACCCGCCTCGACGTACGTTCCCAGCTCCGCCGCCACCTGGCCGAGTTCGAGGCGGTGGCCGTACTGGTCACGCACGACCCGCTGGACGCCATGGTGCTGGCCGACCGCCTGACCGTCATCGAAGACGGCCGGGTCGTCCAGGAGGGCACGCCCGCCGACATCGCCCGCCATCCGCGCACCGACTACATCGCCCACCTGGTCGGCCTCAACCTCTACCGAGGCCGCGCCGACGGCCACACCGTCGAGCTGGCCACGGGCCCCGCGATCACCACCACCGAGGACCTCACCGGTGACGTCTTCGTCGCGTTCCCGCCGAGCGCCGTCACCCTCTTCCGGGACCGTCCCACCGGCGCCAGCGCCCGCAACCTCTGGCGCTGCGAGGTGGCGGGCCTGGAGACCCACGGTGACCAGATCCGCGCCGATCTGACCGGCGAGCTCGCCCTCGCCGCCGACCTCACCACGGTCGCCGCCGCCGAACTGGACCTGCACCCGGGGGCCCCGGTCTGGGCGACGGTGAAGGCGACCCAGACGCACGCCTACCCGGCGTAGAACGGCACAGGCCCCGCCGAAGCGGGGCCTGTGCCGAACCGTGCGCGGTCCTCGGCGTCCTTGGGCGTCCCTGGACGTCAGTCCTCGTACGCGTCCAGCGGCGGGCACGAGCACACCAGGTTCCGGTCGCCGAAGGCCTGGTCGATGCGGCGCACCGGCGGCCAGTACTTGTCGGCGGCGGACACCCCGCCGGGGAAGACGGCCTCCTCCCGGCTGTACGCGTGCTGCCACTCGCCGCCCAGCGCGCCCGCGGTGTGCGGAGCGCCACGCAGCGGGTTGTCGTCGGCGGGCCAGTCCCCCGCCCCGACCTTGTCGATCTCCGCCCGAATGGCGATCATCGCCTCGCAGAACCGGTCCAGCTCGCCGAGGTCCTCGGACTCGGTCGGCTCGATCATCAGCGTGCCGGCCACCGGGAAGGACATCGTCGGCGCGTGGAAGCCGTAGTCGATGAGCCGCTTGGCGACGTCGTCGACGCTCACTCCGGTCGCCTTGGTCAGCGGCCGCAGGTCGATGATGCACTCGTGCGCGACGAGCCCGCCGGGCCCGGTGTAGAGCACGGGGTAGTGCGGCTCCAGCCGCTTGGCGACGTAGTTGGCGCTGAGCACGGCCACCTGCGTGGCCCGCTTCAGTCCTTCGCCGCCCATGAGCCGGACGTACGCCCACGAGATCGGCAGGATCCCCGCGGACCCCCACGGCGCGGCCGAGATCGGCCCGACACCGGTCTGCGGCCCGGCGGCGGGCTGCAGCGGGTGGTTCGGCAGGTACGGCGCCAGGTGGGCCCGTACGGCCACCGGGCCGACCCCCGGACCACCGCCGCCGTGCGGGATGCAGAAGGTCTTGTGCAGGTTGAGGTGGGAGACGTCCCCGCCGAAGTGCCCCGGCTTGGCGACCCCGACCAGGGCGTTCAGGTTGGCCCCGTCCACATACACCTGACCGCCGGCCTCGTGCACCTGCGCGCAGATCTCGGCGACGTGCTCCTCGAACACCCCGTGCGTGGACGGATAGGTGATCATCAGTACCGCGAGCTCGTCGCGGTACTGCTCGATCTTCGCCCGCAGGTCCGCGACGTCGATCTCGCCGTCCTCGGCGGTCTTCACGACGACGACCTTCATCCCGGCCATCACGGCGCTGGCGGCGTTGGTGCCGTGCGCGGAGGACGGGATCAGGCACACGGTCCGCTGCTCGTCGCCGCCTGCGCGGTGGTAGGCGCGTACGGCGAGCAGCCCGGCGAGCTCGCCCTGGGACCCGGCGTTGGGCTGCAGCGACACCTTGTCGTACCCGGTGACCTCCGCGAGGCGCTCCTCCAGCTCCCGGATGAGGGTCAGGTACCCCTGGGCCTGCTCGGCGGGCGCGAACGGGTGCAGCTGCCCGAACTCGGGCCAGGTGACCGGCTCCATCTCGGTGGTCGCGTTGAGCTTCATGGTGCAGGAGCCCAGCGGGATCATGCCGCGGTCCAGCGCGTAGTCCCGGTCGGCGAGCCTGCGCAGGTACCGCAGCATCGCGGTCTCGGAGCGGTGCTGCCGGAAGACGGGGTGGGTCAGGTAGCCGTCGGTGCGCAGCAGTGCCTCGGGCAGCGTGTCCTCGGTGACCGCGTCCAGCGCCTCGACGTCTCCCTCGACGCCGAAGGCCGTCCAGACGGCACCCAGCTGGGCGCGGGTGGTGGTCTCGTCGCAGGCCATGGAGACGTGGTCGGCGTCGACGAGCCGCAGGTTGACGCCGCTGCGGCGGGCGGCGGCGACGATCTCTGCGGCCTTGCCGGGCACGCGGGCGGTGAGCGTGTCGAAGTAGGCGCCGTGCACGATCTCGACCCCGCCGGCCTTGAGGCCCGCGGCGAGGATCGTGGCGTACCGGTGCGTGCGCTGGGCGATGGCCTTGAGCCCGTCGGGGCCGTGGTAGACGGCGTACATGCCGGCCATCACGGCGAGCAGCACCTGCGCGGTGCAGATGTTGCTGGTGGCCTTCTCCCGCCGGATGTGCTGCTCGCGGGTCTGCAGCGCCAGCCGGTACGCCTTGTTCCCGTCGGCGTCCACGGAGACGCCCACGAGCCGCCCGGGCAGGCTGCGCGCGAACTTCTCGCGGACCGCCATGTAACCGGCGTGCGGCCCGCCGAAGCCCATCGGCACACCGAACCGCTGGGTGGTGCCGACGGCGATGTCGGCCCCCAGCTCGCCCGGTGAGGTCAGCAGGGTCAGCGCCAGCAAATCGGCGGCGACGGTGACGAGCGCGCCGGCCTCGTGCGCCTGCTCGACGACGGCCTTGATGTCGCGTACGGCACCGGAGGCGCCGGGGTACTGGACGAGCACCCCGTTGATCTCCCGCGCGGCGAGGTCCGCCGGGATGCCGTCCGCGAGGTCGGCGACCACGACCTCCACGCCCGACGGCTCGGCCCGGGTCTGGATCACGGCGATGGTCTGCGGCAGCGCGTCCGCGTCGACGACGAAGACGCCCTTCTTGTTCTTGCCCATGCGCAGCGACAGGGCCATGGCCTCGGCGGCGGCCGTGCCCTCGTCGAGCAGCGAGGCACCGGAGGTGGGCAGCCCGGTGAGGTCGGCGACCATGGTCTGGAAGTTCAGCAGGGCTTCCAGACGGCCCTGGGAGATCTCCGGCTGGTACGGCGTGTAGGCCGTGTACCAGGCAGGGTTCTCCATGACGTTGCGCAGGATGACGGGCGGCGTGAAGGTCCCGTAGTAGCCCAGCCCGATCATCGAGTCGAGCACCTGGTTCCGGTCGGCCAGCGACCGCAGCTCGGCCAGCACCTCGGCCTCGGTCCGGGCGCCGGGCAGCTCCAGCCGGTCGGCGTTCTTGATCACGTCCGGCACGGCGGCCGCGGTCAGGTCGTCGAGCGAGCCGTACCCGACCTGGGCGAGCATCTTGGCCCGGGCCTCGTGGTCGGGGCCGATATGGCGCTGCTCGAAGGGAATACCCTGCTCAAGCGCGGAGAGCGGAATACGCTGGGCGGTCATTGCGGAGGCCTCCTGGTCTGACGCGACCTTTGAGGGGTACCCCGGCACGGGCACCCCGACGGCCTCCCCCTCTGTCATCTCAACCTGAGAGCTTCACCGGTGCGCCCTTGCGGACTACCAGCTTTCACCGTCGGTGAGAGCGGACACCGTCGACATCCGCCCTGCTTTCCAGAGTGACCTCGTCCGTGCGGTACGTGAGCCTGAGAGATTCCGGGGAGGAGTTGCTCCTTCGGCGCCTCCGGTTGCCCGGAGGACTCTCCCGCACGGGGTCAGCAGCCGCTTGCCAGCCTACCAGCGAGGGCAACGCCGGAGCCTTCGAGTGGCCGCCTCCTTGAATGTGCTCTTTTGTAGTGCTTACGGATGAGTTGCGACCAAGTGGAGGGCCCGTGCAGACCGACATCGATCCGCGCAACCTGATCGGCCGCAAGGCGTTCGACCGCAACGGCACGAAGATCGGCACGATCGACGAGGTGTACCTCGACGACGCGACGGGCGTGCCGGAGTGGGCGGCCATACGCACCGGCCTGTTCTCCCGGGACGCCTTCGTGCCCCTGGAGCCCAGCGAGCTGGTCGAGGGCACCCTCCACGTCCCCTTCGACCGCGCCCTGATCAAAGACGCCCCCGACTTCGGCGTGGGCCGCCACCTCTCCCCGGAACAGGAACTCCAGCTCTACCACCACTACGGCCTCGACACGACTCCCCCGCCCCACGCCCACCCGGACCACGACTTCGGGAAGCTGGCGGGGACGGAGGACGCGGGGGCATGAGACCGACGTGAGACCGACGCCGGGTTCGCTCGCGTTTCGGCCGCGGCCGGTGTGGGCCGGTCGCGCAGTTCCTCCCCCAGCCTTCGGCCGGGGGCACCCCGAGCGCCCCTGACGGGGCGCTACAGTCGCGTCAGCTTCCCAACTGCGGGCAGTCGTGCCGCTCGGGCGGCACGGATCAGCGCAGCGGCACCCCGCCAACCCCAACTGCGGGCAGTCGTGCCGCTGGGGCGGCACGGGTGGGCGCAGCGGCACCCCGCCAACGCGGGCGAGTGAAACCCCCCGCCCCCGGCCCACACCCCGGTCACGCACCCACCCCGTCAACCGGAACCAACGGCAACGGCTCCGCCGGCTCCAGCTCAGGGTCATCGACCCGAAACGTCCGCACCCTCCCCGGCCCCACAGACCCCGGCGTCTCGAACCGCACCGTCACCCGCCCCAGCCCGCTCCCCTGCACCCACCCGTGCCCGTACTCGGCATGCCGCACATCGTGCCCCGCAGGCCACCGCCGCTCGGCGGCCGCCTCCCGCTCGGCGACCGGCTCCGCCACGTCCTCCTCCGCCGCAAACTCCGCCGCCCCCTCCCCGGCCGCCGCCTGCGCGAACAGGTCCTCCTGCGTGTAGTCGGCCAGCCCCGACACGCCCACCCCCAGCAGTCGCACACCACCCGTCGTGTCCACCGAGTCCAGCAGCCGCCCGGCCGCCTCCCGCACCACCGCCGGGTCGTCGGTCGGGCCCCTGAGCGTCTCCGACCGGGTCAGCGTCGAGAAGTCGTACCGCCGTACCTTCAGCACGATGGTCCGCCCCGACAGCCCGGCCCCCCGCAGCCGCCGCACACACCGGTCGGCCAGCCGCTGCACCTCAAGACCCACGCGCATCCGGTCGTGGATGTCCACGTCGTAGGTGTCCTCGACCGACACCGACTTGGTCTCCCGCTCGGCGACCACGGGCCGCTCGTCGTGCGCGAGCGCCATGGCGTACAGGGCGTGGCCGTGGGCCTTGCCGAGCAGCCGGACCAGCTCGTCCTCCCCTGCCTCGGCGATCTCGTCGACCGTGGTGATCCCGGCCCGCCGCAGATGGTCTCCCGTCGCCGGCCCCACCCCCGGCAGAATCCGCACCGGCATCGGCCCCAGCATCGCCCGCTCGGTGCCCGGCTCGATCAGCACCAGCCCGTCCGGCTTGGCCTGCTCGGAGGCGATCTTCGCGAGCATCTTGGAGGCGGCGAGCCCGACGGACCCGGAGAGCCCCGTCACGGTCCGTATGTCCGTGCGCAGCCTCTCCCCCACCAGCCGCGCCGATGTCGCGTCCCAGGCCGCCTCAGCGGCCTCCAGGTCCACGAACGCCTCGTCCAGGCTGAGTGGCTCCACCAGCGGCGAGAGCCCCCGCAGCAGCGCCATCACCTGCTCGCTGATCGACCGGTACAGTCCGAAGCGCGGCACCAGATACGCGGCGTTCGGCGCCAGCCGCCGCGCCTGCGCCATCGGCATCGCGGAGTGCACCCCGAACACCCGGGCCTCGTACGACGCGGTGGCCACCACACCGCGCGGTCCGAGCCCGCCCACGACCACGGCCTTCCCGCGCAGGCTCGGCTTGGACGCCTGCTCCACCGAGGCGAAGAAGGCGTCCATGTCGAGATGCAGGATCGTGGGCGCGTTTCTCACATCTCCGATGCTGCACCACGCCACTGACAATGCCCCGGCACGGACCCGTGCCGGGGCATCAGTAGAAGCCCAAGGGGCTTCGGGCGAGGACTTCAGACCGCCCGGTTGCGCCGTCTGGCCAGTTCGTCGGCGGGGTTGTGTCCCACCAGGGTCTCCCCGGTGTCGACGCGCTCGCCGTGCAGCTGGGAGAGCGCGCTTTCCACGTCGCGCCAGACCACGCCGACCGCGATCCCGAAGATGCCCTGACCGCCCTGGAGCAGGGCGTGGACCTCGTCCGGTGAGGTGCACTCGTAGACCGTGGCGCCGTCGCTCATGAGGGTCATCCGCTCCAGGTCACGGAAACCGCGTTCCCGCAGGTGCTGGACGGCGGTGCGGATGTTCTGGAGGGAGACCCCGGTGTCCAGGAACCGCTTGACGATCTTCAGGACGACGACGTCCCGGAAGCTGTACAGCCGCTGGGTGCCCGACCCGTAGGCAGGCCGCACGCTGGGCTCGACCAGGCCGGTGCGGGCCCAGTAGTCGAGCTGCCGGTAGGTGATGCCGGCCGCCGCACAGGCCGTGGGCCCGCGGTAGCCGATCTCCTCGGTCGCCATCGACGCCGCCCCTCCGCCGCTCGGCACCGCGGTCGGCCGCTGTGGGGCGTGACCGGCGGTGCTGCTGTGAAGCGGGGACGGACCGCTCTCCCCGAAACCGCGTCCGGGGGCACCCCCAGCCATACCGTCGCCGCTGCTTCTCACGCCGACCTCCGTCCTTGACCTGCCTTCTCGACGGTAGGCAGTCACCAGGGGTGCGTCAACGATCGCCACACTCGGCACGCCGAGTGATAATCACCCTAGGAGTGGTTTCCCGTGCCCCACCGCGGGGAAAGGCTAGCCGAATGCTCTGGCGGGGAGCCGTAGGACGCTCTCAGTGGCCGCTGGCAATTACCCATGAGTTTCGGCTGTGACAGCCGCCCACCGGCCCGTCGCCGACCCTCCGGCAGATGACGCGCCGTTCGGTTCGCTACTGGCTGCTGGTGCCGAAGTCCTCGGGCGAGATCTGGTCGAGGAACTCGCGGAACTTCTCCACCTCGTCCTCCTGCTCGTCCGGGATCGCGATGCCCGCGTCGTCCAGCACCGTGTCACTGCCGTAGATCGGCGTTCCGGTGCGCAGCGCCAGCGCTATGGCGTCGGACGGACGGGCGCTCACCTCGACCCCGCTGGCGAAGACCAGCTCCGCGTAGAAGACGCCTTCACGCAGATCCGTGATGCGCACTTCGGTGAGCTCCTGGCCGACGGCCTCCAGCACGTCCTTGAACAGGTCGTGGGTCAGCGGCCTGGCGGGCGCCATGCCCTGCTGGGCGAACGCGATCGCCGTCGCCTCCCCCGGCCCGATCCAGATGGGGAGGTAACGGTCGCCTCCCACTTCGCGCAGGAGCACGATCGGTTGGTTGGAGGGCATTTCCACCCGGACACCTACGACATCGAGCTCGTTCACACAGCAACCCTAGGCCGTGCCCGGGACGTTTGGGTAGTCGGGCCCGGAACGCGGGCCCGATCCGGCCTCCCCCCGGGCCCTGTCGTGCCGCTCACGGCAGCCGCACCCCGAGGGCGGTCTGCACCAGCGCGGCGTGCAGCTTCACCGTGAGCGCCGCCAGCTCCTTCGTACGGGCCTCCGCATGGGCCCTGGTCTGCGGATTGCGATGGCGCTTGAGCGGGGCCACCACCTGGTCCACCAGGCCGGCCTCGCGGTCGACGGCGGCCTTCATCACCCGCAGATGGCGCGGCTCGATCCCGAACCGCCCCAGCTCGGTCACGAGCGAGGCCACGGTGACCGTCTCGGCGTCGTACACGCCGTCCTCCAGCGGAGCGATCAGCCCGTACGACTCCCACTCCGCGAGGCGGTCCTCGTCGATGCCGGCGGCCGCGAGCAGCTCGTGCCGGCCGATCCGGGCGACCGCCGGGGCCTCGGCGGCCGTCGGCACGGCCTCGCCGTCCCGCTGCCGCCCCAGCACGGGCAGCTGGACCGCCTCGCCGCGCTCCATGGCCTCCAGGTACTCCCGGATGACCTTGAGCGGCAGATAGTGGTCCCGCTGCATCCGCAGGACGTGTCCGAGGCGCTCCACGTCCCCGGCGCTGAACTTCCGGTAGCCGGAAGGGGTGCGGCGCGGCTCGATGAGCCCTTCCGACTCCAGGAAGCGGATCTTGGAGACGGTGACTTCGGGGAACTCGTCGCGCAGCACGTTCAGCACCGTGCCGATGCTCATCAGCCCGGGTTCCGTGGCGGCGGCGCCGTGACCGGCACCGCCGCTCGGTGTGTGCAGCATGGACCTTCTTCCCTGGGGTCCCCCGGACGAGGTCCGGCGCGCGGTCAGATGCCCTGCCGGCTCGCGTAGAAGACCAGCCGGTACTTGCCGATCTGGACCTCGTCGCCGTTCGACAGAGCGACCTGGTCGATGCGCTCCCGGTTGACGTACGTGCCGTTGAGGCTGCCGACGTCGGCCACCGTGAACGAGCCGTCCGGCTGGCGGCGGAACTCCACATGCCGGCGCGAGACCGTCACGTCGTCCAGGAAGATGTCGCTCTGCGGGTGGCGGCCGGCCGTGGTCAGATCGCTGTCCAGCAGGAAGCGGCTGCCCGAGTTCGGGCCACGGCGCACGACCAGCAGCGCGGAGCCGAGCGGCAGCGCGTCGACCGCCGCCTGCGCCTCGGGCGAGAGCGACGGCATCTGGGTCTGACCGGTGACCTCGGCGTCGTAGGCCTCCAGACCGGAGATCGAGATCGTGGACGTCGTCTCCGACGCACGCTCGGGGACCGCACCCGCACGCAGCGGGGCTCCACAATTGGAGCAGAAGCGGGCGTTCTCCGCGTTGCGGTTACCGCACCTCGTACAAACCAGGGCCGACATGGACGGATCCTCCTGCCGCGGCTGCCCCGCCGGGGCGTTGGACGCGTACGGGCCGGAGGCGAACCCTCCACCCGCACCTGAGGTTGACGGTTGCCCGAAACCTATGCCGCCGGACTGGGACGGGTCAACTGACGGCGCGCCCTGACCTCCGGAAATGTCACCCCCCGGACCAGCCACCTGGTCCCGGAACAGCGGGCGCTGGCCCTCCGCGTCGGGCTGTGCCCGATGGCGAGCGGTCGCGTTGTCGCTACCCTCTCGCGCGCTCTTGCCGAACAACTTCGCAAACAACTTCACGGGCGATTCCCCTTGACCGAAACAGACCCGCCCGTGGGGCAGGACGAACCCTGACTGAATAAACCGGCCGACCCGGACAACCACACAACGTCCGTATCCACCAGACAGTTTCCACCACGCACCGGTTCCCCGGTGCGCCGACCCCCCGCAACCTCATGCCCTTGCCGGACGTCCCCCATGCACCGGCGGTTCACTGCGAGGACGACCGAGCGTAGTCAGGCTGCTTCGCCGGTCGCAAGGCGTCCACGACGATCTTGGTGGACCGCTCGACCGTCACAGTCGCCTGTTCCTTTTCGAGGGTCTGCACCACGCCTCCGGGGATGTTGAGAGCCGGTTCGAGGTCCTGCGGCTTGCCGATCACCCTGAAAACGTAGGGCTGGGTGATCTTGTTCCCGTCGACGCTCACACTCTTACCGGAGTCGGTGAGGTAGGTACCGGCGATCACCCGTACCCCGTTGACCTGGATCGCCTCCGCGCCGGCCGCGCGCAGCTCCTGGATCGCGTCGAGCAGCATGTCCGCCTGCACCGTCCCCTTCGGGTCGTCGACCGTCATCGTGATGCCAGGACCCTGTGCCGCCACGGTGCCCGCGAGAATGCCGAGTTGCCTCTCCTTCTCGGCCGTCTGCTTACGGGCCTCCGCCGCCTGGTCGGAGCTGCTCTGCAACTCCTGACGCTGCTTTTCGAGTCCTGTCTTCTCGTCCTCAAGACGCTGCGTACGGTCGTCCAGTTCATCGAGGATGCGGACAAGATCCTCCTGCCGGGCCCCGCGCAGCGCGCTGTCGCTGTCGCTGTTCGACGCCACCTGCACGGCGAGCCCGAACCCGAGCCCGAACAGCAGCACGGCGACGATCAGTTGAGCCCTGCTCACCCGCGGTGGCCACAGCCCCTGTACCAGCCTCTGCCGACCGGTCAGCCCGGCCTCCGGCTTCGGCTCGCCGGCGGACTCGCCCTTCGGCGCCGTGACGGGCACCTCGGCCGGGAGTTCTCTGCGCAGCCGGTGCTCCGGCTCCTTGCCGTGCTCGCTCATGCCGCTCACGCCCTGAAGACGTGCCGCCGGATCGCCGCGGCGTTGGAGAAGATACGGATACCGAGGACCACCACGACCCCCGTGGACAGCTGCGAGCCCACCCCCAACTTGTCGCCGAGGAAGACGATCAGCGCGGCCACCACCACGTTGGACAGGAACGACACCACGAACACCTTGTCGTCGAAGATCCCGTCCAGCATGGCCCGCAGACCACCGAAGACGGCGTCGAGCGCCGCGACGACGGCGATCGGCAGATACGGCTCGACGACCGCCGGGACCTCAGGCCGGACCAACAGTCCGGCCACGACGCCCACGACGAGGCCAAGTACGGCGATCACGATGTGCCCTTCTCAGTCTTCTCGGTGTACGGCTGTGCCGTACGTACGATCACGCTCGGCGCGGCGGGCAACCGGACGTCACTCTCCGTGGAGATCGTCGCCCGGATGTCGAAGTTCTCCTCCAGGGCATGCAGGTACAACCCGTCGGGGCTGTCCTGGAACCTGGAGCCGAGCCTCTCCCCGTCGCCCACCGCCAGCACCGTGTACGGCGGTACCAGCGGCCTGTTGTCCACCAGTATCGCGTCCCCCGCGGCCCTGATCGCGGACAGGGCGGTCAGCCGCTGCCCGTTGATCGAGATCGCCTCGGCGCCCGAGGCCCACAGCCCGTTCACGACGCGCTGCATGTCATGGTCCCGCACCCGGCCGGTGTCGGAGAACCCGGAGGTCTCCCGGGGATTGCCGGCGTCACCGCCCGCGGAGGCCTCCTTGGCGTCGTTCACCACCAGCTTCACGCCGGGGCCGTGCACCGCCGTGGCGCCCGACAGCACGTCGACCAGGTCCGCCTGCCCGCTGCCGCCGCTGTCCTTCAGCGCGGCACGCTGGCGGGCGCTGACGTCGTCCCGCAGCTTGTCGACATTGGTCTCCAGCTTGTCCGCGGCCGCCGTCTCCCGGTCGATCCTGTCGATCAGCTCCTGGCGCTCCTTGGCCACCACGGGCGCCGTCACGCGCGCCTGTGCCGCTCCCACGGTCACCACGAGGGCCGCCAGCACCAGGCCGCCCGCGAGGCCCAGCCTGGCCCTGAGGGTCTTCGGCATGCCGCCGCCCTGCCCCTGAGCCCGCTTCCGCGCGGCCGCCTCGGCATACCCGTCGTCGAGGCTGTGATCCATGACGTTCGTGATCAACGACATGGAGGCATCCGGGCGCGACGGCCGGGAGACGCTGCTCCGAACGGGGGGTTGCTGCGGCATGCCGCACATCGTCGCACGTCGCGACCAGTACCTCCGAACGGCCCCACCGGCGTGCCGGACCGGCCCCCCATGGGGACACGTGTCCGGCACGCACGCGTGCAGCGGTTTTACCGTCCGGCGCTGTCCACGATCGCCGACCACTCGTCCAACAGCGCCTGCGCGGAGGCGTCGTCGGGCCCCTCGGCCCACAGATGGGTGACCGCCTCGGCCGGGTCGGGCAGCACCATCACCCAGCGCCCGTCGGTCTCGACGACCCGCACCCCGTCGGTCGTGTCGACGAAACGATCACCGGCCGCCTCGACGACACGCCGCATGACCAGCCCCTTGACAGCCCACGGGGTGGCCAGGTCCCGCTTCAGGACATGCGCCTTCGGGATCCGGGCGTCGATCTGGCTGAGCGTGAGCTGCGTCCGCGCCACCAGACCGATCAGGCGTACGAACGCGGCCGTACCGTCGTAGACACTGCTGAACTCCGGAACGATGAATCCGCCCTTGCCGTCACCGCCGAAGATGGTGCCTTCCTCACGCCCCACGCGGGTGAGGTCGTCCGGAGAGGTGGTCGTCCACTCGACCTGGGTGCCGTGGTACGCGGCCACCTGCTCGGCGATCCGGGTCGTGGTGACCGGAAGCGCCACACGGCCGCTGCGCCGCTCGGCGGCGATCAGGTCGAGCATCACCAGCAGGGCCCGGTCGTCCTCGATGATGCGGCCCTTCTCGTCCACCAGGGACAGCCGCTCACCGACCGGGTCGAAGCGCACGCCGAACGCGGCCCTTGAGGACGCCACGATCTCGCCGAGGCGCACCAGCCCCGCCCGGCGCTGGTCGGCCGTCTCGGTGGGCCTGGCCTCGTTCAGACCGGGGTTGATGGTCAGCGAGTCCACACCGAGCTTGCCGAGCAGGCTGGGCAGCACAAGCCCGGCGCTGCCGTTGGAGGCGTCCACGACGACCTTGAGGCCCGAGTCGGCGATCCCGGTCGTGTCGACATTCCGCAGCAGCGACCCGGTGTACGAGTCGAAGACGCTGGCCGGGAAGTACAGGTCGCCGATCTCACCGGGGAACGCGCGCCGGTACTCCTGCCGCGCGAAGATCCGGTCCAGCTTGCGCTGGCTGGCCTGGGAGAGGTCGGCGCCCTGCCCGTCGAAGAACATGATGTCGACGGAGTCCGGCACCCCGGGCGAGGTCCGGATCATGATCCCGCCGGCGCTGCCCCGCCCGGTCTGCTGCCGCGCCACCGGCAACGGCACGTTCTCCAGGTCGCGTACGTCGATCGCACTGGCCTGGAGCGCGGAGATCACCGCCCGCTTGAGCGCACGCGCACCACGGGAGTGGTCACGAGCCGTCGTGACGGTGGACCCCTTCTTCAGGGTGGTGGCATACGCGCCGGCCAGCCGTACGGCCAGTTCCGGCGTGATCTCGACGTTCAGGATCCCGGACACGCCCCGGGCGCCGAACAGATGAGCCTGGCCCCGGGACTCCCAGATCACCGACGTGTTGACGAAGGCGCCGGCCTCGATGGTCTTGAAGGGATAGACCCGGACATTGCCCTGAACGATCGATTCTTCACCGATCAGGCACTCGTCGCCGATGACCGCCCCGTCCTCGATCCGCGCGGCCCGCATGATGTCGGTGTTCTTCCCGATGACACAGCCCCGCAGGTTGCAGTGCTGCCCGATGTACACGTTGTCGTGGACGACGGCCCGGTGCAGGAAGGCGCCGCTCTTCACGACGACGTTGGATCCGACGACGGTGTGCTCGCGGATTTCCGCGCCGGCCTCGACCTTGGCGTAGTCGCCGATGTAGAGCGGCCCACGCAACTCGGCGTCCGCGTGCACCTCGGCACCCTCGGCGACCCAGACGCCCGGGGATATCTCGAAGCCGTCGATGTCGACGTCGACCTTGCCCTCCAGGACGTCGGCCTGCGCCTTCACGTACGACTCGTGGGTACCGACGTCCTCCCAGTAGCCTTCCGCGACATAGCCGTAGATCGGCTTGCCTTCCTTCATCAGCTGCGGGAAGACGTCGCCGGACCAGTCGACGGGAACGTCGGCCTCGACATAGTCGAATACCTCGGGCTCCATGACGTAGATGCCCGTGTTCACCGTGTCGGAGAAGACCTGCCCCCAGGTCGGCTTCTCAAGGAAGCGCTCGACCTGGCCGTCCTCGTCGACGATGGTGATGCCGAATTCCAGCGGATTGGGCACACGCGTCAGGCAGACCGTGACGAGTGCGCCCTTTGCCTTGTGGAAGTTGATCAGCTCGGTGAGGTCGAAGTCGGTCAGCGCATCGCCGGAGATGACAAGGAAAGCGTCGTCTTTCAACGCGTCTTCGGCGTTCTTGACGCTTCCGGCGGTACCGAGTGGCTTCTCCTCATTGGCATAGGTGAGCTCCATACCGAGCTCCTCGCCGTCCCCGAAGTAGTTCTTGACCAGCGATGCCAGGAACTGCACAGTGACGACGGTCTCGGTGAGCCCATGCCTTTTGAGCAGCCGTAGCACATGCTCCATGATCGGTCGGTTCACGACCGGAAGGAGTGGCTTAGGCATGCTGGAGGTCATGGGGCGAAGGCGTGTGCCTTCACCACCGGCCATCACGACGGCCTTCATGTCGGAAGCGTCCTCCTCTAAGAGATGACGGTCTCGCCGACTTCACCCGTCAAGATTGTCCCGCACTTTTCCGCCGCGGGCCATCGAGAGCAATCGAGGGCCACTACGTCCGGACAATCGCCGAGGCTCAGTCGGCTGTGGCGTCCGCACGAACCAGGCGACGGACCTGCACCACGTAAAGCACTCCTGCCCACCAATACAGGGTTGTACCCCACCCTGCGAACGCCCATCCGAAAATAGCAGCGAGTGACGAGATCCAGCCGCTTCCGTCACTGAGCAGGAGGAGCGGGAACGCGTACATCAGATTGAACGTCGCGGCCTTCCCCAGGAAGTTCACCTGCGGCGGCGGATAGCCGTGCCGCCGGAGGATCCCCACCATCACCAGCAGGACCAGCTCACGCAGCAGTAGTACGGCCGTCAACCAGAGCGGCAGAATCTCACGCCAGGTGAGTCCGACCAGCGTCGACAGCACGTAGAGCCGGTCCGCGGCGGGGTCCAGCAGCCGGCCGAGGCTGCTGATCTGGTTCCAGCGCCGGGCGAGCTTGCCGTCCAGGTAGTCGCTGACGCCGCTGAAGAGGAGTACCAGCAGGGCCCAGCCGTCGCTCTTGGGCCCGCCGAACTCGGGCCTGAGGATCAACCACAGGAAGACGGGTACGCCGACGAGACGGGCCATGCTGAGGATGTTCGGGATGGTGAGGACCCGGTCCGTCTGGACACGGGTCTCCTGGACCTCCACCCGGGAGCCTCCTGTGGTGGGAAACGAGCCAACTCTGCCCCCTGACCCTACCTCAACGCAAAAAAGCTCTGGCTCTTGGGCTTGTTGCCCAAGAGCCAGAGCTCTAAAGGGAGTTCGGCGGCGTCCTACTCTCCCACAGGGTCCCCCCTGCAGTACCATCGGCGCTGTAAGGCTTAGCTTCCGGGTTCGGAATGTAACCGGGCGTTT
>NZ_JBFBJL010000115.1:0-18579 GCF_040686075.1 Streptomyces sp. NPDC086519
TGCCGGTCGGCCGTACCGTCTCGACGAGGCTGTTCAGGACGACGGCGGGTTCCTCGTGGCTCGCGTCGTGCGCCTGGGCCTGGTAGCCGACGGCGCTGGGGACTGGACCGCCCGCGCCACCCCGGACTCCGTGCACCGCACCGTGACCCGGGACCTGGACGGCGGCGGCACGATCCTGCTGCACGACTCCGACTGCACGTCGGCGCCGGGCGCCTGGCGCTCGGCCCTGGGGGCGCTGCCGCGCCTTCTGGACGTCTGCGACCGGAGGGGTCTTGCCGTCGGGCCGTTGCGGGAACACGGAATCCGATCCGACGCGTACACCCCGCGCAGTACTGTGAGTAAACGGACGCGATAATTTACTTGAGTTACGCAACGATATGGTATACTGACCGGTATGCCCACCGAACCGCTGCCAGCCGTCCCCGCCGCCACCCCGGAGGTCGTGGAGATCGAGCGTGCCCTGACCCGCATCACCTACCTGAGCACCCGGGCCCGCCAGCACGAACGGCTGATGGCGCTCGCCGGCGTCCCGCTGGACCGCGCCGCGGTGGCCCTGCTGCGCCAGGTCGCCGACTCCGAGCCGCTGCGCCCGGGGGAGCTGGCCCAGCGGCTCGGAGTCGAGGCGTCCCATGTGACGCGTACCGTGCAGCAGTTGCAGAGGTCGGGCCACGTCACCCGCGTCCCCGACCCCGACGACCGCCGCGCCCAGCGGATCGAGCTCACCGACGCCGGCCGGGCGGCCGTCGACCGGGTCCGGGACGCCGGAGCCCGGGGCATGCAGCTGGCCCTGAACGACTGGGAGCCCGAGCAGCTGCGGGAGCTGGCCACGCTCTTCCATCGCATGGTCGACGACTTCCTGGCCTACGCGGTCGAGGACGAACCCGGCCAGGAGGCCGCAGGTCCGGTGCCCTCCGCCCACCGGACCGGGTGAGGCGCCGGCGGACGCGGGGCTCGCCCGGCGCCGGCAGCCACCGCCGGTGCCCGCGGCTTGAGCCGCCGCTCGGGCCCTGGTCGCGGACCGGCACCACCTGAAGCAGGACCCCGCGGGGGAAGGGGCGTTACCGTCCGGTAATGTCTGGCGGCAGGTCGTCAGAGGAGGCTTAGTGGGCCGGTCCGAACGTTCACCCCTGCTGCTCGCGGGACTGCTGGCCGCGGCCGGTGTCGCGCACTTCGCGGCGCCGAAGTCGTTCGACGCGACGATTCCCCGGGCGCTGCCCGGATCACCGAGAGCATGGACGTACGGCAGCGGGGCCGTGGAGCTGGCGCTGGCGGCGGGCATCGCCCTGCCGCGCACCCGCGCGGTGACGGCCCGGGCGGCCGCCGCCTTCTTCGTGGGCGTGTTCCCGGCCAACGTGCAGATGGCCGTCGACTGGCGGAAGCGGCACGAGCCGCTGAGAACCGCGGCTTACGCCCGGCTGCCGCTCCAGGTCCCCCTGGTGCTGTGGGCGCGCGGAGTCGCACGTGGCGAGGAGGGCCGATAGATGGCGGCACCTGTAGAGGTGGGAAGCAGGATCGAGGACTTCGCGCTGCCGGACGAGACCGGTACGACGCGGACCCTCACGGAGTTGCTGGCCGACGGGCCGGTCGTGCTGTTCTTCTATCCCGCCGCCCTGTCGCCCGGCTGCACCGCCGAGGCCTGCCACTTCCGGGACCTGGCCGCCGAGTTCGCGGCCGTCGGCGCCCGGCCCGTCGGGATCAGCGGGGACAGCGTGGAACGCCAGCAGGAGTTCTCCGGGAAGCACACGCTCGGCATGCCGCTCCTCTCCGACGCGGACGGCGCCGTCCGTGAGGTGTTCGGCGTGAAGCGGGGCTTCTCGCTCGTCCCCACCAAGCGGGCCACCTTCGTGATCGCCCAGGACCGCACCGTCCTGGAGGTCGTCCGCAGCGAACTGCGCATGAACACCCACGCCGACCGGGCGCTGGCCGCCCTGCGGGCCCACCAGGGCTGACCGGACGGTCCGGTCCGCGCTTGATGCGCTGGGACACAGGTCCCATCCTGGGGCGTATGGAGCATGTCGCTGCCGCGGCGGTCATTGATGCCCTGGGCCGGTTGACGGGGTGGAGCGAGGGCGCGCGGGTGCTCACCGGACACCGGGCTGAGGAGGTCGTCGGCAAGCCCGCCGCCGACCTCCTCGCCGAGGCGGTGCCGGACGGGGTGCTGGCCGCCCGCGCCGGGACCGTCACGCTGCGCCGTGCCGACGGAGGCCGCACGGAGATCGCCCTGACCGCCTGCCCGGTCCTCGGCCCCGACGGCGAGACCACCGGCTACGTGCTCACCGCCGCCCCGCCCTGGCAGGCCGACCCGACTCTGGCCGGCCAGGCCTTCCAGCAGGCCTCCATGTCCATGTCGGTCTTCGACGTCCGCCAGCGCTATCTCCGCTCCAACGCCGCCGCCTGCCACGTCATGGGTGTGCCCGAGGAGGCCCTGCTCGGCCGCTTCTTCCTGGACACCGTCGAGGAGGCCCCGGACAGCGAGGGCTTCCTGAGCCATCTGCGCCAGGTCGTCGAGACCGGCCGGCCCGTCCGCTACGAGAGCTTCACCGGCGCCCCCGCCCTGAACCGGGAGCACGCCTGGAGCATCGAGATGTGGCCCCTGCACGATCCCGCCGGCGAGCTGACCGCCGTCGCCCTGGCCGCCTTCGACAGCACCGATCAGTACCTGGCCCGGCTCCGGCTCACCCTCCTCAACGAGGCGGCCACCGCCATCGGCACCACCCTGGACGTGGTGCGCACCGCCGAGGAACTCGTCGGACTCCTCGTCCCGCGCTACGCCGACTTCGCCGGCGTCGACCTCCTCGACTGGGTCCTCGGCGCCGAGGAGCCCCCCACCGTGCCGGAGGGCGACATCACGTTGCGCCGGGTCGCCCACGGCTCCGCGACCGAGGGCACCCCCGAGGCCGTGGTACGGCTGGGCGAGACCGAGGCGTACCCGGCGACGTCCCCGCCGGCCCGGGCACTGCGCGAGCGGCGGGCGGTGGTCGGCCAGGCCGGCGAGCCCGAGTTCCGCCGCTGGATCGAGGAACGCAACGCCCGCTCGCCCGAGGGCCGTGTCCACCGCCAGGGCGTCCACTCCGTGATCGCCGTACCCTTGCAGGCCCGCGGCGTCCTGCTCGGCGTCGTCGTGGGCGCGCGCCTGCGCCACCCCGACGACTACGTTTTCGACGACACCGTCTTCGCCGAGGAACTCGCCAGCCGCGCCGCCGTCTGCATCGACAACGCCCGCCGCTTCGCCCGCGAGCGCTCCACCGCCCTCGCCCTCCAGCACAGCCTGCTGCCCAGCGGCATGCCCGGCCAGTCCGCCGTGGAGGTGGCCCACCGCTACCTGCCCAGCGGATCGCTGGCCGGCATCGGAGGCGACTGGTTCGACGTGATCCCGCTCTCCGGCAGCCGGGTCGGCCTGGTCGTCGGCGACGTCGTCGGCCACGGCATCCGCTCCTCCGCCACCATGGGACGTCTGCGCACCGCCGTACGCACCCTCGCGGACGTGGACCTCGCCCCCGACGAACTCCTCACCCACCTCGACGACCTGGTCACCCATCTCGCTGCGGAGGGCCCCGGCGAGGAGGTCGCCGAACTGGGCGCCACCTGCCTGTACGCCGTCTACGACCCCGTCTCCCGCCGTCTCGGCCTGGCCGCCGCCGGGCACCCGGCGCCCGCGGTGGTGCTGCCGGGCGGCGGCCCGGCCGAGCTGATCCCGGTGACGGCGGGTCCGCCGCTCGGCGTCGGCGGTCTGCCCTTCGAGGCGGTGGAGCTCGAAATGCCCGAGGGCTCCGTCGTCGCCTTCTACACGGACGGCCTGGTCGAGGACCGCGAGCGGGACGTGGACCGCGGCACCGAGGAGATGTGCCGTGCTCTGAGCGTGCCCGCCGACTCCCTGGAGTCCCTCAGCGACAACGTGCTCAAGGCCGTCCTGCCGGAACAGCCCTGTGACGACGTCGCCCTGCTGCTGGTGCGCACCCGCGCCCTCGGCGCCGACCGGGTCGCCACCTGGGACGTGCCGCCCGACCCGGCCGAGGTGGCGCACTTCCGGCAGGCGGCCACCGAACAGCTCACGGCCTGGGGCCTGGACGAGGCCGCCTTCGTCACCGAACTCGTCGTCAGCGAACTCGTCACCAACGCCATCCGCTACGGCGAACCGCCCATCCAGCTACGCCTGATCCGCGACCGTGCGCTCATCTGCGAGGTCGCCGACGGCAGTTCGACCTCACCGCACCTGCGCCGGGCGCACGCCTACGACGAGGGCGGCCGCGGTCTGCTCCTCGTCGCCCAGCTCACCCAGCGCTGGGGCAGCCGGCAGACGGGCAGCGGCAAGACCATCTGGGCCGAACAGCCGCTGCCCGAAGGCCCGTTGCCGGAAACGGCCGAGTGACCGGGCGAACCGGTCCTACTCGAAGCCGCAGCCCGGGTTCGGCACCGACTCGGAGTACGGGGAGCCGTGCGGAAGTATGTACAGCACGTCCAGGACCACGTCGGTGTCACCGAGGTTGGCGCCCAGGTGCACATCGCCGGGGCCGCCCGGCTCGTACACCGTGCCGCCCCGGTGGTAGACGCCGTCCTCCTTGCAGTCGGAGTGGAAGTGACTGAGGGTGCCCTTCTGGACGTATCCGTAGACCGGACCGTCGTGAAAGTGCCAGCCGGTGGTCTGGCCGGGCGGGACGGTGATCTCCCGCAGGACGTAGTCGGTGTCGCCGATGGTGGTCTGGCTGATCACCCTGCCGGTCACGCCGGGTCCGGCGGGGGTGGCATAGGCGGTGCCGCAGGTCAGCAGAGTGCCTGCGGCCACCGCCCCGGCCATGACGGTACGGAGCGCGGTGCGCATGGGGGGCCTCCTGAACCGAAGATCGAGTACCTTCGCGAACATAGGCCTTTGCAGGGCAGGCCGGGGCCGGAACGGCTCGATCCGCGTCCGCCGAGGCGGCGCCGCCGCTCACCCCGCGCGCCCGTTCCCGGACCGCTGCCCGGGGATCCTTGTCCTCCCGCGGTCCGGGGAACCGCGGATGCCGCGGCGTCCCGTCCCTGGTCCATTCGGTGCACGCGGACTGCGCGACGGGCTCCGGCTGCGCCTGCGCCCGGCGCACCCGGGCCTCCCGCACCGTCGCCTCGTCGCCACGCACCGGATGCTTCCGCCGGTACGATCCGACCCCGGCGGGAACGTCGCGGAACGGGCTCGGTGAGTTCGCCGGAACCGACCTCGTAGGAGAGTCCGCAGATGTCGATGTGATGCCGCCCGGTCCGAGGTTTCGGGGTCCGGCTACCGCCTCGGACCCGCGACGGCGTACGCCGTGGTGCCGACGACCGTGATGACCAGGGCCGTCCAGGTGCCCGTCGGCGTGCCGGGAGGCAGCAGCATCCACATCGCCACGCGCATCGGCGTACTCGTCGGGGGCGGGGCGAAGAACACCCACGAGAGCCAGGCGAACGGCAGCGTCCATGCGTACTGGCCGCCCGAGAGCGCCGCGCCGAGGGCGACCAGTCCCATCAGGCCCGCGCTGTCCCGGACGACGAACGCGGTGGTGGCCACGGACACGCCCATGGTCTGCACGGTCAGCAGCGCCCCGGCGACGGCCGCGCCGGCGAGCAGCACGTGCGCCGCTCTGCGGGGCATCCAGCGGATCGCGGCCGTCCGGTCCAGCGCGAGGTCCTGCCCGCCGAGCCCGATCGAGACCGCCATCGCCCCGGTGGTGAGGACGAGCACGGGCAGCCGCGGATCACCGGGTCCCGCGCTCCCGTCCCGGGCGAGTGCCCACACCGCCACCGCGCCGATCAGCAGCGCGGCGAGCGACGTGGGTACCTGACGCGAACGCGCGTACAACGTCAGCCATCTCACCGGGACGCACCGCCGGACAGTACGTCGAACGGGTCGCCCTTGCAGGAGAACGCGGCGGCGCGCATCGCGGTGATCCGCGAGAGCTGCTCGGCCCGTGGAAGCGCCTTGAGTTCCCTCCACACCGGGCGAGTCTGGGCTTCGACCTCGCCGCGCATACGTGCCGACGGGCCGCCGAGCGGCTTGAGGTCCCCGAGGACCCAGCCCAGCGCGACCGTCTGCGCGTATTCATCTCCCCCGAAGCCGCTCCAGCCGACCGGGGTGCACCCTGGCACCATGCCTTTGGCGATCAGGGCCCAGGTCAGCTCCTCGCCCTTCGCGGTGGCGACGATGTCGTCGTCGAAGCCGAAGAGCACGGTCCTGCGGGACCACCGCGGCGTGGAGCCCTCGGGCAGCACGGCGGTGTTCTCCCGGACCGAGTCCGGCGCCTGATCACCGAGGGCACCGTGCAGCAGGCGCAGCGCCTCCTTACCGGGACCCGCGAGGTCCGCGAGTCGTGCCTGCTGCGTCTTCGTCACGCACACCGGGCCGTCGCACACCAGTTCGGCGGCGGCCTTGTCGACGACGTACATCCGGCGCGCGTCGGCGGGGAGGACGAGCAGGGCGATCGTCGCACCCGCCAGGACGGGCGTGAGGGCCGTCAGCCGGGCGCGCGGGGTCGCGGCGACGAGCAGGGCGAAGCCGGTCGCGGCCATGCCGAGCAGCCAGATCGTCTGCCCGACGTGCACGGAGGCGGAGACCGTGACGAACGCCTCGCGGACGTCTTCCAGCGTCGGTGCCAGCAGTGAGACCCGGTTCGGCTCCGTGCTCGACAACCCGTCCCTCGTGCCGGTCTCCGTCCGGCCCAGCGACATGTGCATGAGGGCTGTGAACACGAAGGCGCCCATGGCCAGCGCGGGCGGGGTGAGCGGCGACGGCAGGGCCCTCGCGGCCCCCATGCCCAGCACGGCCCCCGCGACGAGGAAGAGCACCCCCACCAGCGAGATGGGCAGCCACCCGAGGTGCGTGTACTCGGTGTGGGCGAGCACCTGGACCCCACCCACGAGGACGAGGAACGCGAAAGCCGAGGCCAGCGTGATCGCCGTCGCGCCCGCCAGGGTGGCCGCGCGGTGCCGCGCGGGCCGCGGGGTGCTCGTCAGCAGCTCGGACATCTTCGAGCGGTGGTCGCGCAGTCCCTGCAGCGCCCCGAGCCCGATGGCGAGCGGCCAGAGGTAGAACAGCAGGGAGCGGGTCTTCATGGCCAGTGGCGTCCACTGGGCCGTCCACGCCGTGGTGCCAGTCCACCAGGCGCCGCCCAGCATGTACAGGAACGTCAGCGCCAGTACCAGGACCACGCCGCCGGCCCACGGGGCGACCGAATGCCTCAACTCGATGCGCAGAACCCGGCCGTTCACCAAGTCCCCCTTCCCTGGTTGGGGTTGAGCAGCAGGGCCGAGTAGCCGCGCTCCAGCGGGCTGTCACCCACGTGCTCCGGGCCGCCCGCCGAGGCCAGTTCGTCCGGAGGACCCTTGAAGACCAGCCGTCCCTCGGCGAAGAGCACCACGTCGGTGCAGGCGGCGGCGACGTCCTCCACCAGATGGGTCGAGACGAGCACGCAGGTGTCCGTACCCAACTCCTGAAGCAGCTCGCGGAAGCGCAGCCGCTGCGCCGGGTCCAGGCCGGCCGTCGGCTCGTCGAGGAGCAGGATCGTGGGGTCGTTGACGATGGCCTGGGCGATACCGACCCTGCGCACCATGCCGCCCGACAGGGCCTTCATCCTCTCGTCGGCGCGGTCCGCCAGACCCACCCGCTCCACGGCGCGTTGCACCGCCGCGGGGATACTCGCTTCGGGTACCTCCTTCAGCCACGCCATGTACTCGACGAACTCGCGCACCGTGAAGCGCTTGTAGTAGCCGAACTCCTGCGGCAGATAGCCGATTCGGCGGCGCACCGCACGGTGCTCGCCCATGCCGCCCACGGACTGGCCGAGCAGTTCGAGGCTGCCCTCGGTGGGGCGCAGCACGGTGGCCAGGGTCCGGATGAGGGTGGTCTTGCCCGCCCCGTTGGGGCCGAGGAGTCCGTGGACGCCGATGCCCAGCGAGAGGTCGAGGCCGTCGACGGCCATCCGCTTCTTACCGACCTTGACCTTCAGCCCGGTGGCGTGGATCTCCCAGGCGTAGGCCGTCGGTGCGATGTCGGCCGTGCTCACGGCGGACGTCATGTGGTGATCCTTTCCCGTGTTCTTTCCGATGGTCATCGATGAGCTCCCAGCACGGTGTACGCGTCTCTGCGGGCGATCACGACACCGAGACCGAGCGCGAGGACCAGCCCCCACGCCGGCAGACCGCTCGTCTGCAGGGCGAAGGTCGTACGGCTGGTGGCCATGGTCGGCGCCACGACCACACCGGCCCACACCGCGGCCAGCACGAAGGCGGCGCGGGTCACACCGACGACGCCGCCGAGCGCCAGGGTCGTCGTGGTGAAGGCCAGACAGGGCAGCAGCCACTGCACCACCATCACGCCCGTCGCCCAGCCGCCCACCAGCAGCGCGGGGACCACCACACCGAGCACGGACGCGGTGCGCCGCAGCACCAGATAGAGCCCGGCCCTGGGCACCGAGGCCGTCAGCTCGTACGCCGGGTCCAGACCGCGCGACCAGGACGCCGCGACGCCGAGCACGGGCAGGACCGGCGCGAGCAGCAGCACCAACGACACCTCGCCGGAGCCGGTGTAGGCGAGGTCGAGCAGCAGCGTCAGCAGCGTCATGCCCACGGCCATGGCCAGCCACGGCACCATCGTGGGGGTCATCCATCTCGACACCCGCGCCGACCAGCGCCGTCGGCGCGGCATCGGGGCAGTGACCGCGAGTTGGGGTTCGAGGCCGGACCACACGGTGTCGACGAGCGACGCCACGGCGGGCACCCCGGCACGCACAGCGGCAGACAACCGGTCACGGCACACCCGGCACATCTCCAGATGCGCCTCCACGGCCCACACCTCGTCGACGGAGAGGTCCGCGCCCCCGCGCACGTATCCCTCGATGATCCGCTTCGATGCGTGTTCGACACTCATGTCAGCGCCCTCCGCATCTCGATACGGGCCCGGCGGGCACGGGTCTTGACCGTGCCCTCGGGCAGCCCGAGCAGGACCGCGGTCTCCCGGACGGACAGCCCGTCGAGCACCATTGCCTGCAGTACCTGTCTCAGTTCCGGCGCGAGGCACCGCAGCGCGTCCCCGACATCACCGCCGACCGTCTCCGCGAGCGCCAACTCCTCGGCGGCGGGTACCAGGTCGGGCGCAGCGGCGGCTGGCGGCGGCTCGGCGTGGTGAGCCCTGCGCCGGAACGCGTCGACCAGGCGGCGCGCCGCGATGGTCCACAGCCAACCGGTGGCCGTGCCCCCGACGGCGGTCCCGGCGAACGCACCTGCCGCCCGCCACACCGCCAAGTAGGTCTCCTGCATGACCTCCGCGACGATCTGCTCGTCCACACACCGGCGGCGCAGCCGCACCACCAACCACGGCGACGTACGCCGGTACAACTCCTCGAACGCGGCACGGTCGCCCTTTGCCACCAGCCGGACGAGGCGCTCCTCGTCCACCTCGTGCAGCGCTGCTCTGACTGATCTCACACCTGCTAGACGCCCGGCCAGGGCGACAGGTTTTCCCATCACCGTGATCCAGGTCACATGGCGAGGCTTGCTGCCGCAGGCCTTCGGGTGCCGGCGGATCGGCAGCGGTCAGATGGAAGCGCTGCCACACCACCGCCGCCGCCCGTTCCCGCGCGAGTTGGCAGGTGAGTGCGCAGGGCGGCGCGGCCGTGTCGGAACCGGCGCCGTGGGCGTCCCCCGACATCCGCCGAAGCGTGAGCGGTACGTCGGGCAGCCGGTGTTGATCTCCGAGGGCGACGGTCAGCACCGGCAGCCGGTCGCCGGTGCCGGGCGCCGCCCGTCACTCCTCGCCCGCGTCCGCCGCGACCTGGGCGAGAGTGCGGCCGGAGTGCACCGAACGGGCCCGCCGGGGGTCGGGCGTGCCGTGCCCGGCCGAGCGCCCGGCCCCCTTCTTCACCAGCAGCCAGGCGTCGTCGCCGGCGCCGCCCCGGAACCGGGTCAGCGCGTACTCGCCGTGCAGCTTGGAGCCGTGCAGCCGGAAGGTGGCATGCCCGCGCTCCAGCGACTCCCCGAAGCCGACCGGGCGGCCCCGGCGGTCGTGGCTGAGAGGCTCGTACCAGCCGTGGTCCCAGACGATCACGGTGCCACCGCCGTACTCGCCCTTCGGGATCACCCCCTCGAAGTTCTCGTACTCCAGGGGATGGTCCTCGGTCGGCACGGCCAGCCGCTTGTCCCCGGGGCCGGCGGACGGGCCCTTCGGGATCGACCAGGACTTCAGGACGCCGTCGACCTGTAGCCGGAAGTCGAAGTGCATCCGGCGCGCGTCATGGATCTGCACCACGAACCGGAGCCGGTCACCGGCCGCCTCCGCCCGCCCCGACGGCTCCCTGGTCCGTTCGAAGTCACGCTTGTCACGGTACGTACGCAACCGGTCGTCGCTGCTCACCGCGGCTCCTTCCCTCGGACGTGCGCCCCGAGTACCCGGCAACGCTCCTCCCGACCGGCCCGCGGCCCGCGGCGGCCCGGAACTCCTCGTGACGGTCCGGGGCGCCGCCCGGCCGCCGACGGGAGCGCTCGGAGGCGGCCGCCAACTGGGCGGCGTCCAGTGCGAAACCGAACAGGTCCAGGTTGGCGCGCTGCCGTTCGGCGTCCGCCGCCTTCGGAACGGGCAGCGCACCGAGCTGCACGTGCCGGCGCAGCACCGCCTGGGCGGGCGTCACCCCGTGCGCCTCGGCGACCGCGGCGACCGCCGTGTCCACGAGCCGGCACCCCGGCTCCAGCGCGTGGCGAACGGCCTGCTAGGCCTGCGTGTCGTCCATCGGCCAGGTGCCCGGTCCGGTGGCGGGGACCGTCGTCCCGTCGTTGAGCGGGTACACCGGAATGCCGCTCACGATGCGACCTTCCCTCGACTGTGTCGTACCCCCAGCCCCGTGGACCGGGCGCGCGATGATCAACCTGGCCCCGGGCGCTGCCTTCCGCGCCGCGGGCCGGGCTGTCACGATCTTCCCTGGACGGGTACCGACGACCACTCGGAGTACGCATGACGACGGACCGGGGTACGGCAGCACGGGCGAGGAACGCCGCCGGGGTCGAGGTGAGACCCGTCGCCGGGCACATCGGGGCCGAGATCACCGGCGTCGACCTCACCGGGGGACTCGACGACGCCGTGGTCGCCCTGATCCGGGAGGCCGTGCTGCGCTGGAAGGTCGTGTTCTTCCGGGACCAGCGCCTGGACCACGCCGGGCACGTCGCCTTCGCCCGCCGCTTCGGCGAACCGGTCGTGCCGGGCCGGCGCGGCAGCGCCTCACCGGCCGGCTTCCCCGAGGTGGAGACCACCGCCGACCGGCTGGAGCTGGGCGGCCGGTTCGGGATGGAGCACGAGGAGTGGCTCCAGCGGCGCCGGCACACCCTGCTGCGCGGCTGGCACTGCGACCACGGGGCCCGGATCGACCCGCCCGCCGCGACCATCCTGCGCGCCGAGACCGTCCCGCCGTACGGCGGCGACACCACCTGGTCCAACCTGGCCGCCGCCTACGCCGGGCTCTCCGCGCCCGTGCGGGCCTTCGTCGACGGCCTGCGCGCCGAGCACTGCCTCGGCGTCGGCTACCAGCCCCGCCCCGGCGACGACTCCTACCTGCGCCACCTGCTGGACCATCAGGTGGCCTCGGTGCACCCGCTGGTGCGCGTGCACCCCGAGAGCGGGGAGCGGGTCCTGTACGTCAACGGCTACTACGTCGAGCAGATCGCCGGCGTCTCCCGCCCGGAGAGCACCGCGCTCCTGGAGATGCTGCTCGAACAGGCGGTACGGCCCGAGTACACGGTCCGCTTCCGCTGGGAGCCCGGCAGCGTTGCCTTCTGGGACAACCGGGCCACCATCCACCTCGCGCCCAGCGACAACGCCCACCTCGGCTTCCCCCGCGTCATGCACCGGGTGATGCTGCACGGCGAGGTGCCGGTCGGCGTGGACGGCACGCCGTCACAGCCGGTCACCGGCACGCAGGTGCGCCGCTGGTGACTCAGGCGGCGGACCCCGGCCGCCAGCCGAGCGCCGGGCCCAGGCGGGTCGCCATGTCCGTGAGGATCTGGACGTAGTCCTCGTGCTCGAACGTGAACGGCAGCGCGAACGCCACCTCGTCGACCTCGCGGAACCCGGCGTGCGCGTGCAGCCGCTCGACGATCTCCGCCGACGTGCCGACGATGTCCGGCGCGAACAGCAGCCGCGCCGGGCCCTGCGGAGTCGTGGTGCGGGGCAGCCGCTCGGCCGCGTACGCCTCGTACTTGGCGCGCTGCTCGGGTGTGGCGGAGTCGGTGGGGATGACGACCAGGCCCTGGGAGACCCGGGCCGCCTCGCCGTCCGGGTGACGGCTGCGGAACTCACGGATGTGCGAGAGCTGGATCGCCGCGAAGTCGTACCCGTCCGCCGGGTCCCCGGCCCGTACGACGCTGCTGGTCAGGAAGTTCATGCCGTGCTCGCCCGCCCAGCGCGCCGAGCCGGGACTGCCGCCGCCGTACCAGAGCCGCCGCCCGAGACCGGGGGAGTGCGGCTGGACCACATCCGAGAACACCTCGAAGCCCTCCACCCCGCTGAAGCCGGTGGCCGGCCTGCCCCGGACGAAGTCCAGGAGCCGGCGCACCCGCTCGTAGCTGAAGTCCTCGACGTCCGCCGTGTCCGGGTAGAGGGCCTCCCTGACCTGCTCGTAGTGCATGGGCGGGCCCACGCTCACACCGGGGTTGAGACGGCCGCCGGACAGGAGGTCGACGGTCGCCAGGTCCTCGGCGAGCCGCAGCGGGTTCTCCCAGCCCAGCGGGATCACCGCGGTGCCGAGCTCGATCCGGCTGGTGCGCTGCGAGGCCGCCGCCAGGACGGCGACCGGGGACGATATGCCGTACTGGAGGTGCCGGTGGCGCACCCACGCGCTGTCGAAGCCCAGCCGCTCGCCCAGTTCGATGATCTCCAGAGTGGACTCGTGACCCCGGGCCGGATCCGCCCCGTCGAACAGGCCGATGGTGAGGAAGCCCAGTCTGCGCAGGGGGCGGGGGGTGGACGGCACGGGTCCTCCAGCGGTCGTACGTCAGTTCTGCCCCGATTGTGGCACCCGGACATTGCGGGAGTGTGATCAGTTCCGGATCAGCTCCGGCTCCGCTCCGGATCAGGCCCCGATCAGGTCAGAGGGATGACGATCTCGTCCTCGACCGGCGGGTCCAGCTCCTGCGGGCGGTTCCCGGTGGCGGCGAAACAGCGCAGCCGTATCGCCTCCGGACCGACGTCGAGGCGCAGGAAGCACTTGAAGAAGGGCGGGCTGTAGGTGGCCGAGCCCGGGGAGAACAGCTGGGTGTAGACCTTCTTCACGGGCAGCCGGAAGCGGGCGCCGCGGTCCGGGCGGCTGCCGGCGCCCAGCAGCGTCGCGACCAGGCGGGTGCGGCGAGTGACCCGGGTGTCCGGGGCGGGTGTGCGGCCGGGCCGGATGCCGAGGCGCTCGGCGATCACGGCGGTCGCCTCCGCCTCGGTGAGGGTGAACAGGCGGGGGAGCCGCAGGCGCCGGCCGTACAGCCGGCTGTAGAAGGCGAGGGAGTCGCCGCGCAGCGGGTAGCAGCGGAAGCCGTCCTCGGTGACGTTCGCGACCGCCACCGGGGGGATGGTGTGGGTGGCGTGCATGAAGGCACCGCCGCCGCCCGCGACCACGTACTGGATGGTGCGGCCGGCCACGTCGACGGGGTAGCGCTGGTAGTTGTGGATGTCGCCGCCGATGGCCGCCACGTAGTGGTGGGCCGGGTCGCGGACGATGTCGTCGACCGTGCCCCCGCCCTCGACGGGGCACGGGTGGTGCTCGCCGTCCACGTACAGCGGGGAGCCGGTGACGAGGATCTTCGGACGCGGCCCCCGGGAGATCTCGCGCAGCCAGGCGCCCTGTTCGGCGTCGACGGTGCCGAGCAGACCGGTGTCGATGCCGACGATCCGGACCGGACCGGCGTCGATCGCCCAGTAGGGCCCCGGCTGTACGGCCGTCTGCCCCTGCGCCGACCGCGATTTCCTTGCCTCGGCGAGGAGTTGCTCGTCCGCCGGACGCGCGCGGTGCCAGAGCAGGGTGCGCCACCAGGCGCGGGTGAGGAGGCGCGGCCTCGGCTCGGCCGGGAGCGGCGGGGCGTCGTCGCAGAAGACGCGCATGAAGGCGCCGAGGTCCTCGTACCAGTCGTGGTTGCCGGGTATCGCGTAGATCGGCGCCGGATAGTCCCGGTACGGCCGGAAGAACTTGGCGCCGTAGTCGTCGGTGGCCCCGACCGGGTAGATCACGTCGCTCGCGATCACCGCGAAGTCGGTGTCCTGACCGGCCTTCAGAAAGCCCGGCACGACGGCGTACTGGGAGTCGTCCCCCTCACCGGTGTCGCCGATCACCATGAACGAGAACCGGTCCGCCTCATGACGCCGGATCACCTTGTCGGCGGGGGCTCCGGCGGCCGCCTGCTGCGCCACCCAGCGGCTGCGGGTACGGCCCGTCGGGTCGCCGAACCAGGACGCCAGCACCCCGTTGCGGGCGGCCCACATCGTCCTCGGGTTGAACCAGAACAGCTTCTCGACGTGGTCCGGCATCAGCCGGCGATAGGCGCCGCGCTCGGCCTCGCCCCAGCCGGCGCCTTCTGCGGTTTCGCGTGAGGAGTGAGCCACGCGGGAACCGTACAACGATCAACGGGCGGCTGTGGCACGGGGGTTCGGTCCGGGCCGTCACCACTCGCGGGGGTTCGTGAGGGCGCCGTCCGGCGCCGGGCGGAGGTAACCGCCTCAAGGGGTGGGCCCGCCGGGCCGGCCCGGCGGGCGCCGGGACTTCGACCGCCACTCGGGCACCCGGGCGGAACTCAAGGGGCGACGATCTTGATGGCGCTCATCCAGCCGTGCCCCCCGGGCCGCGTCTGCAGGGCCATGTGCAGCAGCTGGATCCCCTCCAGTTCCCGGGCGTGCCGCAGTCCGCCGACGATCACCGGGTTGAGTCCGCCGGAGGAGACCAGTTCGGCCACCTGGTCGCGGGCCGCCGCGTTGTCGCCGGCGATGAACACGTCCAGCGGCAGCCCGCCCACCTCACCCGCGACCAGCGAGCCCGCGAACGTGGTGTTGAAGGCCTTCACCACGTGCGTGCCCGGGGCGGCCGCCTCGGCGAGCTGCTGGGCGCCGGAGCTGTCCGCGGGCACCGTGAGCGAGTCGAGGGTCGAGAAGTCCACCGGGTTGGAGATGTCGACGACGGTCTTCCCGGCGAGCTGGTCCCCGTACTCGGTCACGACCTGCTTGGCCGCGTCGAACGGTACGGCCAGCACCACCACGTCCGCCGACCCGACCGCGTCCGGCACCGCCGGCGCCACGTCCGCCTCCGGCGTCCGCTCGCGCAGTGCGTCGGCGAGCCTGGTGGCCTTCGCGGGATCCGTCCCGATCAGCCGGACCGCGTGGCCGCCCGCCAGGGCCCGGGTCGCGATGCCGCCCGCCATGTTGCCTGTGCCGACGATGAAGACCCGCATGGGTGCGCCCCTTCCGTGGGGTGGGAGCTGCCGCCGGTCCGTCCACGGATGCGGAACCGCCGCACTCCGCCTGAACCAGGATAGATCGGTCGGCTCGCCGCGGCTCGGGCTCGTGACCCGCGGTGACCATCCGGCGTGGCCCGGCCTCCTCCTCGGCGAGGTCGGCGCACTTCCCTGTCTCTTCGGCGACCCCGCCGCCTCTCCCCGGCGCGGCGGCGGCGCACGGCCGCGACCACCTTGCGGGCCGGTGACTCGCGCTGCCCGCGGACCTCGCCCTCCCGGGTCGCCGAGTCGGCCGTGGGCTGGTGCTCGACGCCCGTCGGGGCCGGGTGCGTGCGGCGGCCGGGCCGGGTGCCCCGCCCCGGTCCCTGGGTGGCCGGTCGGGGCGGATAGCGTGTCGATCATGGCGGACTGGAGGATCCGGCCGGCGTCGGACGCGGACGTCGAGGCGGTGGCCGAACTGCGTGCCGTGGTGCTGCGGGACGACCTGGAGCGGCTCGGGCGGTACGACGAACGGCGGGTCCGGCAGCGGCTGCGGGACGGGTTCGACGCGGCCCACACCTCGGTGATCGAGGTGGGCGGTGCCTTCGCCGGCTGTGTGGCGCTGCGGACGGCCGGGGACGCCCGGTGGCTGGAGCACTTCTACCTGGCCCCGCACGCGCAGGGCGTCGGCATCGGCTCGGCCGTGCTGCGTGAACTGCTGGAGCGGTGCGACCGCGACGGCGTGCCCGTCCGGCTGAACGTCCTGCGCGGCAGCGCGGCGCGGCGGCTGTACGAGCGGCACGGATTCCTGGCCGAGAGCGAGGATCCGGTGGACGTGTTCATGGTGCGCCGGCCGGCTCCCTGAACGCCGTCGGCCCGATCCCTCGCCCTGTATAGGGAAAACCCTTGACTGGCCCCGCCCTGACTGACATGTGCGGGTCAAATCTGGAATCCTCGCTCAGCACACGCTCTCTCCCTGGCGTGTCCCCGGGTCACGGGTCACGCACCCCGGTCCCGGGATCCCGGTCCCCGCACAGCTCAGCTCTCCCGGACAGCACACCCGTCTGCCCGGTCTGTCACCGGCCGCGACCCGGCGGCCGCAGCAGGAGGAGTACGAGTGAGACCCCTTCCCCACAGACGCGCCACGGTAGGAGCCGCCCTGGTCTCCACCGCGGCGTTCCTCGCCGTCGGCATCCAGTCGATCCCGGCGAACGCCCAGCCCGCCGCCCCCCACCCCAGCCCCGTGCGCACCGGCGGCCTGGAGGCCAAGCTCACCCCCGCCCAGCACTCCGCGTTGCTCAAGAGCGCCCAGCAGAAGACCGCCGCGACCGCCCGCACCATCGGCCTCGGCGCCAAGGAGAAGCTGGTCGTCAGGGATGTCGTCAAGGACAACGACGGCACCGTGCACACCCGTTACGAGCGCACCTACGCCGGTCTGCCGGTCCTCGGCGGCGACCTGGTCGTGCACACCCCGCCCGCCTCCCTGGCGGCCGGAACCGTGAGCACGACCTTCAACAACAAGCACACCATCACGGTCCCCACGGTCACCGCGGCCTACAGCAAGTCCGCCGCCGAGACCAAGGCGCTCAAGGCCGCCAAGGCCATCGACGCGCGGCAGCCCACCGCCGACAGCGCCCGCAAGGTGATCTGGGCCGGCAGCGGCACCCCGAAGCTCGCCTGGGAGAGCGTGATCGGCGGTTTCCAGGACGACGGCACGCCCAGCAGGCTGCACGTCGTCACGGACGCCACCACCGGCAAGGAGCTCTACCGCTACCAGGCCGTCCAGACGGGCACCGGCAACACCCAGTACAGCGGCACGGTCACCCTGAACACCACGCTGTCGGGTTCGACGTACCAGCTGTACGACACCACGCGCGGCGGCCACAAGACGTACAACCTCAGCAACGGCACGTCGGGCACCGGCACCCTGATGACCGACTCCGACGACGTCTGGGGCACCGGATCCGGCTCCAACACCCAGACCGCCGGCGCCGACGCGGCCTACGGCGCCCAGATGACCTGGGACTTCTACAAGAACACCTTCGGGCGCAGCGGCATCAAGAACGACGGCGTCGCCGCCTACTCCCGTGTCCACTACAGCAGCAGCTACGTCAACGCCTTCTGGGACGACAGCTGCTTCTGCATGACCTACGGGGACGGCTCCGGTGGCACCCACGCCCTGACCTCGCTGGACGTGGCGGGTCACGAGATGAGCCACGGCGTCACCTCGAACACCGCCGGTCTCAACTACACCGGTGAGTCGGGCGGGTTGAACGAGGCGACCTCCGACATCTTCGGCACCGGCGTGGAGTTCTACGCCAACAACTCCTCCGACGTCGGCGACTACCTCATCGGCGAGAAGATCGACATCAACGGCGACGGCACGCCGCTGCGCTACATGGACCAGCCCAGCAAGGACGGCTCGTCGGCCGACAGCTGGTACTCCGGGGTCGGCAACCTCGACGTGCACTACTCCTCGGGCCCGGCGAACCACATGTTCTACCTGCTGTCCGAGGGCAGCGGCAGCAAGACCATCAACGGCGTCACGTACAACAGCCCGACCTCCGACGGCGTCGCCGTCGCCGGCATCGGCCGGGCCGCGGCCCTTCAGATCTGGTACAAGGCGCTGACGACGTACATGACGTCCAGCACCAACTACGCCGCCGCCCGCACCGCCGCCCTGAACGCGGCCGCCGCGCTGTACGGCACCAGCTCCACCCAGTACGCGGGTGTCGGCAACGCGTTCGCCGGCATCAACGTCGGCAGCCACATCACGGTGCCCACGTCGGGCGTCACGGTCACCAATCCGGGCAGCCAGTCCTCGACCGTCGGCACCGCGGTGAGCCTTCAGATCTCGGCGAGCAGCACCAACAGCGGCTCGCTGACCTACGCGGCGACGGGGCTGCCGACCGGCCTGTCGATCAGCAGCTCCACCGGGGCCATCACCGGTACGCCCACGACGGCGGGGACCTACAGTACGACCGTCACGGTGACCGACTCCACCGGCGCCACCGGCACCGCGTCCTTCACCTGGACGGTCAGCTCCAGCGGAGGCGGCGGCTCCTGCACCTCCTCGCAGCTGCTCGGGAACGCCGGCTTCGAGTCGGGCAGCACCACCTGGACCGCCTCCAGCGGTGTCATCACCAACTCCAGCAGCGAGTCGGCGCACGCCGGCTCCTACTA
>NZ_JBFBJL010000116.1:0-18299 GCF_040686075.1 Streptomyces sp. NPDC086519
GTCCGGTGCGTACTCTCGGCGCGCCGCCCGGAAGCCCTCGTACCGGGCGTACTCGGGCTTCCGGGCGGTGCGGCGAGCGGGGGTACCCCCTCTGGGGAGCGTGCCGGGCGTCGCGCGGCAGACGGCACCTTCGCACCAGGCCCTACTCCTCGCCGAACGGCTCGTCGCTCCATCTGAACCAGGCCCGGTCCCCGTCGATGTGCAGCAGGAACTCGGGGACCGGGCCGGTCGGCGCGATCAGGGACACCTGGCGGCGGATCTCGTCGTGCACCTCTTCCCAGGCCTCCCAGTCCTCGTCCTCAGCCAGGACCAGCTCCCGGGCGAACAGGTCCCGGACGCCCGCGAAGCCGGGGCCCGGGGTGAAGGTGCCGTGCAGCCAGGGGAAGTCGGCCTCGTCGACGACGATCTCGCCGACCGGCTCCCGCCCGCCGCGCACCTGCCAGACGTCACCCTCGAACCCCATGCCTGCTTCTCCCGTCAGCTGCCGGTCACCGCGCCGTCAGCATGTCACCCGGCACTGACAGCGGCCGCCGCCCAGAAGTTCACCCGCTCCCGGACGACCGGGTATCCGGCCCTGGCGAAGTGCGCGGCCATGGGGGTGTTGCCCCGGTCGGTGGCGGCGGCGATGAACTCGGCGCCCTGTTCGGCGAGGAAGTGCGTGCACTCCACGAGCAGGTCGTAGGCGTACCCGTGCCCGCGCCGCTCGGGCAGGACGCCGATGAACCCGATGCAGGGTCCGCCGGGGTTGTGGCCGGGGATGTGGATGCCGACGGGCTCGCCGTCGGGGGTGCGGGCGATCTGCCACCACTGGCGGGGTGAGGGCATCCAGTGGAAGAAGTCCATCTCCTCCTGGGCCGCCCGGTCCACTCCGCCCTGCGCGATGGCGCGGCGGGCGTGGGCGTCCAGGGTGACGGAGTGGATGCGGCGCAGGGCGTCGAAGAACACCCGGTCGTCGGGTTCGGCGGTGAAGACGAGGCGGCCGGGCCGTTCGGGCAGGCCGCACTCGGGGGTCCAGCGGTAGTTGTAGCGCTCCACCAGCAGTTCGAAGCCCGCCTTGCGGGCGGCGGTGAAGCGGGCCTCGGCGGCGGAGCGCAGGGCGGGAACGTCATGCCAGCCCGTCGGCAGGTCGAGTTCCAGCTCCTCGACCTGCCAGGGCGCGCCGCGCAGCAGCTCGGCGCCGGCCTCCTCCTCGCCCTCGGCCACGTCGAACCAGTTGATCAGCAGCGGTTCGGTGGCCTCGGGAGCGCCCCACCAGGCGGCCCGGGCGACCACGCGTCCGTCGCGCAGGGCGACCCGCTGCCAGTCGGGACGGAACCGGGTGCGCCGGTGCCTCTCCCGCAGGCGCAGCGGGTCGGGCAGGGTGTCGAAGACATGGGCGCTGCTGTCGTCGAGCGTACGGATGACCAGATCGGTCATGGATTCCTCCGGGATGCGTGCTCAGGAAGCGCTCCCGGGTCAGCTCTGACCTGTCACGCCCGGGAAACGGGGAGGGAGCGCGGGATGGGTGTGACGCACATGGCACTCGCCTCCTTCCGTCCGGTCTCGGGCGTGCGCTCACACGTTAGGGACCCGCGCCGGAGGCGTCCACCGGTTTTCCCCGCCCGGCATCCCAGGATCGAGACAGGCCGGGTGACCGGGCCCTGGCGTACGTTGGGGGTGTGACTTCGGTACGCGGCTGGTCGTCGCGTGGTTACCGGGACGGTCGTGGCTGGTTGCAGGGTGCGCCGCCGCCGCGCTGGGTCAGGGTGCTGCCCGTCGTCCTGCTCGTGGTCGTGACGGTGGCGACGCTGATCAGCCCCAACGGCCACGACTTCGGCTTCCTCCTCGGGGCGATCCCGCCGCTGGCCGTCCTCTCCTACGGCCCGCTGGCCACGGCCGTGCTCAGCTGCCTGGTGGTGCTCCTGCTCAACGTGCCCGCCACCCACCTGAACCATCCCGGCGACACCGACCTCCTCACGGTCACCTTCGTGGCGCTGCTGAGTGTGTTCGTGTCCTATGTGCGCAGTCACCGGGACGCCCAGCTGGTCACCGAGCGGGCGGTGGGCGAGGCGGTGCAGCGGGCCGTGCTGCCGCCGCTGCCGGAGCGGGTCGGCGGAGTGGGGTGCGTGGGGCTGTACCGGGCCGCGCAGCACGGAACTCTGGTCGGCGGGGACTTCTATGACGTGAGCGACGGCCCCTACGGGGTCCGGGCGGTGATGGGGGACGTACGGGGGCACGGGCTGGCCGCCGTCGCCACGGTGGTGTCGCTGCTGGGGGCTTTCCGGGAGGCCGTCCTCGACCTGGAGGACCTGGAGTCGGTGGCGGCGCGGATGGACCGCAGACTGACGGTGGACTCGGCCGGCAAGCCGCACGCCGAGCTGTTCGCCACGGCTCTGCTGATGGAGTTCTCCGCCGATCTGCGGTCGGTGCGGATCGTGGCCTGCGGTCATCCGGCGCCCGTGCTGCTGCGCAACGGCCGGACCCAGGAGCTGGCCGTCGCACCCGGGGCTCCGCTGGGCCTCGGGCTGGTGGGGGCGGAGCCGGCGAAGGAGGTCACGGTCGAGCTCGGGCCGCGCGACCGGCTGTTCCTCGCCTCGGACGGGGTCTGGGAGGCGCGCGACGGGGCCGGGGGCTTCTATCCGCTTCCGGAGCGGCTCGCCGGGTTCGCCGGGGTGGACGCGGGGGCCCTCACCGAACTGGTGTGGGCGGACCTGACCCGTCACTACGAGGTGCGTGACGACGCCACCATGCTCGTCCTGACACCGGCCATCGGCTGAGTTCGCGGCTCCGCCGCCGGCCGGCCGCTCAGCCCACCTCCCACAGGAAGCGGTGGGTGTGGATGCCGAAGTACGGGAAGGGCCGGACCTCGCGTACCCCCTCGATCGGCCGGACCACGTCGCCCACGAAGTCGAGCAGGTCCTTCGGGCCGGGCGTGACCACCTCGGCGAACAGGTCGAAGCCGCCCGAGGTGAACACGGAGTACACCACCTCGGGGTGTCCGGCGAGCGCGTCGGCGACCTCCCTGGGGTCGCCGTCCACGCCGATACCGAGCAGGGCCATCGCCTGGCCGCCCATGGCCATCGGGTCGGTGACGCCGACGACCTGCACGGCCCGGGAGTCCAGCAGGCGCTGCAGGCGCTGCCGGGCCGCGGAGGCGGAGAGACCCACCTTCGGCCCCAGGTCGGCGTAGGCGATACGGCCGTCGGCCTGGAGCTCGCGCAGGATGGCCCGGTCGATGTCGTCCATGTGCACCGCGTCCCCTCCTTTCCCCGGTTCCTCAGCCGGCCAGTTCACGCAGGGCCGCGCCGAACACCGCGGTGTGGGTGTCGACGTCCTGCGCGGTGGTGTCGGGGCACATCAGGGCCATGTTGTGGAAAGGGGTGAGGAGGATGCCCCGGTTGGCGAGGTAGAGATGCAGGAAGTCCTCCAGCTCGGGGTCGGCGGCGGCCTCGGCCGCGGTGCCGGTGCGCGGGGCCGGGGAGGCGAAGCGGTACTCGGTGCGGGCGCCGAGGCGGCTGACCGACCAGGGCAGGCCCTGCGCCTCGACGGCGTCCCGGACGCCGGTCTCGAAGCGTGCCGAGAGCTGTGCCATGCGGTCGAACGCCTCGTCGGTGAGCACGTGCTCCAGGGTGGCCCGGGTCGCCGCCACCGAGAGCGCGTTGCCGGCGAGGGTGCCGCCGACGCCGCCCATGTCCACCAGGTCCAGGTCGTCGCGGGCGAGGAGCCGCTCGGCGAGTTCGGCGGAGAGGCCGTAGGCACCGGCCGGGATGCCGCCGCCGATGGCCTTGCCGATGGTCAGCAGGTCCGGCTCCAGGTTCCAGGCGGCGGTACAGCCGCCGGGGCCCGCCGAGAAGGTGTGCGTCTCGTCGTTGATGAGCAGCGTGCCGTACTGCCGGGTGAGGGCGCGCACACCGTCCAGGTAGCCGGGCTCGGGCAGCACGATGCCGATGTTGGTCAGGGCGGGTTCCATGAGGACGGCCGCCACGTCGCCGTGGGCGAGTTCGCGCTCCAGCTGGTCCAGGTCGTTGAACTCGGCCACCCGGCTGGTCAGGGTGACGTCGCAGGGCGCGCCGACGTTCCCGGGGCGGGGCGCTCCCTTGCCGTCGGGGCCGACCACGATGAGGGACTCGTCGACGCTGCCGTGGTAGCTGTAGCTGTTCACGAGGATCTTCGGGCGTCCGGTGACGGCGCGGGCGAGCCGGATCGCCCACCGGTTGGCGTCCGTCGCGGTGAGCGAGAAGCTCCAGCGGGCGAGTCCGAAGCGGCGGGTCAGCTCGGCGCCGACCCACTCCGCGTCCTCCGTCGGCAGCATCGCGGTGGCCCCGCCCAGCTCGGCGAACCTGCGCTGCACCGCCTCGGTCACGGCGGCCGGCGAGTGACCGGCCATGGCGCCGGTGTCGCCGAGGCAGAAGTCGATGTACGTGTGCCCGTCGATGTCGGTGACCCGGGCTCCGCGCGCGGTCGCCAGGTACCGGGGGAAAGCTCCGGCGGTCTTGTTCATCCAGGTCATCGGGACCCGGCCGAAGAGATGGCCGGCGCCGGCGTACGCGGCTCGGGAGCGGGGGTTGCCCCGCTCGGCCTCGGCGCTCTCGCGGGCCAGGAGGGCGTGCAGTCGGGTGCGGTCCATGGAGTACTCCTGGTCGGGAGCGGGTGACGACGGAATGACGGGAGCATACGACTGATATCGCTCCCGCATCAAGGATCAACGCTCGAATCGAGTGCCGTGACGACTGATTCGAGCGTCACTTCGGGCGCGGAAAAGCCGCGGGATGTCCGCCGTTCCGCTCAACGCCCGTACCGGTGCGCAGCGTTCGAACGTCCGCTCTCAAACGCCAGGGTCCGCCACCCCTTCCGCCATTTAGAAATATCTACCAGCATGCATATGCCGGGTTGGCGTGTGGTCGCGCAGAATGCCCGGTGTCGGTCGCTCCCTGCGCCTGGAACAGGTGAGCGGAGATATCCCGGAGCGGTACATGACGAACACGATGTGGATGCAGGGCGTGGAATGGCTCGCGGCGGCCTCGGCGGACCCCCGGACCTGCAAGTGGGAGTGGGACCACGGGGAGGGCGTTTCGCTGCTGGAGGCCGGCCGCTTCTGGGATGTGCTGAGCGTGCCGGACCGGCTCGGTCTGCTCACGCTGGACCTGCTGTGGCGGCCCTCCCTGCCGGTGCCCGGGCCGACCCTGGTGGACACCGCGGCGCACCGGGTCGGGTTCTTCCTGCCGCCCGACCCGTGCGGCGGCTGGATCGGGGCCGGGCTGCGGTACACGAGCAAGGGGGCGTGGGTCGCCGCACCGCCGCCGTACCGGCCCGCGCGTTTCCTCGAGTGGCTGGTGCCGCCTGACGGCAGTGGCGCGTTGCACGCGCCGGCCATCCTGGAGCTGGCGCTGCGGGAGGCCAACGGCACGCTGGCGGTGCTGCGGCCGGTGTGCGAGGAACGGTGAGGTCAGCGGTGGGGCAGGAGGGCGAGAACGCCGGCCCGGCGGCTCTCCGGTCCGGCCGGCACCGTACGGTCCTGCTCCCGCCGTTCCCCCACGAGTCGGGCGTGGATCAGCCCAGGGGAGCACAGGGCGCGCGGCTCCTGGCCCGTGCGCCAGGGCGTGCGAGAGATTCCGTCCATGCCAGGGCCGACGCCAGGCACGCGCCGGTGGTACGCGCCGTCCGGTGCGCTCACCGGGCCGGGTGAACGCACCCCCCGATCGGGGCCGCCCCCGTCCTACGAGCATTCCGGCGGCATTCCGCGGCCCGGGGCCGACAGGCGGCACCGGGTGCGCGCTCGTATCCTGTGAGCCCAGGGTTCTGACGTCCGACCCCACCGCACGTTCGCTCTCACGTGCCTGGAGTCAGCCCATGCCGTACACGTCCGCCATGCTCCGCTGGGGGGCCGCGGTCGCCGTCGCGCTGGGGACACTCGCCGTGCCCCTCGTCACCGCGCCCGCCCCCGTACCGGCCGCGTTCGCCGCGCCCTCGCCCGCCCCCTCCGCATCCACCTCCGCCTCCGGCAGCCCGGACGTCCGCGACATGACCCCGGCGCTGGCCCGCCGGCTCGACGCGGTCGTGCGGCACGTCATGCGCGAGGCGGACGTGCCCGGCGTGACCGTCGGGGTCTGGACGCCGGGGCACAGCGACTACGTTCGCTCGTTCGGGGTCGCGAACAAGGCGACCGGGCGGCAGATGTCCCCCGACCTGTACATGCGGATCGGCAGCGAGACCAAGACGTTCACCGTGACCGCGGTGCTGCAGCTGGTCGACCAGGGCAAGGTCGGCCTGGACGACCCCGTCGGCACGTACCTCGACGGTGTACCCGACGGCGACCGGATCACCGTGCGGGACCTGGCCGGGATGCGCAGCGGGCTGTTCGACTACTCCGAGGACGACGGCTTCCTCAAGGCGCTGACCTCGGATCCGCAGCGTGCCTTCACCCCGCGGCAGCTGCTCGCCTACTCCTTCAGACACCGGGTGATGTTCCGGCCCGGGGAGAAGTTCTCCTACTGCAACACCAACCTGATCCTGCTCGGCCTGCTCGTCGAGAAGGAGAGCGGACAGCGGCTCGGCGACTACCTCGCACAGCACGTCCTCGCACCGGCGGGCCTGAGCCACACCCTGTTCCCGACCGGGAACGAGTTCCCCGCCCCGCACGCCCAGGGCTACACGGACCAGACGGCGAGCGGGAAGGTCGAGGAGACCGCCGGCTGGGACCCGTCCTGGGGCTGGGCCGCCGGCGCGATGATCTCGAACCTGGACGATCTGCGCACCTGGGCCCGCACCGTGGCCACCGGTGTCTTCCCCGACGGCACGGCCATGGTGGGCCCCGCCGTCCAGAAGCAGCGGCTGGCCACCCCCTCGACCGGCGTCCAGGGCGCCGGGTACGGTCTCGGCATCTTCGACGTCCAGGGCTGGATCGGGCACAACGGCTCGCTGCCCGGCTACGAGTCCCTGACCGTCTACCTGCCGTCGACGCGGACGACCGTCGTCGTGCTGCTCAACACCGACATCAGCTACAAGGGCGGCATCGAGCCCGGCACCCTGTTCGGTCAGGCGATCACCCGGGTCATCTCCCCGGCCCACGTCTTCGACCTGCCGGCGCCGGCCTCCGCCACGCGGTGACGACACGGCCGCGCGGAGCCTCAACTCACCATCGCCACATGGCATTTCCGACACTTGACACAGAAGCGAACAGTCGCCGAGCGGATTCGAAGCGATGTAACGATTCACCGTGCGGGGCTGGTCGATGACGGTGTGTACTGTGCTGCGAGCGCCACATGGGAGGGCCCCGGGCTCCCCCCTGCCCACTGCTGCCCTACTTCCCCTGGAAACCGATTCCATGATCGAATTGCCGGAACTGGTGGCCGGTGGTCTCGCCGCCGGAACACTCTCCGCGCTCGCCCTCGGCGGCAGCCTGCTCAGGTCCCGGCGCCGGCAGGCGGCGCTGAGGGCCGAGGTGGCGGAGTTGCGCGCCGAACTGGAGGGCGCCGAGGACGCGTTCGTCGCCGAGGTCGAGCATCTCGCCGCCCGCCGGATGCCCGCGGCCGCGGCCCAGCTCGCCCATCCGCACCTGCGGGTTCCGGGGCCCGTCCGGCAGCAGACGCCCGGGACCCCCACCGGGACGGCGCTGGAGTACGTGCTCACCGCGCTGCGCGAGGAGCTGACCGCGCAGCGCACCCGCATCGACGCGGCCGCGCAGGCCGGCCTCCGGGGCGCCACCCGGGAGATCCAGGCCGCCCTGTACCGGCTGCAGGACGCCCTGCGTGGGCTCCAACAGCTCTACGACGACCCGGAGTTGGCGCAGACGCTGTTCGCGTTGGACCACGAGAACGAGCAGTCGCTGCGGCGGGCGCAGGTCGCGGCCGTGGTGTGCGGGGCCTGGGTGGGGCTGGCCCGCGAGGAGTCCCACGTGGTGGACGCCGTCACCGGCGGCCAGGCCCGGCTCTCCGGCTACCACCGGGTCCAGGTCCACAACCACCTGGAGCCGGGCACCGCCCTGGTGTCCCACGCGGTCGAGCCGGTCGCCATCATCGTCGCCGAACTCCTCGACAACGCGCTGCGCCACTCGGCACCGGACACCGCCGTCGTGGTCAATCTGGAGCACGTCCACCACGGGGTGTGCGTGAGCGTCGACGACGCGGGCCTCGGCATGACGCAGGACGAACGGGCCCGCGCCCAGCGGCTGGTCGCGGGCAGCGACCCGATCCTGCTGACCGACCTCGGTGACCCCCCGCGCATGGGCCTGGCCGCGATCGGCCAGCTCACCCGCCAGTTCGACCTGAGCGTCGATGTCTCCTCCCCCTCGCCCTACGGCGGGGTGCGCGCGGTGCTGCGGGTCGACAGCCACCTGCTCGCCCGGATCGACCCGGGCGAACGGCCCCCGTCGGCCAGCGCACCGCGCTCGACCCGGGAACGCCCGGCGCGCAGGGACCCGGTGCGTGAGCGGGGCCGGCACGAGACGGCGGGGCGTGACACGGCCGGGTTCGAGGCGGCGGTTCGCGAGGCCCCCCTGCGTGACATGCCCGCGTGTGGGACAGCCGTGCCGGAGACGCCCGTACCCGAGATCGCGTCGGCCGAGTCCGCGGTGCCTGCCCCTGCGGCGCCCGCCGCGCCGGCCCGTTCCGGGCCTGAGGACGAGCACGAGCGCGTCCCCGCCCCGGCCCCCGCTCCCGGCCGCGAGGAGCCGGACGACCTGGGCGGTCTGCCGCAGCGGCGCCGTCGTGCCACCGCCGCCGCCCCCGGCACCCCCGGTGTGCCTCGGCCGCAGCCGGCCGCGCGCCGTCCCGACGAGGCCGCCGCCGCGCTCGCGGCCCTGCAGTACGGCACTGCGGCGGCGCGGGCTCCCAAGCGGGCGAACACGCCCGAATCCCACCGGACCGACGAAGAAGAAGGAGGAGCGGCCGGATGAACAGCCGCGATGCGGGCGAGACGGCATGGGTGCTGGACCCCGTCCTGCAGGTGCCGCACGTACTGGCCGCCGTCCTGCTCACCCGGGACGGCCTCGCGACCGGCTACACCGACGCACTGTCCCGGGCGAGTGCCGAGCGGGTGGCCGCGATCACCAGTACCGTGCAGGGCGCCTGCCGGGCCGCGGCGGCCGCGTTCGCGGACCGGGACCGGGCCGAGGTGCGGCAGGTGGTCATCGAGTCGGACCACGGGTACGTGCTGATCGTACCGACGGACCACGGCACCTGTGTGGCGGCCTACGGCGACCCCGAGGTGCGCCTGGACCTGCTGGCGCACCGGGTGCACTCACAGGTGGCCCGGCTGGGTGAGAAGGCGATGGCGGCCGCGCCCAGAGGCTCCGACGGCGGCGCGCCGGCATGACCGGCCGCCGTGGCGGCCGTCCCCTGGTCCCCGCGTACCTGTCGACCGGCGGGGTGGCCCGCCCCAGCCGTCCCCACGTGGAGCGGCTGACGGTGCTCGCCCGTGACGGGACCCCCCTGCCCGCCGGTCTCCCGGCCGCCGAACTGGCCCTGCTGGAGCTGCTGTCCGGCGGTGCCCTGACGGTGGTGGAGGCGGCGGCGCTGCTGCGGCTGCCGTTCTCCGCCGTGCGGGTGCTGGCCGCCGACCTGGTCGACCGGGACCTGGTCCAGGCCCGCGCGCCGATCCCGCCCGCCGAACGGTTCGACCCCGACCTGCTGAAGAGAGTGGCCGATGGCCTCCGCGCCCTCAAGCACCAGTGAGCTGCCCCGCGCGGGCGGCACCCATCTCCCCGACGACGCCCGCGACCTGGTGAAGATCCTGGTGACCGGGCCGTTCGGGGTGGGCAAGACGACCCTGATCGACTCGGTGTCGGAGATCCGCCCCCTGCACACCGAGGAGCATCTCACCGAGGCCTCCGTGCCTGTCGACGATCTCGACGGGGTCCGGGAGAAGGAGACGACGACCGTCGCCATCGACTTCGGGCGGATCAGCCTGTCCGGCGGGATCGTGCTGTACCTGTTCGGGACGCCGGGGCAGGAGCGGTTCCGGACGCTGTGGGACGACATCTCCTACGGGGCGCTGGGTGCTCTGGTCCTCGTGGACAGCCGCCGCATCGACGCCTCCTTCGACGTGCTCGGCCTGGTCGAGGAGGCGGGGCTGCCGTACGCGGTCGCCTTCAACGCGTTTCCCGACGCGCCGAGCCACTACACGGGCGAACAGTTGCGCACCGCCCTGGACCTTCAGCCGGGCACCCCGATGGTGACCTGCGACGCCCGGGACGGGCACTCCTCGGTCGACGCGCTGCTCGCCCTGGTCCAGCATCTGATCGACGACCGGCCGGCGGAGGCCCGATGAGCGCGCGGCAGTCCTTCACCGTCTCGGGTCCGGTGCGGCTGTGGGAGGACGGCTTCGCCCGCAACCCGCACGGCTACTACGCGGCCCTGCGCGCCCAGGGCCCGGTGGGCTGGGCGGAGCTCGCGCCGGGCACCCCCGCGTACGTCGTCACCGAGCGGCGCGCCGCCCTGGACGTGCTCCGGGACGTCGAGACCTTCTCGCACGACCCGCGGGGCTGGGAGGCGACCGTCCCCGAGGACTCCCCGCTGCTCGGCATGATGCGCTGGCGGCCCAACGCCCTGTTCTCGGACGCCGACGCGCACATCCGCTACCGGGCCACCCTCATCGACGTGTTCGACCTGATCGAGCCGCACGATCTGCGCCACCTGGTGCACCGGGCGGTACGGCTGCTGGTCGACCGGTTCGGCCCCAGGGGCGAGGCGGATCTCGTCACCGACTTCACCCGGCCGCTGATGGCCCTGGTGTTCAACAACCTCTTCGGGCTGCCGGACAGTCAGGGCGACCGGCTCAACGAGGGCCTCCTGAAGATGATGGAGGGCGGCGCGCAGGCCGCCGAGGGCGAGGCGGACTTCACCGGGTACGTGCTGCGGCTGATCGCCGCCAAGGTCGAGGAGCGCGGCGAGGACCTGCCGAGCATGCTCCTGGACCATCCCGCCGGGCTGACCCCGGAGGAGGTCACCTGGCAGGTGTTCCTCACCCTCGGCGCCGGCTACGAGCCGACCACGAACCTCGTCTCCAACGCGCTCTCCCGGATCCTCGGCAACCCGCTCTACTACTCCACGCTCACCAGCGGCGCCCGCCCGGTCATGGACGCGGTGGTCGAGGTGCTGCATCACGAGACCCCGCTGGCCAACTACGGCATCTACTACGCCCGTCGGCCGGTCTCGTTCCACGGGGCGTGGGTCAGGCCTGCCGTCCCGGTGGTGGTCTCCTTCGGCGCCGTGGGGCTCTTCGCGGAGCGGGAGGCCACCAGCGCCCGGCGCACCGGGGACGCCTCGCACCTGTCGTGGGGCGCGGGCCCGCACGCCTGCCCGGTCCGGCACCACGCGCTGCTCATCGCGACCGAGGCGATCGAACAGCTGACGCAGTGGCTGCCCGACCTCGACCCGGTCCTGCCCCGCGAGAAGCTCGACTGGCGGCCCGGCCCGTTCCACCGCTCGCTGACCTCGCTGCCCGTCCGGTTCAGTCCCCGCTCCCCCGACCAGCCTGGAGAGTCGTCGTGACCGTCACCGACCGCATCGCTCTCGATCCGTTCGGCTCCGACATCCCGGCGGAGAGCGCGCGGTTGCGCGCCCTCGGCCCCGTGGTGCCCGTCGAACTGCCCGGCGGCATACCCGCCTGGGCTCCCACCGGGTACGACGTCCTCAAGGAGCTCATCCTCGATCCCCAGGTCAGCAAGGACCCGCGCAAGCACTGGCGGCTCTGGCCGGAGATCGGCGAACACCCCTCCTGGGGCTGGGTGCTGGGCTGGATCGGCGTGGTCAACATGCTCTCCGCGTACGGTCCCGACCACACCCGGCTGCGCAAGCTGGTGGCGTCGAGCTTCACGCACCGGCGGACCGAGGCGATGCGGCCGCGCGTCACGGCGATCGCCGCGGAGCTGCTGGACGAGGTGGCGGCCGCGGGTGCCGGCGGGGCGGCGGTGGAGCTGCGGGCCGGGCTGGCGCAGCCGCTGCCCATGCGGATGATCTGCGAACTGTTCGGGGTGCCGGACGAGATGCGCGAGGACACCGGTGCGCTGATCGCGGCCATCATGGACACCTCCGACCCGACCCCCGAGCACGCGGCGTTCGTGCAGGAGCGGATCGGCACGGTCCTCGGCGGTCTCATCGCGTACAAGGTGGAGCATCCGGGCGACGACATGACGACGGAGCTGATCCGGGTCCGTGACGAGGACGGCGACCGGCTCAGCGACGAGGAGCTGCTGTACACGCTGCTGCTGGTGATCGGCGCCGGTTTCGAGACCACGGTCAACCTGATCGGCAACGCGGTCGTGGCACTGCTGACGGATCCGGCGCAGCTGGCGGCGGTGCGCGCCGGGACGGTCGGCTGGGACGCGGTGATCGACGAGACGCTGCGGGCGCATCCGTCGATCGCCTCGCTGCCGCTGCGGTTCGCGGTGAGCGACCTGAAGGTCGGGGACGTGACCATCCCGGCCGGGGACGCGATCATCACGACGTACGCGGCGGCGGGTCTGGACCCGGCGCACTACGGGCCGGACGCGGGCGCGTTCGACGCCGCTCGGGGCGCCGACGACCACCTGGCGTTCGGGATCGGGGTGCACCGCTGCATCGGCGCCCCGCTCGCCCGGGCGGAGGCGCTGGCCGCGCTGCCCGCACTGTTCGACCGGTTCCCGGGCCTGCGGCTCGCGGTCGGGAAGGACGAACTGCGGCAGGTGCCGTCGTTCATCGCTTGCGGCTGGCAGGAGATCCCGGTGCGCCTGGAGGCGTGAACCGGGGGTCGCGGGGGCTGCGACCGGTCCCCCGTTCCGGTCGTGCCCCCGCACAACGTGAACATACGTCCGTGTCGCGCCGTTGGGTATCGCGCCGATGCCCGTTCGCGTACGCCGAGGCCTCACCCGTGCACAGGTGAGTCCGGTTGGCCCTGATTCGCCCGGAGCAGGACGGGGGCGGTGAGGTCCCCGAGGGCGAGATGGGCGAGGACGACCTCGTACAGGTCGGTGCCGGCGGCCAGCAGCTGGCGTTCCAGGACGGGCTCGGCGCCCCGCACGTGTTCGCGGACGGTCTGGGGGTGCACCCCCAGATCCTGCGCGGCGCGTTCGGCGTTCCCGCCGGCGGCGATCCAGGCGCGCAGGGTGCCGCGCAGGTCGCGGCCGTCCCGGACCAGACGGTCGAGGAGGTCGTGCGCCCAGGCCCGCAGCGCCGGACTCGCCAGGAGGTCGCCCAGGCGGACGCCGGACGGCCGCGGCACCGTACCGGCGAGCTCCTCCGCGAGGGCCGCCTGGGTGTTGAGGGCCAGGTGGGCGGTGGCGCGCACGGTGAGGTCGGAGAAGTCGGCGCCCAGCAGCGCCTCGACCCGGTCCATGCGGGCGCGCACGGTGTTGCGGCTGACCCCGAGTATCTTGGCGGCGCTGACGGCGGTGAACTCCAGGCCGAGGCGGGTGGTGGCGAGGAGTTCCGCGCGGGTGTGGTGGGGCAGGGTGTCCAGCGGCCGCAGCACGGCGGTGGACCAGGCGTACAGCGCGGCGGGGTCCATCAGCCGTTCCGGGTGGGTGCGTTCGGCGTAGACGGCGGCCTGGTCGGGGCGGAAGCGGGCGACGGCGAGGGCGCTGACGGCCTGGCCGTAGGCGACGGCCGTCTGGGCCAGGCTCTGCGGGCCGCTGCCGCCGAGGAAGGTGCCGGGGCGGCCGTGGACGAGCGAGCGCAGCCGCTCGGCCGTCGCGGGGGCGGGGCTGAGGATGATGACGTGGCCGTCCATGGCGGGGCAGCGCACGACGAGGGCCTGGTCGCGGGTCATGTCGAGGCAGTCCTCGGCGAGGCCGTCGCGCTCCGCCGGATGTCCCTCGACGATGTACACGCAGGCGCTGTCGGTGTCGAGCAGGCCGGGCCACAGGCCGGCGGCGACGCGGCGCGCGGAGACCGTGTCCTCGACCATCAGGAGTTGCAGGATGGCGAGGCGCAGGTCGGCGGTGGCCCGCCGGAGCCGGTGCCCGGCGGCCGTCAGTTCCCGCTCGCGCAGCAGGAGTTCGACGACTCCGGCGGTGTGGGTGACCATCTCGGCGGCCCGCCGGTCGAAGGGGGTCGCGCGGGCCACGGCGAGCAGGCCGGCGGCGGCCGGACGGGGGTCGGGGGCGCGGACCGCGACCAGCCGCAGGTGGCGGTCGCCGTCCTGGACGGCGGCGGCGGAGATCCGCCCGGCGACCACGTCGGCCACGAGGCAGTCGTCGAGGGGGATCCCGGTCCCGGCGAGCAGGGTGCCGTCCGCGGCCTGGAGGCACACGGTCGCCTGCACGGCGCCGGCGAGCCAGGCGACGACCCGGCGCGGGTCGCGGGCACCGGGACGCAGATGGTCGAGGAGCCGTGCGGCCCAGTCGTCGCCGAGGGGTGCCGGGTGCCGCGGGCCCTGGTCCGCTCGGCCTGCCATCTCGCCCTGCCCCTCGTCCCTCGCTTCAGCCTCGGTCCACGGACGTTACCCGATCGGACGAGGCCTGGTCCCGTCACCGGTCCCGGCTCCGCCGGCGGCTCTCGGGGGAAGGGCCGCCGGCGCACATGCCCCACCCGGGCCGGGGGGAGGGCCCCGGCGTGGCTCACTCCTCGGGTGCCCAGGAACCCGCCGGACATCCGGACCGATTCCGAGGCCACCGAACCGGTGACCGGTGAAGGCCACGAGGGGCCTGCCGAGCCATGCCATGCCATGCCATGACGAGCCCCGGGGCGACCTGGACCAAGGGGGCCAGGGGCAGCCCCGACGTCCACCGGCGGCAGCGGACGCCCCCCGCGAGCCCTCCGCCTCAGACCCCCGGACCAGGCATCACCAGGCCCAGCAACCAGCCACGAACCAGCACCCACCAACGACACCGGCACCCCCCACCAGCCCTCCGGTGCGGGCGCCGGGGCGCGGCACGCCAGGCCCGGTGCCCGGCGTGGCCCGGCTCCGCCGGTGGGTGATGGCGGGCGGCCCCCGTGAGGCCTCCGGCGCGCGCGAGGGCCGTGCGCGGCCGGGCGGCGGGCAGGGCGGGCGTGGCTCGGATGCGGAAGGGCAGAGCGGCCCGCCGGTCCAGCAGGGGGGGCGGCCACGGCGGGCGGGCGGGTCCGGCGGCAGCGCGGGCACCGCCTCGCCGCCGGGGAGTGCCGGATCCGGTCACGCCCCGGACAGGGACGTGCGGCCATGGCCGTGCCGAACAGGGACGGCCCCTCGACCGTCCGGCGCGTGCCCGGCCCGCTCGGCCGATGCCCGCCGTACGGCATAAGCTCGGCGGATGGCGAAGTACTTCGACGTGCACCCCGACAACCCGCAGCCGCGCAGCATCTCGCAGATCGCCGACGCGGTCCGCTCGGGGGCGCTCATCGCATACCCGACCGACTCCTGCTACGCGCTGGGCTGTCAGCTCGGCAGCCGCGACGGCATGGACCGGATCCGCACCATCCGGCATCTGGACGACCGGCGCCATTTCACTCTGATGTGCCGCGACTTCGCGCAACTCGGCCAGTTCGTGCGCGTGGACAACGACGTGTTCCGGGCCGTGAAGGCGTCGACACCCGGCAGCTACACCTTCATCCTGCCCGCGACCCGCGAGGTGCCGCGCAAGCTGCTGCACCCGAAGAAGAAGACCGTCGGCGTCCGTATCCCCGACCACGTGGTCACCCAGGCGCTGCTGGCCGAGCTGGGCGAGCCCCTGCTCTCCAGCACCCTGCTGCTGCCGGACGAGGAGGAGCCGCTGACCCAGGGCTGGGAGATCAAGGACCGACTGGACCACCAGGTGGACGCGGTGGTGGACTCCGGGGACTGCGGCACCGAGCCGACCACGGTCATCGACTTCTCGGGCGGCGAGGCGGAGATCGTCCGCCGGGGCGCCGGCGACACCTCGCGCTTCGAGTGAGCTCGACGCTCCCCCGTCCACGGCTCTCCGCCCCGGCGTGCCACGATGATCGGGACACGCCGCGCCGGGTGTCCCCCACCCCGACGCCGACTCCGCAGAGAGGCACTTGAGCCATGACCGCCGTACAGGGAACCGACGTCGACATCACCACCGAGGACGGTACCGCCGACGCCTATCTGGCCCACCCCGCCGACGGACTCCCGCACCCGGGCGTGCTGCTGTACCAGGACGCCTTCGGGATCCGCCCGCACCTGAAGGCGATGGCGGACCGGCTCGCCGGCGCCGGTTACACGGTCCTGGTCCCCAACGTCTTCTACCGCAGCGGCCGCACTCCGGTCGTCGAACTCCCCGAGTTCATCGATCCATCGGCGGACCCGGCGATCTGGCAGCGGCTCATGCCGATCATGATGTCGCTGACGCCCGAGCTCAGCGACCGCGACTCGGCCGCCTACCTGGACTGGCTGGCCGACAGCCCGCTGGTGGCCGACGGGCCGGTCGGGATCACCGGCTACTGCATGGGCGCCCGGCTGGCGATGCGGACCGCCGCCGCGTTCCCGGACCGGGTCGCGGCCGCGGGCGGCTTCCACGGCGGCCGGCTGGTCACCGACGACGCGGACAGCCCGCACCTGCTCGCCGGCCGGGTCACCGCGGAGCTGTACTTCGGCTTCGCGGACCAGGACCAGTCGATGACCGAGGACCAGATCCGCACCTTCCGGGAGGCGCTCGACGCCGCCGGGGTCCGCAACACGTGCGAGATCTACCGGGGCGCCGCGCACGGCTACACGCAGGCCGACACGTCGTCCTACTCCGGCGCGGCCGACGAGCGCCACTGGGCCGCCCTGCTCGACCTGTTGAAGCGCGCCCTCTGAGCCACCCGTTCCACCGGATTCCCGGGGCCCGTCGATCCGACGGGCCCCGATTCCGTCCGCCTTGTTGACATGCACCCGACCCACGACCCACGCTGAGAGCGCTCTCAGAATTGGTACGGACCAGTTTCGTGCCAACCCCGACCCCACACGGAGGTGGAGAGTGCGCACAGGACTCGCACGCCGGACACTGCCCCTGACGGCCACAGCGGCACTGATCGGCGGGGTGCTCACCCTGGGCACCCCGCACCCGGCCGAGGCGGCGGTACCCGCCACGATCCCGCTGAAGATCACCAACAACTCCGGCCGCGGCGACCAGGTGTACATCTACGACCTCGGCACCCAGCTCTCCTCGGGACAGCAGGGCTGGGCCGACGCCAACGGCACCTTCCACGCCTGGCCCGCCGGCGGCACCCCGCCGACCCCGGCACCGGACGCCTCGATCACCGGCCCGGCGGCAGGTCAGTCGAAGACGATCCAGATCCCGAAGTTCTCCGGCCGGATCTACTTCTCCTACGGCCAGAAGCTCGACTTCAGACTGACCACCGGCGGTCTGGTGCAGCCCGCGGTGCAGAACCCGAGCGACCCGAACCGCGACATCCTCTTCAACTGGTCCGAGTACACGCTCAACGACTCGGGGCTGTGGATCAACAGCACCCAGGTGGACATGTTCTCGGTGCCGTACGCGGTCGGGGTGCGGCGCTCCGACGGCAGCACGGCCGCCACCGGGCACCTCAAGCCGGGTGGCTACAAAGGGTTCTTCAGCGCCCTGCGCGGACAGAGCGGCGGCTGGGCGAACCTGGTCCAGACCCGCTCCGACGGCACCGTGCTGCGCGCGCTCTCCCCGTTGTACGGGGTGGAGACCGGGGCGCTGCCGTCGACCGTCATGGACGACTACGTGAACCGGGTCTGGTCGAAGTACTCGACGTCGGCCCTGACCGTCACGCCGTTCGCCGACCAGCCGAACACGAAGTACTACGGCCGGGTCTCGGGGAACGTCATGAACTTCACCGACTCCACCGGAGCGGTGGTGACGAGTTTCCAGAAGCCCGACGCGAACAGCGTCTTCGGCTGCCACAACCTGCTCGACGCACCCAACGACCAGGTACGCGGGCCGATTTCGCGCACACTCTGCGCGGGCTTCAACCGGTCGACGCTGCTGACCAGTTCCAACCAGCCGGACACCAGCCCGGCGGACTTCTACCAGGACCCGGTCACCAACCACTACGCGCGCGACATCCACGCCCAGATGGCCGACGGCAAGGCGTACGCCTTCGCCTTCGACGACGTCGGCAACCAGGAGTCGCTGGTCAACGACGGCAATCCGCAGCAGGCGTACCTGACGCTGGACCCGCTGAGCTGACCCACGCGGGCGTCCCGCACCCGGAATCCGGGTGCGGGACGCCCGACTGTCCTGCGTCAGCCGGTCGTGACGGCGGTGTCGTCGACGACGAAGCTGGTCTGGAGCGAGGAGTCCTCGACACCGCTGAACTTCAGGGTGACGGTCGAGCCCGCGAAGGACCCGAGGCTGAAGGACTTCTGCACGTATCCGGAGGCCGCGTTGAGGTTGGAGTACGTGGCCAGGGTGGTCGAACCGGCGGTGACCGTCAGCTTGTCGTACTGGGTGC
>NZ_JBFBJL010000117.1:0-17646 GCF_040686075.1 Streptomyces sp. NPDC086519
ACCCGCGCGCCCACCCCCCCCCCCCCCGGGGGGCGGGTGGGGGGGGGGGGGGGTGCCGGGGGCGCCCCGGGGGGGCCCCCCCCCCCCGCCCGCCCCCCCCCCCCCCCCGCTTCCGGGGGACGGGTTCAGCGCGGTCGAGGGCCTCCCGGCCCGCCGGGACCGCCGGGACCTCCCGGTCCCCCCGGGCCGCCGGGTCCTCCTGGTCCTCCTGGTCCGCCCGGTCCGTCGGGTCCGCCGGGACCGAAGAAAACCGGTCGGGGACCCGGCCCGGCCATCCCCGGTTCGGGCATCCCCGGGCCGCCGGGTCCGGGACCGAAGCCGACCTGCCGGGGGCCGGAGCCCACCGGTTCCGGGACCCGCTGCGCCGGCAGGCCCTCCGGGTCGTCCTCGGCCTCGGCGGCGAGGGCGCGGCCGGCGAACTGGGTACGGTGCAGCTCGGCGTAGAGCCCGCCGAGTGCCAGCAGTTCGTCGTGGGTGCCGCGCTCCACGATGCGCCCCTGGTCCAGGACGATGATCTGGTCGGCGTCCCGGATGGTCGACAGCCGGTGCGCGATCACCAGCGAGGTCCGGCCGGCGAGCGCGGTCTTGAGGGCCTGCTGGAGGGCGGCCTCGGACTCGGAGTCGAGGTGCGCGGTCGCCTCGTCGAGCACGACCACGGGCGGGGCCTTGAGCAGCAGCCGCGCCATGGCGATGCGCTGCTTCTCGCCGCCGGAGAGCCGGTAGCCGCGGTCGCCGACCATGGTGTCCAGCCCGTCGGGCAGGGAGGCGACCAGCTTCCAGATCTGTGCGGCCCGGCAGGCCGCGACCAGGTCCTCCTCTGTGGCGTCCGGGCGGGCGTAGAGCAGGTTCTCCCGGATGGTGGTGTGCAGCAGGTGCCCGTCCTGGGTGACCATGCCGACCGTGTCGCTGAGCGACTGGAGCGTCAGGTCGCGCACATCGCGCCCGTCGATGAGGACGGTGCCCTCCTCCGGGTCGTACAGCCGGGGCACCAGGTGGGTGGTGGTGGTCTTGCCGCCTCCGGACGGGCCGACCAGCGCGGTGAGTTTGCCGGCCGGCACGGTGAAGCTGAGATCGCGCAGCGCCCAGGTGTCGCCGTCGCGCTCGGGTGTCGGCGTGGCGAAGGCCTCCAGAGAGGCGAGGGAGACGTCGGCGGGCCGGGGGTGGCGGAACGACACTCCGCGGAACTCGACGGCGGGGGCGGTGTCGCGGGCCGCGCCGGCGGGCAGTGCCACCGCGTCGGGCTTCTCGGTGACCAGCGGCCGCAGGTCGAGGACCTCGAAGAGCCGGTCGAAGCTGACGAGCGCGGTCATGGCGTCGGCCTGGGCGTTGGCCAGCTGGCCGACCGGGGCCATGAGCCGGGTGAGCAACGTGGTGAGGGCCACCAGGGTGCCGATCCGGAAGGCGCCGTGCACCGAGAGCACACCGCCGACGCCGTAGACCACGGCGGTGGCGATCGAGCCGATGAACATGGTCGCCAGGAAGAGCGTCTTCATGGCGACCGAGTTGCGGACGCCGATGTCACGGCCGCGGGCGGCGAGCCGCGCGTAGCCGACGGTCTCCCGGTCCGGGCGGCTGTAGAGCTTGGCGAGGAGGGCGCCGGCGACGTTGAACCGCTCGTGCATGAGCGAGCCCATCTCGGCGTTGACGTTCATGTGCCGACGGGCCAGGCCCTGTAGGCGGCGGCCGATGAGGCGGCCGGGGAGGATGAAGAACGGGACGAGTGCCAGCGAGATCAGGGTGATCGTCCAGGACAGGTAGAACATCGTGGCCAGCACGAAGACCACGGTCAGTCCGGCGGACACCACGGTGGAGAGCATCTGGGTGACCGCCTGCTGGGCGCCGACCACGTCGGTGTTGAGGCGGCTCACCAGGGCACCGGTCTGGGCGCGGGTGAAGAAGGCGAGCGACTGGCGCTGCACATGGTCGAAGACCTTCACCCGCAGGTCGTAGACGAGGCCCTCGCTGACCTTGGCGGAGAACCAGGTCTCGCCGAATCCCACGAGGACGGCGAGCAGGGCTACGGCCGCCACCGCGACCGCGAGTCCGACCACGGTCCCGGTGTCCCCGGCCGTGATGCCGTTGTCGATCAGGTACTTGAGCAGCAGGGGCGGGGCGACCGCGCAGGCGGCGTTCAGCGTGGTGCAGACCACGAGAATGCCGATGGAGCGGCGGTGCCCGCGGGTGTACGGGATGATCCTTTTCAGCGTGCCGGGCTTCGCCCGCTGGCTGTCGTTCGAGGAATCCGGCCCGTCGGATCGGATGATGACCGGGCCGGGTCCGCCCATCATGGCCACAGGTACTCCCTGGGTCGTGTCGCTGCGGTGGGGCCGGCCATCAGCGGGCCGCCTCGGGCTCCCTCATCGCGTCGATGAGGCTCTGCGGACGGAGATCCGTCCAGTTCTCCTCCACATAGGCGAGGCATTCCTTGCGCGTGGCCTCCCCGAAAACGAGCCGCCAGCCATTCGGGATTTCCGCGAACGAAGGCCACAGCGAATGCTGGTTCTCCCTGTTCACAAGCACCAGAAAGGTCCCGTTTTCATCGTCGAACGGGTTCATGATCGCCCCCACGGATTGCGTTCCTCGATGGAAGGAAGATGGATGGGAAAACCTTAGCCGCCCCTTACGGGGCGAACAAGGCTGACCAATTCCAGGGGCAATCCATGGTTATGGGTATTGTTTTGATTATTACTCTTGGCATTGCTCTGGGTATTGCTTCGCGCCGGGATGTGCGCAGTCGGGTCAACAGTCTCACGTGTCGGACACCCGTCGCGACAGGGTCGTCCAACCGACCGGCCCGAGCACTTGGACACCGGGCGGGCCTGGGTGCGGCGCCCCCGCCGGCGGGGGCGTGTGCGTTCGTACGGCGGGGGCACCGCGGTCCCGGATGTCAATCCCTGGACGGTGTCGGTCAGTTGGTCGCGAGGGCCTCCGTCGGGGGCAGCCGGGCCGCCCGGACCGCGGGGTAGAAGCCGGCCAGGCCCCCGATGACGAGGGTGGCGGCCAGGCCGCCGACCATCGCCCACAGCGGCACCAGCACGGCCCAGCCCTGGTAGGTGGCGTAGCCGCCGGTGACCCCGATGCCCAGCAGCACCCCGCCCACGCCGCCCAGCCCGGACAGCAGCAGCGCCTCGGCGAGGAACTGGATCCTGATCTGGCCGCGGGTGGCACCGAGCGAGCGGCGCAGACCGATCTCCGAACGCCGCTCCAGCACCGAGATGACCATGGTGTTGGCCACCCCGACACCGCCGACCAGCAGCGCGACCCCGCCCAGGCCCACCAGCAGCCCGCTCAGCGCGCTGTCCGTGGCCTGCTTGGCGGCCAGTGCGTCGGAGGGACGGGAGACGTTGACCTCGTTGGGGTCCTCGGGGGAGACCGTCGGGCCCAGCACCGCGTGCACCTTCTCGACGTCCGCGTCCTTCGCCCGCGTGTAGACCGTCGTCGGGTAGCCGTCGAAGGACAGTTCCTTCTCCGCCACCTGCCAGCCCACGAACGCCTGCGTGTCAAGGGCCGGCAGCAGCTGGTTGTGCGCCAGCAGACCCACCACGGTGAACCAGCGGTTGCCGAGCCACACCTGCACCTCCGGCCCGGCCTGGTGGATCCCGAGGCTGCGCGCCGTCTCCGAGCCCAGCACCACGGCCGGGAAGCGGCTGGTGGCGCCGTTGAGCCAGCGGCCGTCCACGATCTGACCGCCGATGGAGCGGAGCAGGTCGGTCCGGGCCGCGCTGACCGTGAGGCCGCCGGACTCCACCGCCGGAATGTGGTCGTTGCGGTAGATCTTCACGTCCGTGGTGCCCGTCGCGGAGGCCGAGATCACCTCCGGCCGGTTCGCGATCATCGCGACGGCGTCCTTGGACAGATGGGCGTTCGAGCCGTTCATGGTGGTGCCCGGGGCGACCGTGAGCAGATTGGTGCCGAGCGCGGACAGCTTCTTGTTCAGGTCGTTCGTCGACGAGGTGGAGATGCCCACCACGCCGATCATCGCGGCGATGCCGATCGCGATGCCCAGCGCGGAGAGGAAGACCCGCATGGGACGCGAGCGCAGTCCCCAGCCGCCCACCCTGGCCACGTCGGACAGGCTCAGCCGGGCTGCCCGGGGCCGCGGCGGCGGGGGCGACTCGGCCCACGGACGCTCCCGTTCGGCCGGTGGCGACGCCTGCGTCGTACTCATCGCGCCACCCCCGCCCGGACCAGCGCCCGGGGCTCCGGCGACCCCGCGTCGTGCTCGATACGGCCGTCGCGCACCCTGACCTCGCGCGGCAGGGACGCCGCGATGTCCCGGTCGTGGGTGATGACGACCACCGTCGTCCCGGCCTCGTGCAGTTCGTGGAGCAGCTCCATCACCACCGTCCCGGAACGGGAGTCGAGGGCGCCGGTCGGCTCGTCGGCCAGCAGCAGCGGCGGATCGCCGACCACCGCGCGGGCGATCGCCACCCGCTGCTTCTCACCGCCGGACAGCTGCTGCGGCTCGTGCAGGAGCCGGTGTCCCAGGCCCACCCGGCGCAGCGCCGCCTCGGCGACCCGGCGCCGCTCACGGCGCGGCCGTCCGCTGTAGAGCAGACCGTCCGCGACGCTGTCAAGGGCGGAGACCCCGGACGCGAGGTGGAACTGCTGGAAGACGAAACCGATGGTGCCGGCCCGCAGCGCCGACAGCTCGCGGTCGTTGAGGGAGTCCACCGCGTGGCCGGCGATCGCCACCGTCCCCGAGGAGGGCAGGTCCAGCGTGCCCATGATGTTGAGCATGGTGGACTTGCCGGAGCCGGACGGGCCGACGACCGCGAGCATCTCGCCGCGGTGGACCACCAGGTCCGCCTCGACGAGCGCGGCCACGTCCCCGTACAACTTGCTGACCCCGGCCAGCTCGATCACCGGGTGGGCTGCGAAGGTCACTTGGGAACCCCCACGACCGTGCCCGCGGTGATCCCGGTGCCGGAGACCTCGACCATGCCGTTGCCGAACATCCCGAGCGTCACCTTGCGGTACTCCGTCTTCGTCCCGGTCACCACCTCGACCGCGTAGCCCCCGTGCGGCAGCGCGTACAGGGCGCTGATCGGCACCGCCAGCACGTTCGAGCGCACCCCGGAGGCGAACTCGACGCTGACGGAGGCGGCCTGGTAGGAGCCGAGCTTCTTGGTGTCCTCGACCTTCAGCTCGACCGGGAGGGTGGCGTTGGAGGAACCCGAGCCCGCGGAGCCCGACGAACCCCCGGAGTCCGAGGAGCCCGAACCGGAGGCGTTCCCCGACGAGGTCGGCGTACCGATGTCCGTCACCACCGCGGTCACCGTGGAGTTGTCGGGGAGCGTGACCGTGGACTCCCCGCCCTTCTTCGCCAGGTCCGCGTACTGCACGGGCAGGTCCACGGAGATGACCCGGTCGGTGCCCGTCCAGGTGAGCACGTTCCCGGCCAGGGTGTCGCCGATGGCGAGCCCCGCCTTGGCGACCCGGCGCGCGCCGGAGGCCACCACCGCGTCGCCCACCTTCACCTCGCCCGTCTGCGAACGGCCGAGGTCGTCCTGCCACTTCTCGACGGCGGCGGCGGTGTCCGAGTCGTAGGTGCTGTCCACCGTGAAGCCCTTGTAACCGAGGGCCCGGAGGTTCTGCTCCAGCATCTTGACGTCGCTGCCGCTGCTGCCCGGACTCAGTGTCCGGTACAGCGGCACCGAGCCGTAAAGGAGCGGCACCGACTGCTGGTTGACCTTGTAGACCGGCTTCCCGCGGGTGATGGTGTCGCCGTCCGAGGGCATCCAGGTGACGATCCCGGCGGCGGACGCCGAGCCGCCGCCCTGCGCCGACTGCCCCGACTGGGACGAGCCGGAGGCTCCGGAGGAGGACGGGGCCTGCACGGCCGAGGTGTCGCCGTACCCGAGCTGCCCGTCCATGGTCTGGGAGCTGGTCAGCGTCGTCCGCTGTACCTTCGCCGTGGCCGGCGGTCCGGTCGGCGCCGAGGCGTCGGCCTGTCCGCCCCCGCCGCCGAACGCGCCCGAGGCGGCGCCGACCGCGGCCGCGGCGATCACCACGGCGCACGCGGCGATCAGCGCGATACGCATACCGCGGCGCCGTCCGCGCGGGGCCGACTCTGCCGCCGGCTCCACCGCGCCACCGCCACCGCTCCCGTCGAAGGAGGGGAGGGTCTCGGCCCGGGGTTCCAGCTCCCCTCCCCCGGCGTCCGCCGCCTCCCGGGCGGACACCCGCTCGACGGTGCCCTCTTCCTGGCTCGTCACTGCTGCGGCCCTCCCATGAAGGCGAGCGTGCCGCCGGGCCGGATGCTGTAGCACGCCTCCGCGGCCTTGGAGAACTTGGGATCGTCCCGCCCGGACAGGCCGGCCGCGTTGGCATCGATGATGATGGTGTTCCCGTTGACCTGGGGGTCCTGGAAGTTGGGCACGCCGTGCTCACGGATGCACTTCGCCCACGCCGCGACCTTCGTGGCGTCGAAGGCGCGGCTGCCGGCGGCGTCACCGGTGTCGCCCTGGTACAGCAGGCTCTGGCAGGCCGACTGGGCCGACTTGAACGTCGGCGAATTCTGGTCGACACCCTGCGGGATGACCAGCTTGACACCGCCCCCGCTGTCCTGCGTCGGGTCGGGGAAGTTCGAGACGCCGTGCTCCCGCATGCACTTCGCGTACGCCACACCGGCGCTGCTCGAACTGTCCGACGAACCCGATGAACCCGATGAACCCGAGGAACTCGATGAAGAGGGATCCGAGTCGCCGACCGGGGTGGACGCGTCGCTGGAGCCCGAGTCGGAACAGCCTGCGACTAGCGCTCCGGCTGCCACCACGGACAGGGCCAGCAGGAGGGGCCGGGCCATGCGCTTCTGATGGTAATTCGGCATACCAGCAGTTCTACGGGGGGCCCGGTCACACCGGGGTTGCAACGGGCGTCCCCTGCGACCGCTCAGTCCGTCCGGTCCCTCGCGCCGCCGCCCAGCCCGTCGTGCCCGTCGAGAGACACCACGGAGATGGCCCGGGCCGGGCAGCGGGACGCGGCCGCACGCAGCGCCGACAGCGCCTCCGGCCCCGCCTCACGGACGCGTGGCAGCACCAGGCCGTCCTCCTCCGACTGGTCGAAGAACGCCGGCTCGAACAACGCGCAGGCTCCCGAGCCGACGCAGAGGTCGCGGTCCACGCGGATCCCTACCCGCGCCGTGCTCCGCGCGGATCCCTGTGCCGGTCCGTCAGCCGGTTCCTCCGTCGGTCTCACCAGAGGACCGGCAGCGTCTCGACGCCGAACTGCGGCGCCAGCACCCGGAACCGGAGCTCCTCCACCCCGGCGCCGAGCCGCAGGTTCGGGAAGCGCTCCAGCAGCCCCGTGAAGGCGACGCGCATCTGCAGCCGGGCCAGCGCCGCGCCCAGGCAGAAGTGGACGCCGTACCCCAGGGCCAGGTGGTTGGCGGGCTCGCGGGCGATGTCCAGTCCGCCGGCGGAGCCGTCGGCAGAGCCGTCACCGCCACTGCCACTGTCGCCGTCGCCGTTGCCGTCGCCGTTGCCGTGGCCGTCGCCGTGGCCGTCGCCGTTGCCGTGGCCATGGCCGTCGCCGTATGGGCAGCGGTTCGCGGCGAACACCGAGCACGACACCACCTCACCGGCCTTGATCACCTCGCCGCCGATCGCCACGTCCACCAGCGCCGTGCGCGGTGAGACGGCGGCCACCACCGAGACGTACCGCAGCAGTTCCTCCACCGCCCGGTCCATCAGCTCGGGCCGTTCCCGCAGCAGGGTCATCTGCTCGGGATGGCACAGCAGCGCCAGGGTGCCCAGGGCGATCGTCTCCGCGGTGTTCTCGATCGAACCGTTGGCGATGCTCTCGCAGATGCCGGCGATCTCCTCGTCCGACACCGCGTCCCCGTGCTCCCGGATCAGCGCCCCGGCCAGCCCTTCGCCCGGATTCCGGCGCTCCGCGGCGACCAGCTTCCGGAAGTGCCCGACGTACTCCGAGGTCGCCGAGTGCCGGCGGGGGCTGTGCCCGGAGGCGCGGTGGTCGCCGAGCCGGGACAGCTCGGACAGGTCGTCACGGGGCAGTCCGAGGATCTCGGCGAGGATCAGACCGGAGACAGGCCGGGCGAAGTGCCGCATCAGGTCGGCGGGTTGGCCGGCCCGCTCCAGCACGTCCAGGCGCTCGGCCACGATCCGCACCATCATCGGCTCCAGCGTCTTCATCTGCCGCACCGTGAACATCGGTGCCACCAGCCGCCGCAGCCGGGCGTGCACCGCCCCGTCGGTCTGCAGCAGGCTCCCCGGATGCGGATCGGGTTTACGGCCGTCCTGCTCCGGCGGCGGCATGCTGGAGAACCGTTCGTCGTCGGCGAGGATCTGCCGTACCAGCTCGCGGTCGGTCACGATCCAGTGGGGCATCCCGCCTGGCGGCCTGAACAGCGGCGTCCGCGCGCTGATCTCCCGGAGCTCCGGCACCGGGTCCAGCACGTTCCGGCGCTTGTCGATCGGAATCTCGAACGACTGCGTCATGCGCGTTCTACCTCTCTGGGACGGGCTTGTCGTCGGACACGGGCTGATCGGGGGCGGGACGGGGCGCGCCGTCGGCGGGCTCGGGCTCAGGGGTCACGAGTCGTTCCGCGACCGTCCGTCCGATAACCGCGGCGTGCTCGCCCCGCAGCATCCCCACGTGGTCGGCGGCGATCTCGAACGCTTCGATGCGGTCGTCGATGTACCGCTCCCAGGTCGTGCGCGCCGCCGCGAGCGACATGTGCGCCAGACCGCCCTCGGTGGCCAGGAACAGCAGCGCACCGCCGCCGAAGCGCCGGGGCGTGTGCTCCTGCGCCAGCCGGATCATGTGCTGCCTCGTCTCCTCCATGTTGAGCGAGAACGAGTCGGCCGGCGGGTTCAACGCTCCCGGACCGTCGAGCAGCGCCCGCCCCTCCTGGTCCGCCCCGCCGTCGATGCGGACCAGCGTGCCGTCCGCCGGGTCGCCGTCGCCCTGCGGACCGGTGTCGTCCTCCCTGTGGTGCCCGCCCGGGAATCCGTCCAGCAGTGCCAGCAGCGCGACCTGCTCGCCCTGCGCCTCCAGCTCCGTCGCGATGGCCTGGGCCAGTACCGCGCCGAAGGACCAGCCGAGGAGCTGGTACGGCCCCTCGGGCTGCACCGTGCGGATCCGGGCGACGTAGTCGGCCACCAGCTCGTCCACGCTGCCCGGCATCGCCCTGCGGTCGGTGAAACCGGGCGTCTGCAGGCCGTAGACCGGCAGGTCCTCGGGCAGATGCCGGAGGAGCGCGGCGTAGGACCAGGCCAGGCCCGTGCTGTGGTGCAGGCAGAACAGCGGCGGTCGGGAGCCCCCGCTCTGCAGCGGCAGCAGCGCGTCCAGGTCGTCGCGCCGGCGTCCGGGACGCCGCGGCGCCGCCAGACCGGCGCCGGTCTCCGCGGCGCGCGGCTGTACCAGCCCGTCCGAGGTCCACGCGGCACGCCGACCGGTGCGCAGCATCAGGTCACCACCGGGCCCGAAGGGGGCGGGGACGAGGCTGCCCGCGGTGCGGGCCGGCGCGCCGAGGTAGGCGCGGGCCAGCGACGGCCCGGCCACATACAGGTCGCCCGCCACTCCGACCGGCACCGGACGAAGCCACTCGTCGAGCACGTAGGCGCGGGCGGTACGGGGCAGCCGGACACCGTCCGACACGGGCTCACGGTCCGGTCGCCCACCCGCGGCCACGGCGGCGGACGCGGCGGCGGACGGGATGGCGGACGCGGCGGCGGACGTGGCGGCGGACGTGGCGAAGGGTACGGCGGTGGACGTGGCGGAGGACGCGGCGAGAGACGTCGTGGCATGCACGGCAGCCGGGGCGGTGGCGGACAGCTGGGTGGGCGCGGTGGCCGCCTCCAGCATGACGGTACGGCCCCCGCGCAGCGCGGCCAGCAGTCCGACGAGCAGCTCGGTGACGGGCGCGTCCGCGGCCAGGAGGACCGCGTCGCCGGCCGACTCCGCCGACGGGGAGGCCGCCTGACGGTCGATCACACGGCCGAGCAGCGACCGGTGGTCCACCAGCTCGCCCACGAGCGTGCCGTCGGGCGTCTGTACGGGCAGCACCACGGCCGGGTGGGACGGCAGCGGGTCCCGGACGGCGACGGTACGACGCAGACGCCTGCCCCCGGCCCGGATCGCGTCCTCCACCCGCAGCACCGGCACCGCGTCGGGCCCGGAGCCCGTCCCCGGCGCACCCGCCGGGGCGCGGCCCGCCGCGATCCCGCCCGCCACGACGAGCGCGGCCACGTGGGCGCAGCCCAGCGCGGCGGCCGCCGCCAGCGGCCCTCCGGGCGCGTCCGGTTCGGCGATCAGGCATACGGCACCGGACCGGAGCACCCCGAGCACGGCGACCGCCCAGCCGGTGCCGGGCCGAGCCGCCACCACCACGGTGTCGCCCGCGCCCACTCCCCGCCGCCCCAGCCGCGCGGCGAGCCACGCCGTCGCCCGGTCCAGAGCGCGGCGGCTGAGGAGGCCGTACCCGTCCTGGACCGCCACGGCACGCGGGTCGCGGGCCACCGATTCGGCGAGCGCCGCAAGCACGGTGCCGTCCGGGACCCGGGCCGCGCCGCGGTTCCAGTCCTCGGTCAGCCGCCGGAGCTCCGAATCACCGAGCAGGATGTCGATCTGGCTGAGCCTCAGCTCCGGGTCGGCCGCCACCTGCCCGAGCAGGCGCACCAGCCGCCGCGCCAGGCCGACCGCGGTGGCCCGGTCGAACAGCTCCTCGGCGTAGTCCAGGCTGCCGTCGAGGCCGTCCGGACCGCCGTCGTCCCGGTGCCGGTCGGTCAGCCGGACCGTCAGATCGAACCCGGACGCCTGGGCGCCCAGGCCGACGAGCGAGGCGTCCAGCCCCGGGACCGCCGGTGTGTCCCACTTGGCCGCGGTGTCGTCCCGTACGTCCAGGACGACCTGGACCAGCGGATGCGGGTCACCGGGTGCCTCGTCCGCGAGCCCCAGGGCTTGCGTGATCCGCGCGAACGGCACGTCCCCGGACCGCCCCGCCTCCTCGCTGGTCTCCCGGACCCGGCCGAGCAGTTCCCGGAACGTCGGATCACCCGAGACGTCCGTACGCAGCGGAAGCAATCCGGCGAACGGCCCCATGGCGGCCTCGAGTTCACCTTCGACAGCCGGCCGCGCCACCACGGCGCCGAGCACCAGATCGGTGCCGGCCCCCATCCGGGCGAGCAGCATCGCCAGCCCGGCGTGCACGACGGCGACCGAGGTCGCGCCGAGCGGCCGGGCCGCCGCCATCAGGCGGTCGTGCACCGTGGCCGGCACCTGCAACGGCACCGCGCCGGCCCGATGGCTCGGCCGCGCGGGTCGCGGCCGGTCCGCGGGGAGCGTGGTGGCGGACGGCGCGTCCGCCAGCACCTCCCTCCAGTAGGCGATCTGGTCGCCGGCCACGCTCTCCTTCGCCCCCGCCCCCGTCTCCTCCTCCGCGTCCGCGTCCGCGTCCGCGAGCAGCCGGCTCTCCCACACCGCGTAGTCGGCGAACTGCAGCGGCAGGGCCGCACGCTCCGTGGCACGCCCCTCGCGGCGCGCGCCGTAGGCCACGGAGACGTCCCGCACGAGGGCATCCCTCGACGCGTCGTCACCACCGATCCGGTGCAGTACGAGAAGCAGGACATGCTCGGTCTCGGAGAGCGCGAACAGGGCGGGCGCCCAGGGCGTTTCGCTTCTGAGATCGAATCGGCGTGCGGCGCCGGCGGCCAGCAGTGCGGGAAGCTCCTCCTCCGTCGCCGCGACGGCCGTGAGCTCGGTGAGACCCGCGAGGACGGCCGGGTCGTCCACGGTGCGGATCCGCTGGACCAGTCCGCCGTCCGGGGCCTCGGCGAAGACCGTCCGCAGGATGTCGTGGCGCGCGGCCACGTCCGCCAGGGCCGCCCGCAGCGCGTCCCGGTCGAGTTCCCCGCGCAGCCGGAGGGCCACCGACGACTGAAGGGCCCGCGTGCGCGGGTTGGCCGCGGCACGCCGCCACAAGAGTCGCTGTCCGGCCGTCGCCGGCGCCTCACCGCCCTCGTGCTCCACCGGGACCAGCGACGGTCGTGACTTCGTCCCCAGGATGCGCGCCGCGCCGATCGGCGTGGGGTCACCGAAGAACTGTTTCAGGTTCAGCTCGGCTCCGGTCTCCGTACGGACCCGGCCGGCGAGGTGCATCGCGAGCGCCGAATTGCCGCCCAGGTCGAAGAAGTTGCCGTCGGCGGCCACCCGGTCGACGCCCAGCACCGTGGCGAACAGGGCGCACAGCATCGCCTCGGTCTCGGTCCGGGGCAGGAGACCCGAGCCGTCGCTCTCCGGGTCGGGGACCGGGAGGGCGGCCCGGTCGAGCTTCCCGTTGACGGTGAGGGGCAGGGCGTCGAGGACCACGACGGCGGAGGGGACCATGTAGTCCGGCAGCCGGGTCGCCGCGAACTCGCGCACACCGCCGGCCTCCACCTCGGCCCCGGGGCCCTGCTCGTCGAAGCCGGCCGGAAGGACGTAGCCGACGAGGCGCGGGTTGCCCGGCCGGTCCTCGCGGACCATGGCCACGGCCGTCCGCACCCCCGGGTGCGCGGCGAGGACGGCTTCGACCTCGCCGAGTTCGACCCGGAACCCGCGGATCTTCACCTGCTCGTCGGCCCGGCCCACGAACTCCAGCCGCCCGTCGGTCGTCCAGCGGGCGAGGTCGCCGGTGCGGTACATCCGCCCCCCGCCGTCACCGTCGTCGCCGCCATCGCCGTCGCCGAAGGGGCAGGCGACGAACCGCTCCGCCGTCAGATCCGGCCGGTTCACGTAACCCCGGGCCAGACCATCCCCCGCGACATACAACTCACCCGTGACACCTGCGGGGACCGGCCGAAGGTAGGCATCCAGGACGTAGGTACGGACATTGGGCAGCGGACGACCGATCGCCGGCGCGGCATCCTCAGCAGTGATGCCCTCCTCCAGGAGAACCGCGGTGGTGATGACCGTGGCCTCAGTCGGACCGTAGGTGTTCCACACCCGCGCACCCGCCCGCCACTTGGCCGCCAGACCGGACTCCAGCCGCTCCGCACCCAGCACCCAGTTGCCGATACCGGCAACATCCCCCGGCTCCAGCACTCCAAGAAGCGAGGGGACGACACTGGCGACCTGAACGCCGCTGGTCTCCACCATCGCGGCCAACGCGGAAGAATCCAGCCGCTCATCGGACGAGGCGATGGCCAGCGTGCCACCGGCGGCCAGCGTCACGGCCACGTCCAGGACGGCGGCGTCGAAGCTGAAGGAGGCGAACTGCATTGCCGTAACGCCTGGTTCGACGCCGAGGACGGGGCGCATGGCGGTGGCCAGGTTCGCCACCGACGCATGCGCGACCGCCACACCCTTCGGACGGCCCGTCGAACCCGACGTATAGATCACATAGGCCAGCTGACCGGCCGCGATCTCCGGCAACTCGCCCGATACGGCTTCCAGTTCGTCGAGACGGACAGTGGCGGCATCCTCCGGCAGCCTGCCGACGGTGTCGTCAGAGATCAGGACGAATTGCGCCGCGCTGTCGGCGACCATGTACGCCAGCCGGTCAGTGGGGTACTCCGGGTCGAGTGGCACGTATGCCCCGCCGGCCTTCCACACCGCCAGGATCGCCACCACCATGTCAGTGCCGCGCGGCAGGCACAGACCCACCCGCGACTCCCGCCTCACCCCACGCGCCACTAGCCCACGCGCCCACGCATCCGAACGCGCATCCACCTCCGCATAGGTCAACGAACGCCCACCCGAGCGCAACGCCACCGCGTCCGGAGACTCAGCCGCCCACCGTCGGAACCGCTCCACCACAGTCCACGGCTCGACGTCCACGCCCGTCGCGTTCCACTCCTCCACCACCGCAATCCACTCAGCCGCATCGAGCACATCGAGATCGCCCAACCGCACCCGGGGATCCGCCGCCACCCGCTCCAACACCCGCGCCAACCGCCCCGCCAGCCGACGGACCGTCCCCTCGTCGAACAGATCGGCGGAGTAGAGAATCCCGCCGCCCAGACCGGCCGGGGCACCTCCGTCAGACCACCGCTCGCCCAGCGAAAGGGAGAGATCGAACCGGGCTGCGGGGTCCTCCGCCGGCGGGATCTGTTCGACCGCCAGCCCCTCCAACTCCCACTGGGCTTCCGGCACGTTCTGGAGCGCCAGCATCACCTGGAACAGCGGATTACGGGCGGCGGAGCGGGTCGGGTTCAGCTCGTCCACGAGCCGCTCGAACGGCACATCCTGGTTCGCATACGCAGCCAGATCCGACTCACGGATCCGGGCGAGCAGGTCCTGGAAGGTGGGGTTGCCGGAGGTGTCGGAGCGCAGGGCGAGGGTGTTGACGAAGAACCCGGCGAGTGACTCCAGTTGCAGGTCCGACCGGCCCGCGACCGGGGTGCCGATGCACACGTCCTCACCGGCACCGATCCGGGCGAGCAGTACCGCCAGCGCGGCGTGCACGACCATGAACATCGTCGCCCCGCCCTGCGCGGCCAGCTCCACCAACCGCCCGTGCGTAGCCGCGTCCACCCCTAGGGGGACCGTACCGCTGCGGAACGACGGCACCGCCGGACGCGGACGGTCAAACGGCAACACCGTCTCCTGCGGCACTCCCTCCAGCGCTTCCCGCCAGAACTCAACCTGCCCGGCACCGGCACTCTCCGGGTCGTCCAGCTCGCCCAGCACCTCCCGCTGCCACAACGCGTAATCCGCGTACTGAACCGGCAGCGGCTCCCACCCCGGGGCCTGCCCGGAAAGCCGCGCACCGTAGGCGACCTGGAGGTCGTTCGCCAGGACGCCCATGGTCCAGCCGTCCGAGGCGATGTGGTGGGCCACCAGCAGCAGGACCCACTCCTCCTGCGCAACCTTCAGCAGAACGGTTCGCCACGGCAGGTCGACCCGGACGTCGAAGCCCCGTCCGATCTCGTCCTGCATGACTTCGCGCCAGCGTTCGCCGGCCGCGACCGTCTGGAGCCGGGGACGGCCGTCGACGCCCTCACGGATCTCCTGATACGGCACCCCCTCCACATCCGGGAACACCGTCCGCAGACTCTCGTGCCGGTCAGCGATGTCCCCGAGTGCGGACTCAAGTGCGTCGATGTCGACGCTGCCGGACAGACGCAGGGCGAAGGGAAGGTTGTAGGCCGCGGCGCCCGCGCCGTCGGGCTCGCTCTCCTCGAACCGGTTGAGGAACCACATCCGCTGCTGGGCGTACGACAGGGGCACCCGCTCCGGACGCTCCCGACGGGCCAGCACCACGCCCCCCGACACCCCGGCCGTCTCCACCAGCCGCGCCACTCCGGCCACCGTCGGCTCCGCGAACACCTCACGGACGCCGACGGAGACCTCCAGCACCGACCGGATCCGCGCGATCAGCCGCATCACCTTCAGTGAGTCGCCGCCCAGTTCGAAGAAGCTCCGCTCCACGCCGACATGGTCGGCTTCCACGTCCAGGACCTCGGCGAACAGGCTGCGCAGTGCCTCCTCGGCCGGGGTCGACGGTGCACGGTCGCCGTCCGCCGCACGCTCGGGCTCGGGCAGAGCGGCACGGTCGATCTTGCCGTTCACCGTCAGCGGGAGCGCGTCGAGCAGCACGATGGCGGACGGGACCATGTAGTCCGGCAGCCGGGTGGCGGCGAACTCGCGTACCGGGTCGGCCTGCGGATCCCGCCCGGTGGCGGGCAGCACGTAACCGATCAGTCGCTGGTCGCGCACGATCGCCACGGCTGTCTTCACGTCCGGGTGGGCGGCCAACACCGCCTCGACCTCGCCGAGTTCGACCCGGAAGCCCCGGATCTTCACCTGCTCGTCGGCGCGTCCGACGAACTCCAGCCGCCCGTCCGGCATCCAGCGGGCCAGGTCGCCGGTGCGGTACATCCGCCCGCCGCCGTCGCCGTCACCGTCACCGTCGCCGAAGGGGCAGGCCACGAACCGCTCCGCCGTCAGATCGGGGCGGCCGATGTAGCCCCGCGCCAGACCGTCTCCGGCGATGTACAGCTCACCGGCCACCCCCACGGGCACCGGCCGCAGATACGCGTCCAGGACATGGGTACGGACATTCTCCAGGGGCCGGCCGATGGGCGGCGGCGCATCCTCGGCGGTGATGCCCTTGGGCAGCAGCATCGCCGTGGTGATGACCGTGGCCTCGGTCGGCCCGTAGGTGTTCCAGACGCGGGACCGTGCCCGCCACTTGGCCGCCAGACCGGACTCCAACCGTTCGGCGCCCAGCACCCAGTTGCCGATTCCGGCGACGTCCCCCGGCTCCAGCACACCGAGCAGCGACGGAACGACACTCGCGACCTCGACGCCGCTGCTCTCCACCATCGCGGCCAGCGCCACCGGGTCGAGACGCTCGTCGGACGAGGCGATGGCCAGCGTGCCGCCGGCGACCAGGGTCACGGCCACGTCCAGCACGGAGGCGTCGAAGCTGAAGGAGGCGAACTGCAGTGCCGTCACGCCCGGCTCGACCCCCAGGACAGAGCGCATGGCGGTGGCCAGGTTCGCCACCGAGGCATGTCCGACCGCCACACCCTTGGGACGCCCCGTCGAACCCGACGTATAGATCACGTAAGCCAGCTGACCGGCCGCGATCTCCGGCAACTCGCCCGATGCGCGGTCCAGTTCGTCGACACGGACGACGGCGACGCCGTCCGGCAACCGGTCGGCCGTCTCGTCCGAGACCAGCACGAACTCCGCCGTGCTGTCGTGGACCATGTACGCCAGCCGGTCAGTGGGGTACTCCGGGTCGAGTGGCACGTATGCCCCGCCGGCCTTCCACACCGCCAGGATCGCCACCACGATCTCGACCCCGCGCGGCAGGCACAGACCCACCCGCGATTCGCGGTCCACCCCGCGCGCCACCAGCCCACGCGCCCACGCATCCGAACGCGCATCCACCTCCGCATAGGTCAACGAACGCCCACCCGAACGCAGCGCCACCGCCGCAGGCGTCAGCACAGCCCATTCACGGAACCGCTCCACGACGGTGGTGACATCCGCATCGCCAGCCGTGGCATTCCACTCGCCCACGATCGCACTCCGCTCAGCCTCGTCCAGGACCTCGACAGCACCCACCCGCAACTCCGGATCGGCCGCGACCTGCTCCAGCACCCGCGCCAACCGCGCCGCCAGCCGACGGACGGTCCCCTCGTCGAACAGATCCGCAGCGAAGAGAATCCCGCCACGCAGCCCGTCCGGGTCGCCGTCGGCGGTACGGAACTCGCTCATCGCCACCGACAGGTCGAATCGCGCGGCCGGGTCGGACGCGGGCGGAACCTCTTCGACCGTCAGGCCTTCGAGGTCCCAGTGCGCCTGGGGCACGTTCTGGAGCGCCAGCATCACCTGGAACAGCGGATTGCGGACGGCGGAGCGCGCCACGCCGAGCTCATCGACCAGCCGTTCGAACGGCACGTCCTGGTTCGCATACGCGGCCAGGTCGGTTTCGCGCACCCGCCGCAGCACCTCACGGAAGGTGGGGTCACCGGAGGCGTCGGAGCGCAGGACGAGGGTGTTCACGAAGAACCCGGCGAGTTCCTCCAGCTGCGCGTCGGACCGGCCGGCGACCGGCGTACCGACGCACACATCCTCCCCCGCACCCATCCGCGCGAGCAGCACCGCCAGCGCGGCATGCACGACCATGAACATCGTCGCCCCGCCCTGCGCAGCCAACTCCACCAACCGCCCGTGCGTGACCGCATC
>NZ_JBFBJL010000118.1:0-16594 GCF_040686075.1 Streptomyces sp. NPDC086519
GGGGGCCGGGGCGGGGGGGGGGGGGGGCCGGGGCGGGGGGGGGGGGGGGGGGGGCGCGCCCGCGCGGCGGAGCCGCACATCGATACAGCCCCGCGCCCCTGAAGGGGCGCGGGGAACTGCGCGACCAGCCACGTACGAGCCGCGCGCGCCCACGGCGAATCCGCCCCACCCCCGTAGGCGCAGCCTCCCTCACCCCCCGGAATAAAGATCGAAGCCCCCCGGTTTTGGGGGATGCGGTCAGTCCTGGCAGACTGATACGTCGGCCCCGGTTCACGCCCCGCAAGCCCGCGAAGGCGACCCGGTGCCCTCCCGATACCTAGGAGACACCTTGAAGCGCGAGATCCACCCCGAGTACGTCGAGACGCAGGTCAGCTGCACCTGTGGCGCGTCGTTCACCACCCGTAGCACGATCACCAGCGGCACCATCCGCGCCGAGGTCTGCTCCGAGTGCCACCCGTTCTACACGGGCAAGCAGAAGATCCTCGACACCGGTGGCCGTGTGGCCCGCTTCGAGGCCCGCTTCGGCAAGGCTGCCGCCGGCTCCAAGAAGTAGCGAGCCCCATTTCGCCGGTCCACGGTCACGCCCCTGCGAGGGGTGTGCCCGGGACCGGCGTTTTTGGTCGCCCGCCTTCCCTTCCGTACGCCGCAGCAGTATCAGGAGCCAAAAATGTTCGAGGCCGTCGAGGAACTCGTCGTCGAGCACGCAGACCTGGAGAAGAAGCTCGCCGACCCGTCGGTCCACGCCGACCAGGCCAACGCGCGCAAGCTGAACAAGCGCTACGCCGAACTCACCCCGATCGTCGCCACGTACCGCTCCTGGAAGCAGACCGGCGACGACATGGAGACCGCGCGTGAACTGGCCGCCGACGACCCCGACTTCGCCGCCGAGGTCAAGGTGCTGGACAAGCAGCGCGAGGAGCTCACCGAGAAGCTGCGGCTGCTGCTCGTGCCCCGGGACCCGTCCGACGACAAGGACGTCATCCTGGAGATCAAGGCGGGGGCCGGCGGCGACGAGTCGGCGCTGTTCGCGGGTGACCTGCTGCGCATGTACCTGCGGTACGCCGAGCGCGTCGGCTGGAAGACCGAGATCATCGACGCCACCGAGTCCGAACTCGGCGGCTACAAGGACGTCCAGGTCGCCGTGAAGACCAAGGGCGGGCAGGGCGCCACCGAGCCCGGGCATGGCGTCTGGGCGCGGCTGAAGTACGAGGGCGGTGTGCACCGCGTGCAGCGCGTGCCGGCGACCGAGTCCCAGGGCCGTATCCACACCTCCGCGGCCGGTGTGCTCGTCACGCCGGAGGCGGAGGAGGTCGACGTCGAGATCAACCCGAACGACCTCCGGATCGACGTCTACCGGTCCTCCGGTCCCGGCGGGCAGTCCGTCAACACCACCGACTCCGCCGTGCGCATCACGCACCTTCCGACCGGAGTCGTCGCCTCCTGCCAGAACGAGAAGAGCCAACTGCAGAACAAGGAGCAGGCTCTGCGTATCCTGCGCTCCAGGCTGCTCGCCGCGGCGCAGGAGGAGGCGGAGAAGGAGGCCGCCGACGCCCGCCGCAGCCAGGTCCGCACCGTCGACCGCTCCGAGAAGATCCGCACGTACAACTTCCCGGAGAATCGCATTTCGGACCACCGCGTGGGCTTCAAGGCGTACAACCTGGACCAGGTACTGGACGGCGACCTCGACGCGGTGATCCAGGCCTGCGTCGACGCGGACTCGGCCGCCAAGCTCGCGGCCGCGTAAGGCACGTCCGCACGTACGCACGTACGAGTTACGACACGGAGGACCAGCGTGAACCTGCTGCTCGCCGAGGTGGCCCAGGCCACCCAGCGGCTGGCCGACGCCGGCGTGCCCTCGCCGCGCACCGACGCGGAGGAACTCGCCGCGTTCGTGCACGGCGTGAAGCGGGGCGCGCTGCACTCCGTCAAGGACTCCGACTTCGACGCCCGTTACTGGGAGGTCATCGCCCGCCGGGAGCAGCGTGAGCCGCTCCAGCACATCACCGGGCGGGCGTACTTCCGGTACCTCGAACTCCAGGTGGGTCCTGGCGTGTTCGTGCCGCGCCCCGAGACCGAGTCCGTCGTCGGCTGGGCCATAGACGCCGTGCGTGCCATGGACGTGGTCGAGCCCCGCATCGTCGACCTGTGCACCGGCTCCGGCGCCATCGCGCTCGCCCTCGCCCAGGAGGTCCCGCGCTCGCGCGTACACGCCGTGGAGCTGTCCGAGGAGGCGCTCCAGTGGACCCGTAAGAACATGGCGGGCTCCCGGGTCGACCTGCGCCAGGGAGACGCCCTGGACGCCTTCCACGACCTCGACGGCCATGTCGACCTGGTCATCTCCAACCCTCCGTACATCCCGCTCACCGAATGGGAGTACGTCGCCCCCGAGGCCCGCGACTACGACCCGGAACTGGCCCTGTTCTCCGGCGAGGACGGCCTCGACCTGATCCGGGGCATCGAACGCACCGCGCACCGGCTGCTGCGCCCCGGCGGTGTCGTCGTCATCGAGCACGCCGACACCCAGGGCGGCCAGGTGCCGTGGATCTTCACCGAGGAGCGGGGCTGGGCCGACGCGGCCGACCACCCGGACCTCAACAAGCGCCCCCGCTTCGCGACCGCCCGCAAGGCGCTGCCGTGAGCACCCCGCAGGCAGTGTTTTCCGAAGTCCAGAATTACGTGTACGAGGAGGCCCGCTAGACATGGCACGGCGATACGACACCAACGACGCGACCGACCGCGTGACGGGTCTGCGCGAGGCCGCGTCCGCCGTCCGCCGGGGCGAACTGGTGGTGCTGCCGACCGACACGGTGTACGGCATCGGCGCCGACGCGTTCACCTCGGAGGCGGTCGCCGACCTCCTGGACGCCAAGGGCCGGGGCCGCAACATGCCCACCCCTGTGCTGATCGGGTCCCCGAACACGCTTCACGGTCTCGTCACCGACTTCTCCGAGCTGGCCTGGGAACTCGTCGACGCGTTCTGGCCGGGCGCCCTCACGCTGGTCGCCAAGCACCAGCCGTCCCTGCAGTGGGACCTGGGGGACACCAGGGGGACGGTGGCCGTCCGGATGCCCCTGCACCCCGTCGCCATCGAACTGCTCACCGAGGTCGGCCCGATGGCCGTCTCCTCCGCCAACCTCACCGGGCACCCGGCCCCAGAGACCTGTGACGCCGCGCAGGAGATGCTCGGCGACTCCGTCTCCGTGTACCTCGACGGCGGTCCGACCCCCGGCAACGTGCCCTCGTCGATCGTCGACGTCACCCGCGAAGTTCCGTTGCTGCTGCGCGCGGGCGCGATCTCGGCGGAGGAGCTGCGGAAGGTCGTACCCGACCTTGAGGTGGCGAATTGACAGCCCCTGACGCGGGGCGTGGCATAGGCAACGGGGAAAGCGCGGCGGAGATCACGACGACGTTCGTGGGGCTGCCTCGCGACAGCTTCCGCATCCTCCACGTCAGCACCGGCAACGTGTGCCGCTCGCCGATCACCGAACGGCTGACCCGCCATCTCGTGACGGACCGGCTCGGCGCCTTTCTGGGCGGCGGGCTGGTCGTGGAGAGCGCGGGCACCTGGGGCCATGAGGGCGCGCCCATGGAAGCCAACGCGGAGGCCGTGCTCGCCGACTTCGGCGCGGACGCCTCCGGCTTCGTGGGCCGCGAACTGCTCGACGAGCACGTGATCCGGGCCGACCTGGTGCTGACCGCCACCCGTGACCACCGCGCCCAGGTCATCTCCATGGGGCACTCGGCGGGTCTGCGCACCTTCACGCTGAAGGAGTTCACCCGGCTGGTCCGCGCGATAGACCCGGCGACGCTGCCGCCGCTCTCCGACGGCGTGGTGGTCCGCGCGCGTGCGCTTGTGCGGGCCGCGGCGGCGCTGCGCGGGTGGCTGCTGGCGCCTACGGCGGAGGCGGACGAGGTCTACGACCCGTACGGGGCCCCGCTGCCGTTCTTCCGGTCGATCGGGGACGAGATACACGAGGCGCTGGACCCGGTGGTCACGGCGCTGACAGGGGTGCCGGCGCGGATGTGACCCCCTGCTCCTGACGTCTCTCACACCGGCACCCGGCCCTGCAGGCCGTGCCCACCCGTTCCGCCCTGCGGAACGCCTGCCCACGGCGGTAGCGGTGGCGCCTGCCCGCGGTGGTGGCGGTGGCGCCTGCTCACGGTGGTGGGGGTGGCGGATGTCCGCGGTGGTGGCGGTGGCGCGTGCCCGCGGTGGTGGGGGTGGCGGATGCCCGCGGTGGTGGGGGTGGCGGATGTCCGCGGTGGTGGCGGTGGCGCCTGCTCAGGGTGGTGGGGGTGGCGCCTGCTCAGGGTGTTGGCGGTGGCGGATGTCCGCAGTGGTGGCGGTGGCGCCTGCTCACGGCGGTGGCGGTGGCGCGTGCCCGCGGTGGTGGCGGTGGCGGATGCCCGCGGCGGTGGCGATGACGCCTGCCTACGGTGGTTGGCGGTGGCGCGTGCCCACGGCGGTGGCGAAGCGCCCCGTAAGGGGCGCGGGGAACTGCGCGGGCAACCCCCACGCACCCGCGGTCGCGCGACCCTCCGCAACCACCCCTCCGGCCGCGAAACCCCCCGCACCACGCCCGTACGCACAAACCGCGCATCCACCCCATACCGGGCCTACATTGGTCATACGTCACCGTCGACCGCCCGGAGCCCCTCATGTCGGTCACCTCCGCCCTCGTCGAGGGCGATCTGCTGCGGCGGCAGGACCCGGAGCTGGCCGAGGTCCTGCTGGGGGAGCTGGCGCGGCAGTCGACGTCGTTGCAGCTGATCGCCGCCGAGAACTTCACCTCGCCGGCCGTGCTGGCGGCGCTGGGGTCGGCGCTCGCCAACAAGTACGCCGAGGGGTATCCGGGCGCCCGGTACCACGGCGGCTGCGAGTTCGCGGACGTCGCCGAGCGGCTCGCCGTCGACCGGGCCAGGGCCCTGTTCGGCGCCGCGCACGCCAATGTGCAGCCCCATTCGGGCTCGTCCGCCGTGCTGGCCGCGTATGCCGCGCTGCTGCGGCCCGGGGACACCGTGCTCGCCCTGGGGCTACCCTACGGCGGTCATCTCACGCACGGCTCGCCGGCCAACTTCTCCGGCCGCTGGTTCGACTTCGTCGGGTACGGGGTGGACGCCGAGAGCGGGCTCATCGACCACGACCAGGTGCGGGCGCTGGCCCGCAGCCACCGGCCCAAGGCGATCGTGTGCGGGTCCATCGCCTATCCACGCCACATCGACTACGCCTTCTTCCGCGAGGTCGCCGACGAGGTGGGCGCCTACCTGATCGCCGACGCCGCGCATCCCATCGGGCTGGTCGCCGGCGGCGCCGCGCCGAACCCGGTGCCGTACGCCGACGTCGTGTGCGCGACCACGCACAAGGTGCTGCGCGGCCCGCGCGGCGGCATGCTGCTGTGCGGTGCGCCCGAGCTGGCCGAGCGGCTCGACCGCGCGGTGTTCCCGTTCACCCAGGGCGGCGCGCAGATGCACACCATCGCCGCGAAGGCGGTCGCGTTCGGAGAGGCGGCCACACCGGCGTACACCGCGTACGCCCACCAGGTGGTCGCCAACGCGAGGGTTCTCGCGGCCCGGCTGGAGCAGGAGGGGCTGGTCGTCACGACCGGGGGCACCGACACGCATCTGATCACCGCCGACCCCGCGCCGCTCGGGGCCGAGGGCCGGGTCGCCCGGGGGCGGCTCGCGGCCGCCGGGATCGTGCTGGACTGCTGCGCCCTGCCGCACGGCGACTCCCGGGGCCTGCGGCTGGGCACCGCCGCCGTGACCACGCAGGGCATGGGGGAGGCGGAGATGACCCGGATCGCGGCGTTGCTGGCGGGCGTGGTGCGCGGTGTCACAGACGTGGGGAGGGCGCGTGACGAGGTGCGGGAGCTCACCGGTAGATTTCCGCCGTATCCCCGCTGAGACGGGGTAGGCGCAGCGTCGTGCTCGCGTTGTACGCCCGGCTCACAGCCGCACGTGCAACCATCGTCGCTACCCGGAAGTCCCCATACATATGCGTCCCTCGCTAGGGTGTGGGGCTGTGATGGCCAGCGAGACATGTGGGGAAGCCTGTGCGTGAATACCTGCTGACGCTCTGCATCACGGCCGCGGTGACGTACCTGCTGACAGGGCCGGTGCGGAAGTTCGCGATCGTGGCGGGGGCCATGCCGGAGATCCGGGCGCGTGACGTGCACCGGGAGCCCACTCCGCGGCTCGGCGGGATCGCGATGTTCTTCGGCCTGTGCGCGGGGCTGCTGGTCGCCGACCACATGTCCAACCTCAACGAGGTCTTCGCCAAGTCGAACGAGCCGCGGGCGCTGCTCTCCGGCGCGGCGCTGATCTGGCTGATCGGTGTGCTCGACGACAAGTTCGAGATCGACGCGCTGATCAAGCTGGGCGGTCAGATGATCGCCGCGGGCGTCATGGTCATGCAGGGCCTGACGATCCTGTGGCTGCCCGTCCCGGGCGTCGGCAACGTGGCCCTGACCCCGTGGCAGGGCACGCTGCTGACGGTCGCTCTCGTCGTCATCACGATCAACGCGGTGAACTTCGTCGACGGCCTGGACGGTCTGGCCTCCGGCATGGTGTGCATCGCGGCCGCGGCGTTCTTCCTGTACGCCTACCGCATCTGGTACTCGTACGGCATCGAGGCCGCCGCCCCGGCGACGCTGTTCGCGGCGATCCTGATGGGCATGTGCCTGGGCTTCCTGCCGCACAACATCCATCCGGCGCGGATCTTCATGGGTGACTCGGGCTCGATGCTGATCGGGCTGGTGCTGGCCGCGGGCGCGATCTCGATCACCGGTCAGGTCGACCCGGACGTGATGAACCTGTTCGCCGGGTCCGAGCGCAACGCCGTGCACCAGACGGTGCCGGTCTACATCCCGCTGCTCCTGCCGCTGACCATCATCGCGGTGCCGGCCGCCGACCTGGTCCTGGCGATCGTGCGGCGCACCTGGCGCGGCCAGTCGCCGTTCGCGGCGGACCGCGGGCACCTGCACCACCGGCTCCTGGAGATCGGCCACTCGCACAGCCGGGCCGTGCTGATCATGTACTTCTGGTCGGCGCTGATCGGCTTCGGCACGCTGGCCTACTCGGTGAACTCGGCCTCCATGTGGATCGTGCTCGGCGTGGCGATCCTCAGCGCGGTCGGCCTGGGGCTGCTCCTGCTGCCGAGGTTCACGCCGCGCGCCCCGATGTGGGCGCAGGCCTTCGTGCCGCCGCGCTACCGGCGCCGGGGGCACACCGCGGCGGCCGCCGAACCGGCGGCGGCGGCTTTGCAGACGGAGGCCTCCGTCGAGCCGCAGGAGCCGGAGGAGCCGGAGAAGCCGTGCGACGAGCACCGCTCCCCGGTGGCCGCCGGAGCGGCCCCGGTGAACGGCGTCACCACGGCCTCGGTCAACGGCGCGACCGCCCTCGGCGCCCGTTCCCGCCTCCTGGACCGGCGCACTTCCAAGACCTCCCGCTGACCTCGCCAAGGTAAGAATCTGACTAGAGCATTGCCAAGTCGTGGGGGAGCAAAGACCCTCAATACCAGACACAACGGTCCGGTTATCGCTCAGGCGGGCAGAGTCACTCTCATGTGTGACAGCAAGCACACCTACCAGGTAAAGACCTCATCAAATAGTTTGTGATACGGTTCACGAGAACCCCGGACAGAGTCGAAGGACCCGACTGCGACGGTCCGTCAGCGTGAGGTCTTCGACCCTCCGACCGGGACTACGCTCGTCCATGACGACACCTGCCCCCCTGTGAAAGCGGAGTTGCCGCCATGCCGTCCAATGACGCCCGGAACCTGGCCCAGGCCGCCGTACCCACGGCCGCCGTCGGCGTGCTCGCCGCCGTCGTCGGCGGGGTGGTCGCGGGCGGCAAGGGGGCGATCGGGGCGGTCGTCGGGACGGTGATCGTGATCCTCTTCATGGGGATCGGTCTCTACGTCCTGCAGCGCACCGCCAAGTCGTTTCCCCAGCTGTTCCAGATGATGGGCCTGATGCTCTACGCGGCGCAGTTGCTGCTGCTGATCGTCTTCATGGCCGTCTTCAAGAACACGACGCTGTTCAACCCCCGGGCCTTCGCCATCACGCTCGTGGTCGCCACGCTCACGTGGATCGCCGCGCAGACCCGTGCCCACATGAAGGCCAAGATCCTCTACGTCGAACCCGACAGGGCCGAGAAGACCGGGCATGCGTCGTGAGAGGTAGGGCCGGGATAAAGGCGCACGAGAGATGCTGCTATCGTCCGGTGCCAACTGCGGCATCGCGGGCGCGGGCATCTGAGCTGACGCCTGCTCAATCGCGAGGCGAGATGCCCCCCAGCCGCCCCCACATCCGTAACACCAGTCCCGTGCCGAACCGCGGCCCTGCGCCGCGCCGACACAACGAGGTTGCCGTACCCATGCGCCACGATGAAGGAGCCCGCGGTGAGTGCTGACCCGACGCAGACGCTCGCTTTCGACACGAGCTGTCACCTGTTCGACGGGTGTGGCTTCCCGGCTCCGGGCCTCCACTCGTTCCTGTTCAAGCCGCTCTTCGGCGACGCGGACAGCAACCTGTACTTCAACAAGACGATGCTGCTGGCGCTGCTCGGGTCGATCGTCATCGTGGGCTTCTTCTGGGCCGCCTTCGCCAAGCCGAAGGTCGTCCCGGGCAAGCTCCAGATGATCGCCGAGACCGGCTACGACTTCGTCCGGCGCGGCGTCGTCTACGAGACCATCGGCAAGAAGGAAGGCGAGAAGTACGTTCCGTTCGTCGTCTCGCTGTTCTTCTTCATCTGGATGATGAACCTCTGGTCGATCATCCCGGTCGCCCAGTTCCCGGTCACCGCGATCATCTCGTACCCCGCGGCCCTGGCCGCCATCGTCTACATCACGTGGGTCGCGCTCACCTTCAAGCGCCAGGGTTTCGTCGGCTTCTTCAAGAACGTCACCGGCTACGACAAGACGCTCGGCGCGGTGCTGCCGCTGTCGATGACGATCGAGTTCTTCTCGAACCTCATCGTCCGGCCGTTCACCCACGCCGTGCGACTCTTCGCGAACATGTTCGCCGGTCACACCCTGCTGCTGCTCTTCACGATCGCCAGCTGGTACATGCTGAACGGCATCGGCATCGCCTACTCCGGTGTCTCGTTCGTCATGGTCCTCGTGATGACCGCCTTCGAGCTCTTCATCCAGGCTGTCCAGGCCTACGTCTTCGTACTGCTGACCTGCAGCTACATCCAGGGCGCGCTCGCCGAGCACCACTGAGCGCCAACCTGACCACTCACCCAGTCATCCGGTGGCCAACCCCCACCGGTCATTGAAAGAGAAGGAAGAACCGGCATGTCCGCTCTTGCGCAGGCCACCCTCGCCGCCACCCAGATCAAGGGCAACCTCGGCTCGATCGGTTACGGCCTCGCCGCGATCGGCCCGGGCGTCGGCATCGGCATCATCTTCGGCAACGGCACGCAGGCGCTCGCCCGTCAGCCCGAGGCTGCCGGCCTCATCCGCGCCAACCAGATCCTCGGCTTCGCCTTCTGTGAGGCGCTCGCCCTGATCGGTCTGGTCATGCCGTTCGTCTACCCGACCTCCTGACCCGACCGTCGCGCACCAATAGACGAAAGGCACTGATATGAGCCCCCTGGTTCAGCTCGCGGCTGAGGAGGCCGAAAACCCCCTCATCCCGCCGATCCCAGAGCTCGTCATCGGCCTCATCGCCTTCGTCATCGTCTTCGGCTTCCTCGCCAAGAAGCTCCTTCCGAACATCAACAAGGTTCTGGAGCAGCGCCGCGAGGCGATCGAGGGCGGTATCGAGAAGGCCGAGGCCGCGCAGACCGAGGCTCAGAGCGTCCTTGAGCAGTACAAGGCGCAGCTGGCCGAGGCCCGGCACGAGGCCGCGCGCCTGCGCCAGGAGGCTCAGGAGCAGGGCGCCGCGCTCATCGCCGAGATGCGCGCCGAGGGCCAGCGGCAGCGTGAGGAGATCGTCGCCGCCGGTCACGCGCAGATCGAGGCCGACCGCAAGTCCGCCGCGCAGGCGCTGCGTCAGGACGTCGGCCAGCTGGCCACCGACCTGGCCGGCAAGCTCGTGGGTGAGTCCCTGGAGGACCACGCCCGTCAGAGCCGCGTGATCGACCGCTTCCTCGACGAGCTTGAGGAGAAGGCAGAGGCGGCTCGATGACAGCGCACGGAGCGAGCCGCGGGGCACTGGCAGCCGCACGTGAGCGCCTCGACGCGCTGACGGACTCCACGTCCGTGGACGCGACGCGGCTCGCCGACGAGCTGACGGCCGTCACCGCGCTGCTCGACCGCGAGGGAGGCCTGCGCCGGGTCCTCACCGACCCGGCGCAGTCCGGCGAGGCCAAGGCCGAGCTGGTCCGGCGCCTGATCGGCGGCCAGGTCTCCGGGACCACCGCCGACGTGGTGTCCGGCCTGGTCCGCTCCCGCTGGTCGCAGTCCCGCGATCTGGTGGACGCGCTGGAGGAGCTGGCGAACACCGCCGACCTGACGGCCGCGGAGAGGTCCGGCACCCTGGACGACGCCGAGGACGAGCTGTTCCGGTTCGGCCGGATCATCTCCTCGAACACCGAGCTGCGCGCCGCGCTCACCGACCGCAAGGCAGGCACCGCGGCCAAGACCGAGCTGCTGCACCGGCTGCTCGGCGGCCGTGCCAGGCCGGTCACCGAGCGTCTGGTCACGCGCCTTGTGACCGCGCCGCGGGGACGTAGCCTGGAAGCGGGGCTGGAAGCCCTGTCCAAGCTGGCCGCGGAGCGCCGCAACCGCGTCGTCGCCGTCGTCACCTCGGCGGTCCCGCTCAGCGAACCGCAGAAGCAGCGCCTGGGCGCCGCCCTCGCGAAGCTCTACGGCCGCACGATGCACCTCAACCTCGACGTCGACCCCGAGGTCGTCGGCGGGATCCGGGTGCAGGTCGGTGACGAGGTCATCAACGGTTCCATCGCGGACCGGCTGGAGGACGCGGCCCGCCGCATGGCGAGCTAGCACCCCGGTACACGAGAAGAGCAGTACGTACTCACGACGGCCCTGGTTGGGCCGTACAAGAAGAATCCTGGGGGTCGCCCCCAGACCCCCCAAGTGAAACTTCGGGCCCAACAAGGAGAGCAGGGAACCCAGATGGCGGAGCTCACGATCCGGCCGGAGGAGATCCGGGACGCGCTGGAGAACTTCGTCCAGTCGTACAAGCCGGACGCGGCCTCGCGCGAGGAGGTCGGTACGGTCACCCTTGCCGGCGACGGCATCGCGAAGGTCGAGGGCCTGCCCTCGGCCATGGCCAACGAACTGCTGAAGTTCGAGGACGGCACCCTCGGCCTCGCGCTCAACCTGGAAGAGCGCGAGATCGGCGCCATCGTCCTCGGTGAGTTCAGCGGCATCGAGGAGGGTCAGCCGGTGCAGCGCACCGGTGAGGTCCTCTCCGTCGCGGTCGGCGAGGGCTACCTCGGCCGCGTCGTCGACCCGCTCGGCAACCCGATCGACGGCCTCGGCGAGATCGAGACGTCCGGCCGCCGCGCCCTGGAGCTGCAGGCTCCCGGCGTCATGCAGCGCAAGTCGGTGCACGAGCCGATGGAGACCGGCTACAAGGCCGTCGACGCGATGACCCCGGTCGGCCGCGGCCAGCGCCAGCTGATCATCGGTGACCGCCAGACCGGCAAGACCGCCCTGGCCGTCGACACGATCATCAACCAGCGCGACAACTGGCGCTCGGGCGACCCGAAGAAGCAGGTCCGCTGCGTCTACGTCGCCATCGGCCAGAAGGGCTCGACCATCGCCTCCGTGCGTAGCGCCCTCGAAGAGGCCGGCGCGCTGGAGTACACGACCATCGTCGCCGCCCCGGCGTCCGACCCGGCCGGCTTCAAGTACCTGGCGCCGTACACCGGCTCGGCCATCGGCCAGCACTGGATGTACGACGGCAAGCACGTCCTCATCATCTTCGACGACCTCTCGAAGCAGGCCGACGCCTACCGCGCCGTCTCCCTGCTGCTGCGCCGCCCGCCGGGCCGTGAGGCCTACCCGGGTGACGTCTTCTACCTGCACTCCCGTCTGCTGGAGCGCTGCGCGAAGCTCTCCGACGACATGGGTGCCGGTTCGATGACCGGTCTGCCGATCGTCGAGACCAAGGCCAACGACGTCTCGGCGTTCATCCCGACCAACGTCATCTCCATCACCGACGGCCAGTGCTTCCTGGAGTCGGACCTGTTCAACGCCGGTCAGCGCCCCGCGCTGAACGTCGGTATCTCCGTCTCCCGAGTCGGTGGTTCCGCGCAGCACAAGGCGATGAAGCAGGTCTCCGGCCGCCTCCGTCTGGACCTCGCCCAGTACCGCGAGCTGGAGGCGTTCGCCGCCTTCGGTTCCGACCTGGACGCCGCGTCGAAGTCCCAGCTGGAGCGTGGTCAGCGCCTGGTCGAGCTGCTCAAGCAGGCTCAGTACCAGCCGATGTCCACCGAGGACCAGGTCGTCTCCGTGTGGGCCGGTACCACCGGCAAGATGGACGACGTCCCGGTCACCGACATCCGCCGCTTCGAGAAGGAGCTGCTTGAGTACCTGCACCGCAAGGAGCAGGGCCTCATGACCTCCATCAAGGAGGGCGGCAAGATGTCGGACGACACCCTCACCGCTGTTGCCGACGCCATCGCCGAGTTCAAGAAGCAGTTCGAGACCTCGGACGGCAAGCTTCTCGGCGAGGACGCCCCGGCCGCGGCCAAGTGACGTAAGGAAGGGACCTGACTCATGGGAGCCCAGCTCCGGGTCTACAAGCGTCGCATCCGATCCGTCACCGCGACCAAGAAGATCACCAAGGCGATGGAGATGATCGCCGCCTCGCGTGTCGTCAAGGCGCACCGCAAGGTGCGGGCCTCCGCGCCGTACGCGACCGAGCTCACCCGCGCGGTCACGGCGGTCGGTACCGGGTCGAACACCAAGCACCCCCTGACCACCGAGGCGGAGACGCCGACCCGTTCCGCGGTGCTGCTCCTGACGAGCGACCGCGGTCTGGCCGGTGCCTTCAACTCCAACGCCATCAAGGCCGCCGAGCAGCTGACGGCGCGCCTTGAGGCGGAGGGCAAGGAGGTCGACACGTACATCGTCGGCCGCCGCGGTCTGGCCCACTACAACTTCCGCGAGCGCAAGGTCGCGGAGTCGTGGTCGGGCTTCACCGATGAGCCCTCGTACGCGGACGCCAAGAAGGTCGCGGCGCCGCTGATCGAGGCCATCGAGACGGAGACGGCGGACGGCGGGGTGGACGAACTCCACATCGTCTACACCGAGTTCGTGTCGATGATGACGCAGACGGCGCTCGACGCCCGGCTGCTGCCGCTCAGCCTCGACGAGGTCGCGGAGGAGGGCGCCGCCAAGGGCGACGAGATCCTTCCGCTGTACGACTTCGAGCCCTCGGCGGAGGACGTCCTCGACGCCCTGCTGCCGCGCTACGTGGAGAGCCGCATCTACAACGCGCTGCTCCAGTCGGCGGCTTCGAAGCACGCTGCCACGCGGCGTGCGATGAAGTCGGCCACCGACAACGCGGGCGAGCTGATCAACACGCTCTCCCGGCTTGCCAACGCGGCCCGCCAGGCCGAAATCACCCAGGAAATCAGCGAGATCGTCGGTGGCGCCAGCGCCCTGGCCGACGCGACCGCGGGGAGTGACCGCTAATGACCACCACTGTTGAGACCGCGACGGCCACGGGCCGCGTCGCCCGGGTCATCGGCCCGGTCGTCGACGTGGAGTTCCCCGTCGACGCGATGCCGGAGATCTACAACGCGTTGCACGTCGAGGTGGCCGACCCGGCCAACGCCGGCGAGAAGAAGACGCTGACCCTGGAGGTCGCCCAGCACCTGGGTGACGGCCTGGTCCGCACCATCTCCATGCAGCCCACCGACGGTCTGGTCCGCCAGGCCCCGGTCACCGACACCGGCGACGGCATCACCGTCCCGGTCGGCGACTTCACCAAGGGCAAGGTGTTCAACACCCTCGGTGAGGTGCTGAACGTCGACGAGCAGTACACGGGCGAGCGCTGGTCCATCCACCGCAAGGCCCCGAACTTCGACGAGCTCGAGTCGAAGACCGAGATGTTCGAGACCGGCGTCAAGGTCATCGACCTTCTCACCCCGTACGTCAAGGGTGGAAAGATCGGTCTGTTCGGCGGTGCCGGTGTCGGCAAGACGGTGCTCATCCAGGAGATGATCTACCGCGTCGCCAACAACCACGACGGTGTCTCCGTGTTCGCCGGTGTCGGCGAGCGCACCCGTGAGGGCAACGACCTCATCGAGGAGATGACCGAGTCGGGCGTCATCGACAAGACCGCCCTGGTCTTCGGCCAGATGGACGAGCCCCCGGGCACCCGTCTGCGCGTCGCGCTGGCCGGCCTCACCATGGCCGAGTACTTCCGTGACGTCCAGAAGCAGGACGTGCTGTTCTTCATCGACAACATCTTCCGCTTCACGCAGGCCGGTTCCGAGGTCTCCACGCTGCTCGGCCGGATGCCCTCCGCGGTGGGCTACCAGCCGAACCTGGCCGACGAGATGGGTCTCCTCCAGGAGCGCATCACCTCGACCCGCGGTCACTCGATCACCTCGATGCAGGCGATCTACGTCCCCGCGGACGACCTGACCGACCCGGCCCCGGCCACCACCTTCGCCCACCTCGACGCGACGACGGTGCTCTCCCGTCCGATCTCGGAGAAGGGCATCTACCCGGCCGTGGACCCGCTGGACTCCACGTCCCGGATCCTGGACCCGCGCTACATCGCGGCGGACCACTACAACACCGCCATGCGCGTGAAGACGGTCCTCCAGAAGTACAAGGACCTCCAGGACATCATCGCGATCCTCGGTATCGACGAGCTGGGCGAGGAGGACAAGCTCACCGTCCACCGGGCCCGTCGCGTGGAGCGCTTCCTGTCCCAGAACACCCACGTCGCCAAGCAGTTCACCGGCGTCGACGGGTCGGACGTCCCGCTGGACGAGTCGATCGCCGCGTTCAACGCGATCATCGACGGCGAGTACGACCACTTCCCGGAGCAGGCGTTCTTCCTGTGCGGTGGCATCGAGGACCTGAAGGCCAACGCCAAGGAGCTGGGCGTCTCCTGAACCCCGTGAGTTCTTCCGGACTCATCGAGTTCTTCGTGTGAGGGGGCGGGCGCGTCCCGCCCCCTCACGCACGCCTACTAGAATTGACCCCAACACCCGGCACCCCTGCCGGGTGGTGACCCGAGGAGCCACCCTTGGCTGCTGAGCTGCACGTCGAGCTCGTCGCCGCGGACCGCCAGGTCTGGTCCGGCGAGGCCACCCTGGTCGTCGCGCGCACCACGTCCGGCGACATCGGCGTCATGCCCGGTCACCAGCCGCTGCTCGGTGTGCTGGAGTCGGGCCCGGTGACCATCCGTACGAGTGATGGTGGAACGGTCGTCGCCGCGGTGCACGGCGGTTTCATCTCGTTCGCGGACAACAAGCTCTCGCTGCTCGCGGAGACCGCCGAGCTGTCGGACGAGATCGACGTCCAGCGCGAGGAACGGGAGCTGGAGCGTGCGAAGGCGGCGGGCGACGCCACCGCCGAGCGACGCGCCGACGTCCGTCTGCGGGCGGCGACCGCGCGCTGACACACTGCGCGTATGCGTTGACGTAACTCAGCCGCGGCTGGGGCCGGAGCCAATCCGGTCCCAGCCGCGGCTGAGGTAGATCTGGGTCTTTTTACGTTCCATTACCTAGGAGACGGGGAGGTCGGTGCCGATGGTCCTCGCTCTGACTGTGGCCGGAATCGTGGTCGCGCTGGTGGTGGTGGGACTCTTCCTGTTCGGCTTGCGCCGCAGACTGATCCAGCGCTCCGGCGGCACCTTCGACTGTTCCCTGCGCTGGGAGGTCCCCGAGAAACCGGACACCAGTGGCAAGGGCTGGAGCTACGGCGTCGCCCGCTACAACGGCGACAGTGTCGAGTGGTACCGCGTCTTCTCCTACGCCTACCGCCCCCGCCGGGTCCTGGAACGCGACCGGATCGAGGTGGCCGGCCGCCGTCTGCCCGAGGGCGAGGAGGAGCTCGCCCTGCTCTCCGACGCCGTCATCCTCGCCTGCGCCCACCGCGGCACCCGTCTCGAACTCGCCATGAGCGACGACGCCTTGACCGGTTTCCTCGCGTGGCTGGAGGCGGCGCCGCCCGGACAACGGGTCAATGTCGCCTGATTCCCTGCTCGTTGGGTGGGGGGTGCCCCCGGACGAAGTCTGGGGGAGGGTCAGTGTGCCTGGCATATCGGGTTGGGGACCTCGGCCTGACTGACCACCACGACGGGAGGGGCCGCGGAGTCGCCCAGCGTCACCGTCACGTCGACGGGCAGTGCGGCCAGCAGGGCCGCGAGCGTCGCCCCGGTGAACACTCCGAGGGAGGACGCCCGCGAGGAGCCCGGACGTTCGGCTCCCGTGGACCGGGCAGGCGGGTGCGGCGTGTAAGACCTGTGGCGCTTCATTTCTTCCCCCGAAGGACGTGCTCGGTGTTCGGCTGAGACGACGATTCTTCCCAGTCGGCGGGCGTCTCTCAGCGGCCGACCGGACCGCGGCGGGGGCCGAACGTCCCGACGCCGCGCACGCGGGGGGCGTGCGGGGCCTGGAACGCGCTGTCGCGGGCCGCCCGGCGGCCCGCCCC
>NZ_JBFBJL010000119.1:0-15146 GCF_040686075.1 Streptomyces sp. NPDC086519
CCGCATCCCCTACGACGAGAAGACCGCCTTCCCCAACACCGCTTGACTGATCAACCGCATCGGATGTCTGTCTCCGCCCCGCTCCAGCCCGGCCGGCGCCCGTGCCGCGCGCACAGCAAACAGCCGCCTGATGTCAGAGAAGGGGTACGTCGTGGCTGGGGCGGTCGGCTCCACGGCTTCACGGAGCCACTTTGGCGCGAGCCTCGAAGATCACGGCCCCAACGTCGCGCTTTACCGGGCAGGCCCACTATTGCGTAATACCGCCCGAGCAGCGACAAGCATGGAATGAATCGCCTCGGGTGTCTCGGCCCACTTATCCGAGCCTCGACGATGAGGGATAGAGAAGAACGAGCCGCTCACCTTCGATTCAATAATTGCCCCTTTGACGATGAAAGGCTTGTTTTCCTCGGGCTGCGGCGGAATATACACCGCCATAATATCCCCCGAGTCGAGAGAGGTGACATCGATGCGCAAGCCTTCCACTGCGGGAATTAGACGGTCCCGCAGAATTTGCATGTAGCGCTGCACCTGCACCGACCCCTTTCTGCAGGGCGTCACGCGGACTAGCACGTCATTCCCCGATGAATCTTTCTCGGAGGCAATGCCAATAACGATCAGACCGCCAAGATCCGAGTTGGCAAAGGAAGCTACGTCACAGGCGAATTCATACTTCTGCGACTCGACGGCGATACCGTAGTTCTCCCGCTTCACCTCCAGCCACTCACTCTCCAGCTCACCTAGAATTAAGGCGGGGGCCCCAGCGCTAACCAAAGCATAGACCCCTGATGGGCTCTTCAGGCTTACTCGGTCATGCTGCAGCAACATGGATACAGCATCTGCAAATACTCCATACTGCATGACCGTCCAGCTCAGCGGAACATTGAGGCCCATGTCTAACGATTCGGCAGGCCCACAAAACGTAACTCGTGAAACGGTAACACCTCTCTGCGCGAAATAACCTCCCATGCGATCGTTAAATTCCTCGCGATTTTTCGGCCTTACATAATCTACGCATAGTGTGATCGATAGGTCATCACCGTCAGCCAACTCGAAGATCTCGTGTCGCACTAGCTCAGAATGGGCGTACACTCGATCGTCGCCACCGTATACCCGAATACCCTCCATTGGGGGCGCAATAAGGATCACCGAGAAAAAGGTGCCCGCTTCTTGGTGAGCCACCTTTAACGCATCCCGCAGTTGCGACAACGTCGAGTCGCCGATCCAAGCCCGTGGCATCTCAAATTCGTCATGCCGATTGACTGGCACGATTCGACCGTCACTCAGAGTTAGGCGTCGATTTTCTGCATCGAACTTTATACGCATTCTTCCCCCTGGGTTCGGGTGTCGTTTGAGGCCTGGCCGTAACTATGAAATCAGACTCGCCATGCCATCGGACAGCATCCATCGATGTCCACACCCATGTCGACGGCATTACATACGCCATCACACGAGGGCAGTCGACGCGCCGAGCACGGCCAAAGAAACGAGTTCGCCTGCACCTGTCGGGACCCTGTGGTCGGTTCCGGGCCGTCGCTGGGTCCCGTGAGGCTTGTTGCTCTGGTCGACGGCACCAGCGGCGTGGCTGAGCCCGGTGGGGGTGCAGCGAGACATACGCGCGCCTGATCGGTCGACTTACCCGCCGTCGTGGCTGACTTTCGTCGGCCGAGGATCAAACGTGGACCCGCCGAATGCCAGTGCACGCCATCAGCCTGCTGCCATCTTCGGTCAGAAACAACATGAACGTCCAAGAGCCATCGGCAGCCCTGATCTGCCCCAGCCGAACCGGCCGTTGATATCGACCGAGCAGCTCCACGGCCCGGGCTAAGTTCTTGGTCTCGATGCCCCGGCGGCGAGTATGCCGCAGTCGACGTCCGTAGATAAGGGCGAGTGGTTCAGAAGCCGTAGTCTCGTCCCAGACCACGTGGGATCCACCGCAGCGGAGCGCAGCCAGAGCGGCCACGGATGCCTCGTCGTTGCCGACCAGCAGTCGTTCGAGTAGCTCCCGCTCCATGCCGTCACCCCCGCCAAGATCCTGCTGTACAGCAGCCGGATACAGCAACCACAGCAACCGGCCCCACCCCGTAGCGTCCCCACGGGGCCGATGCGCGACCTGTATGACTGTCTCCGACCGATCTCTACAGAGCTATGGATCAGAAGTCGTCCGTGCCCCGCTCTGGTGGTGTCACCCGCCGAAGTGGCGTCGCGCCGCCACGGTAGGGTCTCCCCCTGCTGACGGGGAGGGCCAACAGGTGACGGCGTACCACTTGGGCTATGCGGAGGGGCAGTGGACGGTCTGGATCGCTCTGGGCCTGGCGGCAGTCTGGGTTGCAACAGGCCGGTGGCGGGATTACCCACGCGCTGAAGGCAGGAACCCAGAACAGGTCGCCGCCGTGGTGCGGCGCCGGTCCCGTTTGGTGAATCGTTCGATCCTTGCCGTCGCTTCTCTGTGGATCCTGACGAACATCGTCGTCGATGTCTGGGCGGTATGGCGGTAACTACCGTCAAGGATCCTTGCGCTTGGAGAGCTCTGAGCATCGCCTACAGCGCTCGTGCCGGGTGCGTGCCAGAAGGCGCGGGGAATCGCAGGGAACGCCGGGGAGCCCTCAGGCGGCTGGCCATGTGCTACGCCGTCCCGCCGCACGTCAATGAGGGGAGCCGACTCTGGATCAGCCGAGTTTCTCAGGCTGAGAGTTTCCGCCGGATGTGTGGCGTATGGTCGCTGGCCTGCTGTCCAGTGCGTTACTAATCTCCCGAAGGCGTCCCTCGGGCAGAGCAAAGGCGTTGCTGGGGTTTCGATACGAGTGCCCACCGTCGTTTATCCGGACCCCGTTTGCCAGGCTCCAGCGGGCAGGAGTCCATTGGCCCTGGTTCTCCAGGAGCATGCTTGCCACGTCGACGGGCTCCTCGATCGAGGTGAGAGCGGCGAGAGCGGTGGTGAGGGTGACGGCCGCGTCGTCGGGAAGTCGCGCATCGCCGAGTGTCGGGAAGAGCAGCAAGAGACGGACGTCGGGATCGTCAACGCCCCCTGTGGCCGGCTGTCGGGCAGCGGACAGCAACTCCGGCCAGGCCATGCCAGGCCCCATGAAGTGACCGTCATCCACGGCAAGGGTTTCCGCAGCGGACCACGCCGGGTGATGTATCAGGTAGTCCACCCCGCGGTCGCCCTCGATGTTGCGGTACACGACGAGGATGGTGTGCCCCGAGGACAGAGGCACGCTGAACACCGGCCACTCACGCTCGGAAGACAGCACGCGATACAGCTCCATGGCCGCGTCCCAGTCGGCCCCGAACGCAGCTCGCTGCGCGTCCTCACCGCGCAAGGAACTGCCGAGGTGCACGGGCCAGAACAACGGATCGTCCAGGTAGGCACTGCCTTGGACCAGAGGGCCGTCTTCGTATCCGGGGATCTTCAGCACGTGAGGATGATGGCACGAGGGACAGACACCACCTCGGGGTGCAAGGTTCGGCCGCCCCGTCTCAGTTTCCGTCTCATTCACCACCGTTCGCCGACGTTCACCCGAGATCAGAACGCCGCTCCCGCCCCCGGGCTAACCGCCCATGAACCCAGCTGAACGCCGCCGCACTCACCCCAACACCCCACCACCACAGTTGGAAAGCGTGTTGGTCTCCGTGGAGGCCTGGCCCGCGACACCACCAGTCGAGGCGGCTAGGTTGAGGGTGTGGACGAGGAAGCGATCACCATCCGGCTCACGCGCGATCAAGCCTTCGTGTTGTCGGACTGGCTCTACCAAGTCATGTTCGGGTCCGACGTCCTTGAGGGGATCGTGCGCGACCGAGCCGTATGGTCACCGATCTACGCGATCTCAGGAACACTGGACAAGACGCTGAGCGAGATCTTCATAACCGACTACGGCCCACGGCTTGAAGAGGCCAAGGAGCGCCTGTGCGCCAACCTGTACGGCGGAGCCGAGGAGTCGACGACACCAGGCAGGGACGAGACCGCCGCACCACAGGCGCACCAGATGGGGCGGGGAACAGCGGGGAGTCACGGTGAAAGCGGCCAAGGGCGGTAAGCCTGGTACCAGGCAATCGCCCAGGTCAGCGCCCGAGCCAACTCCAAATGACCGCAGCTTCCCAAGCTGATGGCTTGCTGTTGGTCTCGCCCCGATCGGTGGGTGCTGATCAGCTCAGCCCAGGACCGTGGACCCGAGTGAATGCGAGAAGGCAATGCCAATCGTTGCAGCCCATCACGCGAAGATCGAGCGGGCGGTGGACGGGACCCGCGCCCCACAGGCGGGATTGCCGTTCGCGGCGGTCCATCAGGCGATTGGTGAAGCGTTATAAGACGAGGGCGCCCAACGTGTTGTGCGCCAGGTCGTCGAGGGTTGGCGTGCCAGATCTCTAGTGCAGCGGCTGGGCCATGAGCACGGCGACTCCAGCCGCTCGACCGGTAGTGAGCTAGTCGGGGAACTTTCCGATTTTTGTCCGTACTCTTAGCGGGCCTGAGAACGGCACCCCAGGGGGAATCAGTGCGCGACCCATCGAATGAGCAGAGATCGCAGAGGCGCAACCGGCGTCCCGATATGGACTTCACGCCGGTCCGCAACGGAATGGACTACCTCAGCAGTGCTGTCCTGTACCTGAGTGGCAGCGCTAGCGTGCTGTTCGACGCGTTCGGCCTGACACCGCCACCGACGACGAAGGTGTCCGAGCTGCTCGCACCTGACCGTCCCCTCAGTGATCGCGATCTCAAGTACGCCGTGCTCCACCTTCAAGCGGCCGCTGAGGTCCTCCTCAAAGCACGGCTCGTACGCGAACACTGGAGTCTCGTTTTCAAGAACCCCGGCAACGCCACGCGCGCGGCCTTCGAACAGGGCAAGTTCGACAGCTGCACCATGGACGCCGCCTTGGACCGCCTCGTCAGCATCGCCGGCGTGCCGATCACCTCGGACCAACGTGAGGCAATCAAGGACCTTGCCGAGACCAGGAACGCACTGACCCACTACGGCCACACGGCGAACGCGTACGCAGTCGAGGCTCGTGCCGCCCGAGTTCTGAGCTTCCTCCTTGACTTCGTCCCTCTTCACCTGCACCCGGTCCTGTCCTCCGAAGCGCAGTTGGTCGAGGAGACTATGGAGGCCGTCCGGGAGAAACTTCGGGACATCGAAGCTCTCGTGAAGAGCCGGATGCAGGAGCTGACGGGCATACTCAGCGGCCGTGAAGACCGCACCGTGATCTGCCCCCAGTGCAGGCAATGGGCGCTGGTCATCGGCGGTGAGGATCTCGTGACCTGCCATTTCTGTCTGGCGTTCCTGGAGCCAGTGGACGCCGTCATCCTCTACTGGATGGATGTTCTCGGCCAGGACGAATCCCTTGGCGCTGTGGACTGTCCCGACTGTGGAAGCGAGCACATGATCATGTGGGTGACCACCGCTGCGGACAAGACCGAGGAAGTTGGTCTCTGCTTCCGGTGCGGCGCGGTCTACAAGAAGAAGGAGCGAGGGGAAGCGCAAGTATGAGCTGAGGGGCTCGTTCGCAGGCACCTACTGTCAGCGTCGCCCAGTAGCGTGCGTGATCACCCACGGCAAGCTTGGAGGGTTCGTGGAAGCTACCGCTCTCGTCAGTCCCGATCGGTTGTGGTCGGCACAGGAGGCTCTGATGCGTCCGAGCCCTGTCCCTGCAGTGGCAGGGGTCTACGGGTGGCACTTCAAGCAGCCGCCCCACCCGGTCCTGGACGCTGAACGCCTGCTCTACGTCGGGATAGCCCCGCGGTACATGGCGAACCGGATCAGCACGCAGAACCTGCGAAAACGGGTGCGTTACCACTACCGGGGCAACGCGGCCGGCTCGACCCTGCGGCTCACCCTCGGCTGCCTGCTCGGACTCGAGCTGCGCCGCGTGGGCAGCGGCAAGCGGATGACCTTCGGCAAGGTCGGCGAAGCCACCCTGAGCCAGTGGATGGCGGACAACGCGCGAGTGTGCTGGATCGAGCAGAGCGAACCGTGGGACCTTGAGTCACAGCTCATCTCCCGACTCGATCTCCCGCTGAACCTCGACCAGAACCGCCACAACGCGTTTCACGGTCGCCTGAAGGAGATGAGGGCCCAAGCCCGCGAGCGAGCACGAGAGCTGCCCATCAGTTCGTAGACCATCGGATGGACCGGCCGACGGGCGGCGTCGACGACGTATCGGGGATGCCTGGTGGGCAAGGCTGGCAGGCCAGTACCGGTGGCAGCTCACACGCAGAGCCGCTCTAGCGGCTTGGCATCTACGGCGATGCACGGTGGGCTGTAGCGCAGAAGCCACAGCCCACCGTACTGTTGCTAGATCCTCCGGTCGCTACTACTTGACGAAGAGGATGTGGTAGGACCCGGTCAAGACGATTGCCGTCGTCACGACCAGGGACTTCAGGCGGGCGGTTCGGCGCTCATCGGCAATGGCAAACCGAACCGTCTGCCCCATTTCCTTGAACATGTCCCTCATCTTTTTGATTTCCCTCCAATCGGTAGAGACGCCGGATGGAGCCTCTACCCTTCCTGGTGGCGGAAAACAAAAAAGCCCGACTTCAATTTGCGCGACGAAAATATTGCGCAAAAAGAAATCAGGCTGCGATTTCGGATCTAGATATTAGATTGACAATGTTCGCACTCTGGAATTTCTGACATCTTCCACGGGAAAGTTTACTCTCGCCCGCTGCGTATCGGAAACCCAAGTCCTGTATCAGGCTACCATGACTGACTGCACATCAGCAAGTGTTGCCCGTAGGGAAGTTCGCCAGAGACACGTCGCGCGAGGCGCCTGACCCTTCAGGCACCTCGACGGGGTCCGAGCGACCAGCGGCGACCGATCCGGCCACAACTAGGGATCGGAAGGCTTCTGACATCCACAGCTGACATCAACGACGCCAGACGGAGGCGCACAACAGCAACCCTGTCTAGTCGGGGCATCAGTGGCCGGCAGCGTCCGAAGCGGGTGCGGATCGAACTCCTAAAGCGGTGCTCACTATTGTGGGGCTCCACGTCGCCGCTTCCCCCATACGTTCCCCAGAGGGAACTAGGACCGACGGATTGGGCTGGTCAGAGATTTTAAGTCGGCCCGCAGTAAATGCCGACAGGGCTCCCTTGAGTAGTTCAGAGGATTGGGCACCGATGCGGCAGTGGTTGGTGGCGGGTGGTGTCAGGGGTGAGTGCTGGCGTGTTGGAGGGCTTGGATGGATTGGGTGACGAGGCTGTGGATTCTGTTTTGGATGACGGTTTCGTCGAGGGAGGTGAAGGAGGTGTAGGGCAGGAGGCGGCGTAGGCGTTTCGTGGTGTCGCGGACGACGGCGCGGCGGGGGACAGGCAGGGTGGTGAGGTGGGGGGCGGTCAGTTCGCGGGCGAGGGCGCGGGCGAGGGGTGGTGTGCCGCCGATGGTGCGGCGTTCGAAGATCTGGTTGAGGTCAGACTCGGTGAGTCGGTCGAGCAGGTCGTAGTGGGTGGCGCCGTCGCGGGTCTCGGCGAGGGCATGGGCCTGCCACCACAGGCGGGCGAGGGTGTGACGGACCAAGCCGGTCCCGATCCAGCGTTCGGGGGTGCGGGTACCGAAGCGCCAGGCGGTGAGGTCGGGGACGAGGCAGGTGGCGAGGTAGGTCCACATGTCGCCTTGGCCAGCCTCGGCGGGGGTGATGTCCATCGTGGTGTGCAGGGCTTTAGCCGCGGCACGGTCGAAGAGGATCTTGTTGTGGTCGGCGGGCGGGGTGGGCTGACCGGCGCGCCGTGCACAGTCGCGCAGGGTGTCGGCGAGATGGTCGAGGTGGGCTGGGGTAACGGGGGTGCCGCCGGTGGTGCCGTAGAAGGCGGTGGCGGAGTGGCCAGCGTGGTTCTTGATGTCCTGTGGGGTCAGAGTCGTGTAGTGGGCCAGGAGCGTCGTGGCCTCGGCGGGGGTGATCCGTGGATACAGCAGGCTCATGGCGTCTCCCGGCGCATTTGATGCTGGCGGCGCAGGGCGCCCTGCAGGGCAGCGGCGAAAACGGCGGGTTCGGACTCGCGCCAGGTAGCCACGGTTTGCAGTGACGCGCCGTGGAACAGATTGGAGACCAATACCGTCAGGCTTTCGGCCAGGCTGCCAGGTTCGTCAGCCGCGTCGGTGACGGCGTCGCGCCAGGCGGGCCGCAGGCAAGCTTCCACCAGTTGGCGGGCGACGTCGTCGTACATCGTCTCGAGCAGACGGCGCTGCATCAAGGTGGGGGCTGCTGCCCGGGTGGCGGCGGTGACCAGTTCGGTGTCGGTCCGGTTGAGGTAGAGGCGGATGCCTCCGGCGACAGGGACGGCGGGGTCGTCGGGCAGGCCCAGCGCCCATCGGGCGTCCTCATCGAAGCCGTGCAGCGCGAAGTCGATCACAGAGATCGGGAAGCGGGAGGCGCCGCCCTCCAGGCGGACTTCTGCGCTCTGCTCGCAAAGGATCTCCCCGGCGTGGCGGGGGGTGAAGGGGGGCGCCGCCTCGGGGCGGGGGACGTCGTCGGCGAGCACAAGGCGTGTGTGGATCACGAGGGTGCCGCCGAGGTCGGTGCCCGACAGTTTGATCTGCACGGTCAGGGTCGTCGCGTCGACCACGAGGCGGCGGAACGCCGATCCCGTGTAGTGCGCGGCTGAGGAGTGCCAGTCGACGACTAGGGCGAGCGGGGTGTCGGCGGGCAACCTGCAGTCGGCCAGCGCCCGCGGGTGGTCGACGGTGACGTGACGGGAAAGGGCGAGGTCGGCCTGGGGGTCCCAGTCCGGCAGCAGCGCGGGCAGCTCTCGGGTGCCCTCGGTGTCGTCGATCTGCCAGGGTCCGCACGTCAGGACCTGGGGGGCGGGCTGCAGGAAGGGCATGACGTCGTGTGCCATCAGCGGGCGTCTTCCTGCACGAGGTGGGCGCTGACGCGGACTCGCGTGGCAGCGCCCGCGACGGGGCGCACCATCACGACCCAGTCGCGTCGGTCGGAAGCGGTGAGAGTCAGAACGTCGCCCTCGCGCATCTCCGCCGCGTCGGGGCTGCGGAAGCCGACCACCTCCGGGCCGATCGCGCCGGCCGGTGGATCGTTCTCGCTGCCGTGGTCCAAGGCCACTGAAGCCATCGCCAGGACGCGGATGGGTGCGGCGGCCGCGGAGACGGTGATGTCGGTGATGACGTAGAAGGCGCCGTCGATCTCGACGAGTCTGGGCGGGGTGAGGGTGCGCAGTAGACTGCCCGTTCCCCCGCCCCCTGGCCGCCCTGGGCCGGGGGGCGGATGGTCGGCGCCCTGGCCGCTGCCGGTGGGCACCAGGGAAGCGAAGCGGTGGGACAGGGCGCCCAACGGCGGTTGGGGGCCTGCGGCCGACACCCGTTCGGGTTCGGCGAGGGCGTACTCGCGCATGCGGTTGTCGATCGTGCGCAGCGCCGAGCGCACCAGCTTCCTGGCGTCTGGGTCAGGCATGTTCTTGGGCACCCAGGCGTCGTGGGTGGGCGGTTCGGCGGCAGCGAAGGCGTCGTCCACGCCCACCGCGGTGCGGAAGACCGCGCCGTAGGAGACGTCGGTGTCGGGGAGTTGGGGGCCCGGTCTGTAGTGCACCACGAGGCCCGCCTGCCGCATCAGGGCGCAGTGGTGCATGGGCCCCTCGGATGGGGCGGCTACGTCCGTCCAGTGAGGGCGCACCGGTGTCATGAACGCCTCGAGGGCGAAGCGGCCGAGGTCGACGGCGGGATTCCTGCTGCGCACGTGACGCCCGTCGGTGTGGGCGCTGCGATGGGCGCGGATGAACGGTTGCAGCCGGGGGACCCGGTCCGGGTCGGGCAGGTCTAGCGGCCGGCCATCGACGCTGACGCGGCAGCGCATGCGCGGGGCGCCTGGGGCGTTGTCGATCATCACGGGCCACAGTTCCCAGAGCATGGCGGAGCCAAGGAATTGGGCGGCTTCCTCCATCGTGCGGGGGCGCTCGGGTTCGTCAGCCTCCACGGGGGCGCTCGAGCCGAGCCGGGCACCCACGATCACGATGTCGGTGCCCAGTTCGTCGCCAGCGCGTTCCGGCAGACCCAGGGCGTCGGCGACGGCGTCGGCGTCTTCGTCCAGCAGCGGGTCGGGGATGTTGTCCACGGCTATGCGTCCCCACCAGTGGCGGCCGGTGTAACGGCGCTCGGCGTGGTCGAAGCCTGTTCCCAGCGCGGCGGCGATCAGGCGGGTCTGGACGCGGTCCTGCCACCGGCATCGGGTGCGCACCAGGACGGTGCCGGCCGCGCTGGTGGTGAACAGCACGCCTTTGCCGAATCCGTATGTCCCTCCGCTGTGCGCGCGGCGGTTGGTGCGGCCGATGTCGCGGACCAGTCCCACGAAGTCTGTACTGCCGTGGTACACGCGGTCGCCCCGCAGTGGGCCGCCCAGACCGCCGGTGCCGCGGTCGCTGATGGTCATCAGCACGGTGTCGGGGTCGTGCAGCACTGCGGCCAGGCCCAGCGACGTGTCGTCGCCGAACACCGGCAACAGGGCATCGATCCAGGGCGCTAGACCGGTCTTGCCCGGTCGGGCGAGCGCTAGATCGAAACCGACCTCCCCGGTGCCCATTCGGGCGTCCCACGTGTTTTGCGCGGCCTCCCGCACCAGGACCTGCAGGGGATCCAGGTCGGGGCGGCCGAGCTGTTTGCGGATGCCCTCCGCGTCGGAGGCCCCCTCCGGGGCGGAAGGCTGGGCCCACCACACGGGAGCATTCATGGCGTCGACCGTCCCTGGAGCTGGGCCACGACCTGTTCGTGGTCGAAGGCGTCGGGCAGTCGGTCAGCCACGTCCAGGGTGTAGTGGACGGCGTCGATGCCGGGCGCCAGGGGGCCGCGCAGGTCGGCCGGTGTCAGTGCGGGGAAGGCGGCGTCGACGGCGAGCCCGAGCAGCTGAGGCTGGCCGTAGCGCGCGCCGGCGTACAGATCCGCGTCCGCCGTGCTGTATCCGGCCTTGGCCAATTGCTCGATCACGCCGCGGGAGTCGGCGGCCGCGGCCACCACACGCTCGGCGAGCTCGGGCAGCGACGTGCCGGACGTGTCCTCGACCAGGCGGACCAGGACCAGCGTCAACCGGCCGCCGGGCGGAAGGGCCAGCTGGTCCAGACCGTGGATCTCCACGGTGGAGCCGCCCCGACCCAGCGTCTTGACCTCCACATCCCAGGTGCCGGGCAGGCGGAAGTCGTGGGGCAGCCGGTCGGGCCCGGTCCAGATCTGGGTGGGCCGCAGGAATGCATCACCGTGCAGGACGTGCTCCAGCACGGTCAACTCTCCGAACAAACCGCGCTGTTCGGAGGTCGCCAGCCGCCCTCCGCGGCCCTGGAACATCTCCCGCCAGGCGTCCAGGGTCTGCCGGCAGGTCTGCGCGGGAGCGCCGCCGTCCTCGGCCAGGCGCTGCAGGACTTCGCTGACCACGTCGTCGAAGAGGTCGCCCAGGTCCGTGCGGTGACACACCAGGTCCGCGTAGTGCTGCACCCGGCCCTCGACCCGCAGACTGTCCCGCTTGAGCCGCACGTGGGCCGAGCGCAGGTCCTCGTGCACCTCCTCCGGGCGGGCGACGGGCAGCAGCAGATGGCGATCTCCCCGGGCGTCCAGCCCCACCTGCACCTCGCCCGCCGTCACGGCCAGGCCGATCGGCGCCATCGTCATGTGCTCGCCGGCTATCCGCCTCGCCCCCACCACCGGCCAGGTGAACCGCAGCTCGCGCCGCCAGTCGGTGTCCGCGCCGCTCATGCGTCGTCCGCCTCGTCGTCGAGGGCGTTGGCCTGATCGTCGTACTCCGCGTCATCGACCGCCTGGTGATCGACGCCCACCTGCACGTACCGGTTGGGGACCGTGTCCTTGGAGTTGCCGGGGAAGACGAAGGCGGCGCCGACGACGTGCTCGACGGCCTGAAGCGGCCGACGGGTGTCCCGGTTGGCCTCGTCGGGCGGGGAGTCCTTGGCGATCGGATACAGCAGGAGCAGACCCCGATCGTGGAAGTCCGGGTGGTCGTTGCGCAGCGCCACGAGGCCCGCCTCGGACCGGCGCCGTGCCTCGGCCGCGGGCACGTCCATGTCGACGACCCGGTGCTCCTTCGTCATCAGCGTCTTAATGTCGGCCTTCACACCGCCGCTGTCCTTCAACTTGGACCGGTTGATGGTGCCGACCCGCACTCGCTCGTCGAGCTCCACCACGTGCCGGGCGTCCGCGGCGGGGCCGCCCATGACGGCGACGGTCCAACTGAGCAGGCTCTGCGGCGAACGCCGGTTCTCGGTCTCAATGTAGGCGCGGATCAGACGCGGCTCGAGGTCCGGCGAGTCCTCGTGCACCCGATAGCTATCCAGGAAGTGCAGGACGTGACGCACGTCCACGTCACGCAAAAGCACCTCCCCGGAGCCGCGGTCGTCCAGCGCCGCGCCGTCGCGGAGCGCGTCGCCGACCAGGGTGCGAGCCGCGCGCAGGTTGCCGGCCAACCACTCCCGCTCGTCCTCGGGGAAGTAACGGGTCTGCACCCGGCGACCGCCGTAGGAGGCGTATGCCGTCCGGGCCCGCCCCATCTTCGCCGTCACGTTCAGCACCGGGTGCGTGCGGATGCGCACCCCCACCTCGCCGGGCGGGATGTCGTCCTCCTCATAACGCCTGATGTCCAGACGAATTTCGTGCTCGACCGTCGCTAGATGCCGGAAGTACTCCTTGAGCTGCTGCGTCATCCAGATCCGGGGCAGGTCTTCGTAGCCGGGACGGAACCCGAACCAGCGGCCCATCTGCAGCAGCGTGTCGTAGGTGCGGGCCGAACGGACGAAGAAGCTCACCACCAGCCCCTCGAGCGTCAAGCCCCGCGAGAGGGTGTTGCCACCCACCGCAATCGCCACCACCGGCTCGGGCCCGGAGTAGTCCAACCGGTCGCGGCTGCGGTGGTTGTCGAGGACCACATCGGTCTGCGCCACGATGCCGGGCAGGTGCTCGCGTAGTTCGTCGAAGGGGACGAAACGATTGCCGAACTGAGCGGCGGGAACCTTGCGGCTCTCCTCCTCCCACTGCTGGCGCAACCCTCCCACCACATCCTCGTCGTCCTGCTCCAGGGCGTCGACCATGGCCTGGCGCATCTGCTCCAGCGGCTCCCGGTAGGCCTCGTGCACCACCGTCTGCATGCTGGGATGCACGAGCATGGTGGAATGCTCGTGGTCCCCGCGGCAGCGGCGGGCCGCGGTCGCCAGCCAGAAGTAGTGCACCGCCGCGGTCAGTTCGTCGGTCATGGTCGGGACGAAGCCGGCGGTGTCTGCCCGCCGGCGCGGCCGCAGCCGGTCGACCGTGGCGGTGGGAACGATGCGGATCATGTCGTGACCGTCGAGATCACTGCCCGTCGCCTCGCCCTCGACCGCCTCCCGGCCGAAGATCTTCTCGGCGCCGAAGTACCCGTCCGGCTGGGGCAGGCTGAGGATGAACGTCTCCGGGTACAGATCACCGGCCGAGGGGTCGATGAGGACGTTGGCGAAGGGGGTGGCGGTGTAGCCCAGGTAGGTCCGCTTGTCGAACAGGTCGAGCAACTGGCGGATCTGCGGATTGATGATGGGGGTGTCCACGCTCGCCTGGTCGGCCTCGTCGTCGATGATCAGCACCGGCAGGTCGGCGAACGTCCCGGCCTTGACCGCAGGCCTGAGCCACTCGATCAACCGCTGCAGCCGTTTGTGGTTCTTCTTCACCACGCACAGGGTCACCCCGGTGCCGCTTTGATGCAGATACGCGGCCGCCTTGGAGTTCTGCTCCTCGAAGTCCGCCTCTGCGGACGTCAGGGTGAACCACCCGTCGTCCTTGCGGGCCAACAGTTGCTCGGCCAACCGCTCCTGGGTCTGCCGGCGCAACCCGTTGTGAATGCCGGACAGCACGATGATCAACCGGTACCCCACGTCGGCCGCCTTCGCGATCACCGCCGTGTAGTTCGTCGTCTTGCCCGACTGCACGTGCCCGACGACCAGGCCCTTCGTCAAGAACGTCGCGTGCGAGGGGTCGTTGGTGTATGCGATGATCTTCGAGGAGGCCTCGTCCAGCACCTCCAGGCGATCCGTGGGCCAGCCGTCCTGTCGCAGGAACTCGGCGTACGGCACCCAATAGGGATCATCCGCCAACGGCCCCGGGTACCAGGGCTTCATCCCTGGCGCGGCAAGGATCTTCGGCGGGTATCCCACCCGGACCGATTCCGCACGCCTTTGGAACTCCCGGACGTAGCCCTCGATCTCGTCCGGGTTGAACCGCTTCTGGAACTTGAGCACCGTCTGCTCCAGACCATTGCGCTGAGCCTGAGCTGCAAAGACGTCGAAGAAGTCATCCACGGACCAGACTCTAGGGCAACCTACTGACACACATGCGTACTTGGGGGACTCCAGGGACTCAGGGTGTTTCCCGAAGAGGACGGCCCCTGGGTCGGTGCGTTCCATGCGCCGTGGCGTCCGTCCAGGCCAAGGGCTGGTAGGGGCAAGTGGTGGGAGGGTGTGAAGGCGGTGCTATCGGCTCCTCGCCCGTCAGTACGAGGAAACGTCGATGAGCTGGCCGAGTTCCCGCAGCCGTTCATTGAGGTCTGACAGGCACGACCGCCCCGACCGGCTGGGCCTGTTCGAAGGGTGGCTGCCGCCCCGCTTCAAAACCCAGTTTGAGAAGGCCGTGGTCCCCTGCCAGGCTAAGTTGCGTGACCGAGAGCGCCTTCTACTCCGACCGTGCGGGACTTGGTAAGGCACGCGTCAGCGAGACCATCTCCGCCGAAACGTGGGCTGGACTGACCGCACTGATCGAGCAGCGTATTGACGACGGCTCACTCGCGCGGGCCTTTCCCCTATACGCCTGCCCTGACGACCCCGGCCGCAACACTGTCACCGGTACGGACGAGGAGAAGTTCCTTCGTTCCCTCACAGCCCATGTTCCTGACCTGGTCGAACCCTCCGTGGCGCCTGATCCAGGTCAGGACGGCAAGCCCGCGGGGACTACTTCCGGCTGGCCCTCCGGAGAGTCCCACGTGGCGCAGCCCCCGAGATCCCCGCTGGATCCCGACAAGGTACCTGACACGGCTACAGCACTGGATCTAATTGACTTCGTTGCCCTCCATATCGACCAGCCGACCCACCGTTCATCCCATAAGAACTCCTAACGAAATGACTGTAGGAGGACGGTAGGGTCGGTGGCCATGAGTCAGAGTGGTTCGGAAGCGGCGGCGTTCTTCCGCGACGTCG
>NZ_JBFBJL010000120.1:0-14507 GCF_040686075.1 Streptomyces sp. NPDC086519
GAGTTCGAGCTGTACTTCGACGTGTAAAGATCAACAGGGCTCTACGCTGGACGGACCCTGTGCGGACTCATCGACAGTCCGCACAGGGTCCGCAGCATTGTTGATCAAGGGCCCCATGGCCTTGCCGACGGCGGCCCTGGTCGACTGGTCAGAGTCGGGCCAGAGGTGACCGTATGTGTTCAGCGTCGTCGTGGCCTTCGAGTGCCGCAGCCTCTGCTGCACGACCTTCACGTCTGCGCCGGACGCGATGAGCATGGACGCGTAGTAGTGCCGAAGATCGTGGAACCGGAACTCCGGCGACAGCCCCGGCACCTGCCTGCGGATCCGGCGCATGTGCCGCTCGACCTTCCACGGCCCCAGCTGCGCGCCGCCGTCGTCGAGCAGGAGCCATCCGTCCGTGCGGCCGTCGATGAGCCGCTTCAGCTCACCAGCGAAGACGTCCGGGATCGGCACGGCCGCGACGCTCGACTCCGTCTTCAGCGGCTCCGCCGGGTACTGCACCGTCGGCGTGACCGTCATCCCGTCGATGTCGACGTCGGCCAGGCGCAGCCCGCACGCCTCGGCAACGCGCAGGCCTGCGAACGCCCCCAGCAGGATTGCCGGCCGGTACTTCTCCTCTGCCGTCTCGTACAGCTGCCACAGCTGCGCGTCCGTGCAGACGTAGGGACGCTGCTTGCCGCCGCCCGGCGACGTCTCCCGCGAGCACGGATTGACCGTGAGCTTCTTCGCCCGTACCGCGGCCCGCATCACCTGCGACAGACGACTGTGCAGAGCGAACCGGTACGACTGGGAGGCGCCGTCCCGGAGCAGCCGGGCCATCCACCGCTTCACCGCCATCTCGTCGACCGCCATGAGCGGCAGCGGCCCGAACTCCTTGCGGATCTGCGCCAGGTGCACCTTCGCCTGCCGCACCGTCGACTCGCGCTTCGCATAGGACTCGATCCACAGGTCGCACCACTGGTCGACCGTGACCTTCTTCTCCTTCGGGTCGACATAGGTGTGCGTCACCAGCGCGGCCGTCACCTCGTCGAGCCAGCGTTCCCCGTCGACCTTCCGGTCGAAGTGCCGGGCGTGCTCCTTGCCCGCCAGGTCCCGGTACCGGGCCCGCCACTTCCCGTTCGGCCTCTTCTTGATGCTCTTGCTCGCCACCTTCGGTCCTCTCTCTGACTCAGTGTGTTCGGATGCGCCGGCCGCGGGATTCCACCGGGGCCTCATTGGTACGCCGATGCGGGCCGCCGATCGGCGTCAGGACTCCCGTGTACGGGATCGGGTCCGGCAAGGGCCGCTCCGGCGGCAGCAGCACCAGCTCGCCCGCCAGCCACGCATCCTTCGCGGCCTGCCAGTCCCCCAGCCCGAGGTACCACTCGACGTAGGACGGATCCGGGTGGTCGGCCGGGGCTGGCGGGCGCCACTCGCGCCAGTCGAACCGAGCGAGACAGTCGGGCATCTGGGCAAGGCTCCGGTGCCTCCGACGGCTCACGACGGCCACCGCACCTCGGACGTGCCGAACGTCAACCGCACCCAGGCGATCGGAGGCCGCGGCGTCCCCAGGGTGTCGCGGCCGTCGACGTAGCGGCGCACCTTGTGATCCCGCATCCAATCCCGCCGCTCCGCCAGGTACGCCCGCCATACCGCCATGGCGGCCCCCAACGTGTCGTCCGGCCGGGCCTCGAGGTGTTCCTCCGCCAGCTGCCGGTACCGGTCCGGCTGCATCTCCGACACGTGCAACGGCATCTCATCCAGCGCCGAACGGCGCCTCGGCCGGCTCACGACGCATCCCCCTGCTTCGGCGGCCAGATCGGGCGGACCGGAGCCAGGGAGCGCGCCCCGTGATGCCGGGCCAGCGCAGCCTTACGCCCCCGCTGCGACGGTGTCAGCCGCTCCTGCTCGTCCTCGCCCGGACGTGTCGCCCCCAGCTGCCGCAGCACTCGCGACAACGCCAGACGATGCCCGCGAATCTCACGGATCAACGGGTTGGCGACCGGCTGCCCGCGCGAACCCTTCGACAGCATCGCCGAGTTGGCCAGGAGCACGCCCATCTCGTCCAGCTCGTCCGCCAGACGACACGCCTCTTCCAACAACAGCAGCTCGTCGGGGTCCATTTCGAGGTCCGCGAGCGTGTCCGTCCACAGCCTCAGACCACGCTCCCCGAGCCCTTCAGGGGCCGGCGGAGGGGTGTTCTCGTCGTCTGCCATAGCCTGGCCTCCCTGGTAAATCCAACGTTTCTGCGATGCAGCGACTGGCAGCAGGTATACGGTCCCGGTCCCTGGAGGGCCGCCGGGGGCCCTAACCCCCCACCCCTGGGTGGGGCATGGGATGGTGGCGTCCGGCGTCTGGCGGGTCGCCTGGTGCCCTGGTGTGGCCGTGTCGGGTGTGTCGTCCCGTCGCCTTGATGCTGTTGTTGATGTTGTTCTGATCGTTGATCAACAACTGAATTGATCTTTGCTTTCGATCTTCGTTGTTTGATCTTTGATGTTTTGATCTTTGTCTTGTCTCTGCCCTTGCCCCTGCCCCCCGGTGGGGGGTGGGGGTAGGGGTGCGGTCCGGCCGGAGGCTGAAGGGTCCGGCCGGACCGCGGTCGACGCTGGTGATCGCGTGCAGTCGCCCCTGGAGGAATGAGACTGCTCGTCACCATCGGTTCGCGGAAGCGTCTTCGGTGTCACTCCTGCGATGCCGTTCACGCCGAGTCTTGGGTTCACCTCATGCGGCTTGCGGTCCGTCGCCGTAGACCCCGAGGTCGGAGCCTGCGATGGCGTCGATCTGGTGGTCCTGGTAGGCGTCGATCTCCCTCGGCTTCGGGAGGATGTAGGTGAAGTCGAGTCCGCTGCTCGGGTCGGCGAGTTCGGCGAGTTCCTGGTAGGCCTTGGCCCTGCGGTCGTTGCCCTGCACGTAGCTGGCGACGATGGGCTGCCATGCCTGGCCGACGATGGGCTGTGAGGCGAGGTCGGCTGCTCGGGCTGCGATGGCCTTGGCGTAGTCGGTGTCGCCGTCTCGCTGTGCTCGCTGGAAGGCTGCGTGTGCTTCGCGGGGGTCGGTGAGCTGTGCTGCCTTCTCTCGTGCGTCCCTCGCGCTGAGTGCGTTGTATCCGCTGCTGTCGTCCCCGCCGAACAGCTGGCGTTCGAGGAGGGCGCGCTGCCGGCGGTAGCGGTCGGCGTCGGACTGCTGGGCGCGGGCGAGTCCGTCGCGGGCGGCACGGTAGGCGCGGGCGATGGCGACCTCTCGGGCCTGGGGGGTGAGGTCTTGGCGGGCGCGGACGTTGTCGAGGCCGCGCTGGAAGGTGGCGCGCAGCTGCTCAACGGGGGTGTTGAACGCCTGCTGGTAGGGGGTGCTCATGACGTCTCCTGGGCGTACTTGTCTCGGTGGGTTCGGGTGGCGCGACGGGGGCTGCAGGTTGAGCAGACGGCGCGGTTCCCGGCGTACCGCTGGCAGAGGCGGCAGATGCGGCCGCTCCTCTTCTTGCCCTGCTTGCGGCTCACGCGGCCTCACATCCCGGGTGCCTGGTCTGTCCGGGTTCCAGGGGTTCGAAGGGGAAGCCACAGCCCGCACACTTCGGGCTGTTCTCATGCTGAGCCCACAATGGGCTGAGTCCCGTCTCAGCCCGTCTCAGCGACTCAGAGCCCGGCTTGAGACGGGTTGAGTCGGGACTCTGGCCATTGTGGGTCGTACTCTTCAGGGCGATTCCGGAGTAGGTCGGGATCTGCCTGCCGGAGTCGTCGCGGGGCCGTGTTCGTTTCGCCTGCGGTACGACCGACTGCAGGTTGCGGCCGAGCATGGCCTTGGATCCGGGACGGATGCCCTGATCTTCGGCCCACTCCTTCCAGGCGTCCCACAGCTCATCGACGGTGACTTCGCACGTGGGGCCCTTGTCGCAGCACTCCCGGACGAAGGCGGACGTCGGCGACGCGGTGTCCTGCATCGTCGTGACGGCGTCGGCTGAGCCGGGGGGCTCTGTGATGTGGCCGTTCTTCTCCAGGCGGGCGAGCCCGTCCAGTGCCCAGTTCAGGATGCCGGGCATCTCCGCGGCGAGCTTGTCGGTGAGGTCGGTGTCTTCCCGGCCGAGCCAAGAGACCTGCATGTTGAGGACGATGAACCGGCGGGCGATCACCCCGGAGGCGTCGCCGAAGTTGGGCAGCTCGTTGGACAGGATCATCAGACGGGTCGGCATCTTGCCCGTCCACGGGTCCTTGAACTTGCGGTCGACGTCGATGGTGTCCTCACCGGAGATGGTGAGCAGCCGCTCGACGACCTGGTGCCCGTCCTTCCCGGCGAGCCGCGCGTCAGAGATGACCGCCAGGGACTTCCCCAGCAAGGGCGACAGACCGAAGTTGGTGGCCAGGCCGGCGAGCGTCGGACCGGCCATGTTCCCCTTGCCGACCAGGTTCGTCAGGATCCGCGCGATCGTTCCCTTGCCGGACCGGGTAGGGCCGACGATGAGCACGATCTTCTGCTGGTCGGTGCGCCCGGACAGGACGTAACCGAACCACTCCTGCAGGGCGGCGATGGACTCAGGGCTGTCAGGCCAGACCCCGGCGAGGAACTGTTCCCACGTCGGGGCGGTCGCCTCGGGGTCGTAGTCGAACGGCACCGACACGAGGTTGAAGAACCCTGGGGTGAGCGGCATCAACTCGCGGTCGGCGACCCTCAACAGGCCGTTGGTGCAGGCCACGATCGGGCTTTCGGTTCCGTGCGTATTAGAAGTGTCAGAGTCCCGACTCAGCCCGTCTCGGGTGATCCACTGCGGGGCATCGACGGACGGCCGCAGGTGGGTGACGGCAGAGATCGCCTCCATCAGGTCGGAAATCTTCCGCTTGGTGGGAGCCCAGCTCCGCACCTGCTCCTCGCCCTTGGGCGTGATGTAAATGAACAGGGCGTGCTCCAGCTTCTTGTACAGCGACGCCCGTACTTCCTGGTCGTCCATCTCGCGCCAGTACGAGCCCTCCCAGCGCATCCACGTACCGCGCCAGTACCGGCGCGTCAGCAGGCCTGTAGCGTCGTGATGCCAGGCGGGCGCCAGCTCGCGAGCCACGGCCATCGGGTTCGTGGGCGGTGGCATCGTCCGTTCGTCGTCGGTCACGCCGCCACCCCCCGCCCTGCAGATGCGACCGTGCGGGCAGCCTCACCCGCACCCAGGCCGACCCGGATAGCCGCTTCGACGAGCGGGCCCTCAACGTCGCTGGCCGCGACATGTCCGTCCCTCACGTGCTCCCACGCTTTCGCTGCAGCCCAGTAGAGACGGTCGTTGCGGTTGCCTTCGGTGGAGTTGAGGACGACCCGCACGAGCCCGTCCAGGGCCCGACTGACGCCGTTGACGGGCATAGCCGCACGGGGCCGGTTGGACTGCGGCCGGGACGCGGGCGGCAGCATGAGCGTGAGCAGCTGCTCGGGGATCGGCTGGGGCTCGATGTAGCCGGTCTTGGGGTGCAGGATGTATTCGCCTTTGCGGCCGATGGAGCCGGGGCCGACGAGGTATCCGCGGCTGCTGCGGACGTCGATGCCGGGGCCGACCTTGCCGACGCTGTTGGGGACGATCGTGCCGCCGGGTACGGCCAGCCACAGGTGGAAGCCGCCGGAGGGGGTGCACACAGTGGTGGTGCGGGGCACGTCGAAGCCGTGGCGGCCGGCGAGCCGGTTGAGGGTGGCGACCCCGTCGACGCCTTCCTTGCGGTCGAGGTCGAGGCCGACGAGCCGGGCGCCGCAGCGGATGCCGTAGCCGACAGCTTTGGGGGCCTGGTCGAACAGCCAGCGGATCAGCTCGGGGTCGCTGGTGGCGTCGCCGACTCCGTGCCCGGGTGCTCCGCACTGGTGCATGCCCTGGCAGTTGTGTCCCTTGTCGTGCGGGGACTTGATGATCGGCGTCTTATTGATCGAGAGGGGGAACACCTCGTATCCCCACTCGATGGCGTGCAGCGCCGCGGCGAGCGCGTTGTCGTGGTTGCTCACGCTGCCCCCTTGTTGGCGAACTCCAGCCGGTAGTGGGCGCCACATGGGGCGTCCTTCTCGCCGAGCCCGACGTGCCGATGCCAGTCACGGCACTGCGGGCAGCGGGCAGCGAACTCTGTACGGCCGGACGTCTGCACGGGTACCGGGCGAGCGATGAGCTGTGGCACGATGGGTTTTGCGCCCGCCGCGCACTTTTCCTGAGAAGGGGCCGTGTCCACCGGCCCCTTCTCTGCGTTCCTGGTCATGCTGCGGCGCCTCCGGCCTGCTCCGTGTCCCACTTGTCGAGGACGTCCGGGTCGTAGAGGACGCGTCGGCCGCGCTTGACGCCCTCGGGGATGTAGCCGATGTGCCGCCAGTACCGGACAGTGCCGGGGCTCGTGCGGTAACGGCGGGCCACCTCTTCGGTTGTCAGGTACTTCTCGATCTTGTCGGCGAGAGATCCCATGATCTTCCTTCTTCTCGTGAAGCAGTCTGCTTCACGTAGCGATGGCTGGAAGGTACCACTGTTGAAGTCGTGAGGGGAAGTCGCTACTTTCACCTCATGAAGTTTGATGGCGTTGGAGAGTCATTCGGTGCGCTGGTGCGCACGGCACGGGAGAACCGCCAGTGGACGCAGGCGGACTTGGCCAAGCGCCTCGGTTCCCTGCTCGGCAGGGAGGTGAATCCGCTTGCGATCACGCGGACTGAGGCCGGTAAGCGGCCGGTGCCCCTCGACGAGGTGGCGGCGCTCGCGCAACTGCTCAATCTGGAGTTGGACCCGCTACTGAATCCGCCGCGGGTCCAAGGCTCCGCTCACGATCTGAAGAAGCGCGCGGCTGAGCTGCGCGACGAGCTCGACCAAGGGCATCAGCAGGAAGTGCAGTTGATGGCCGCTTACGCATCTGCGAGCCAGCAGCTGCGCGCGGTCCGCACCCGGAAGGACGAGCTTGAGCGCGAACTGCAAGCCGTCGAGCGAGCCATCAAGGCTGCGGACGACTAGGAGCGGTTCCTGCATCGCGGGTGCGGCGCCAGTAGTTGTGCAGGCGCCGGCCGACCCGCAGCCGGAGCAGCTTGCCGTGGCAGCGCGGGCACATCCGGGGCTTCCCGAACCGTTCCACCGCGCCGAGGCCGCGGCACTTCCGGCACGGCGCGAACGGCTTGGCCCAGCACAGCACGGCGTATCCGCCAGCCCACAGGAACCCTGCGGCCATAGCAGTCAGCATGAGGTCTTCCTCCCTCCGATCCGGGCGATTCCCGGGGTTTCAGGGGCACCCCCGCTAGACGCTAGTTGCCTGGTCAGGGGCTTGATTCGTTGCTAGTGGGGCCGCTAGATCTAGCGTTTCGGGCTGCTAGATCTAGCGGCCGTGATCGGGGCTAGGCGGCGGCCCGGTCGGCGTCGCGGCGGGCGATGGCGGCGACCAGGTCGGCACGCTTGATGCCGCGCCGGTTCTTGCCCTCGCCAGCGTCGTCGTTGCCCCAGACCTGGTCGGTGCGCACACCCCACGGCTTGAGTGCGGCCGTGACGTTCTCGCCCTTCCATTCGCCGTACACGTCGGGGCGCATCTCGGCGAGGCGTGCGGCGATCCGCTCGCACCACACGGCTTTCTCGTCGATACCGACGGACTTGAGGGTGTCGCCGAGGATGTCGAGGCCGGCGGTCAGCGCAGGTCCCTCGCCGAGGGCGTGACCGGTGATGTTCCCGTACTCCTCGCGCATCTTCCGGGCTCGGGTGACGACGAGTTCGGCCTTGGGGGCGTCGACGAATGCGGACGCCACGATGCGCGGGTCGTCGCCCTCGCCGGCCATGTAGCAGATGCCGAGGTCGCGGCGGCTGAACATGGTCGCGCGGATGCCGCTCTTGTACATGCCGGTGCCGAGAACCATGTCGTTGGCCTGGTGGTTCATCACCTTCAGGCAGAACCGCAGAATGGCGTTGGCGCTGATCCCGGTGGGCAGCGACTTGGAGTCAGGCCGCTGGGTGGCGAACATGCCGATGATGCCCAGCGCCGGACCCCTCTTGGTGATATCGGTGCAGATGGACTCGATCTCAGCGCCGTACTTCTCGTGCTCGAAGACGACCTGGCACTCGTCGATGCCGATGGCGATCGGGTGCAGGCCGAGGCTCTTGTCGTTGGCGAGCGCGGCCGTGACCTTCGACTCCGGGCAGCGGGACCGCGGCAGCGACTTGATGACCTTCGCCCGGCGTCGCAGCTCCTCCTTGATCTCGCGGAGGGCGTGAAGGATGTACTCGATGTCCTCGTCTTCCTCGCCGGCCCGGTAGCGGTGGCAGACGGGTTCGAGGGCGCCGAGGTCTCCGGTTCCCTTCAGGTCGAACGCGAGCAGCCAGGCTCGCGGGTCGAGGGCGCAGATCAGCAGCAGCAGGCGCAGCAGGAACGTCTTGCCCATGCGGGGTACGGAGCCGATGACGATCGCGGCGAACATGAGGGTGACCTCGACCCAGCGCATCCGCTGGTCGTTGCCGAACACGATCGGCTTGAACAGGTCGACCTGCCCGTCCTTCAGCAGCGGCCATGCGGGCTTGCTGGTTTCGTTCATCGGCCGGTCGCCGACCCAGAGCACCAGGCGGCCTTCGTGCTCGTTCTCGTCGCCGGACGGCCACACGCAGCCCACCTTGCGGCGCAGGCCCGACGCCAGGGCCTCCCGCTTCTCCATGACGTCGTCGGGGGTGACGCCGTAGGGAAGGTCGAGGTCGGCGCGGTAGCCGGGGCCGTCGCGGGTGATCTCCGAGGTGAACCGCATGCCGTCCATGTCGCCGCCGCGCTTGATGGCGGCGCTGATCTTCGGGTTGCCGATGGCGTCGAGGGCGCGCAGCACGATCGTGCCCGTCAGCTTCTGCAGCTCGGTGCGCATCACGGCGGGCCCGATGACCGGGGCGTCCGGCTGCTGGCCGAAGTAGCCCATGGTGAGGACCCCGCCGGCGGCGAAGACGTACAGGAACTCGGGGGCGAGGACGTACAGCCACAGGGCGAACCCGAGGCCGAACACCGCGGCAACGACGGTGACCAGGCCGCGCAGCCGAACGCGGTTGCCGCGCAGCCGGGCCAGGCGCATGTACTCCTCGACGTCCTCGGTGCGGACGGCGAAGTCCCGCAAGGGAGCAGCCTCCCGGTCCCACACCCACCGGTTGGTGGTCGCGATGAAGCGGCATGCGCCGCGCGGCGCCATCATCGCCAGCTGCAGGGAGTACCAGGGTGCCCGTACCCCGTGGTACATCGACGCGTACCCGAGACGGGTCGCGGCGTGCTTTGCGGCTGCCTCGAACTCGGTCCGGTCCCTTACCCAGGCGGGCAGGATCGGCTTCCGCTTCTCGTCGGTGGCGTCCGGTGCGGGCAGGTTCGGGTTGTCGACGGGTACGGGCGTACTCGGTGTACCCGGCTCGTCGGGTACGGCAGGTACGGGTGTACCCGGCTCGTCGGGTACGGCAGGTACGGGTGTACCCGGCTCGTCGGTTTTGGTGAGTGCGACGGTGTCCGTCACGATGGTTCCTCCGGTCGTTCTGATGGGCGGTCCGGGACACGGGGCGCCCGGGTGTACCTGGCCGGGTACGGGCGCCCCGTGGCGTACTCAGGGCTTCTTGGTCTTGCGGCGGCGGGCCTGGTTCTCGATGCGTTCGACGCGCGCCTGAAGGTCGCTCAGGTCGACGTCCGGTCCGGCCACGCCACGCTTGGCCATCCGGGCTGTGAGGCCCGCGATGCGCATCCGCTCGCCGACCGTGAAGTCCGAGAAGCTCAGGTCATCGGCGGCCATCAGTCCTGAGCCTCCGTCTCGGGCAGGGCGGCGGCGATGCAGGTGTGGGTGCGGGCGATGTCGCTCCACAGGGCGCCGGCCGCGGCGAGCGGTGCCGTCCTGTGCGGGTAGTCGGGGTTGGTGGCGTACCGCTCGGCGTCGGCGGCGAGCCGTTCGGCACGGGTCACGGCGGCGGCGGCCAACTTGAGGTGCTGTTCGCGGGTCATGTCGATTCCCTTCGGGTCAGTGGTCGCGGACGGCGATGAAGGCGGCGATGCCCTCGACGAGGTGATGCGTGGCCTGGTCAAGCAGGTACGCGCCCCCGAGGGGGCCGCCGAGCTCGTAGAACGCCCCCTTGCCGAGGGCCTCGGCGGCACGGCGGACGGGCCAACGCCGGTCGATCAGGTAGTGCGTGGCACCGGACAGGGCGAGCGCTGCGGCCATGCTGCGACCGCGGAGGCCGAGGCCGAGGAGCCGGTTTCCGACTAGGAGCGCAGCAGCCTGCGTGGCGGTGTAGGTGGCGACGTGTCCGGCGAGGGCGACGTGCCCCTCACGGCCGGGCTTGGCCTTGTGCTGGGCCTGGTGGTCGCTCTGGACCCAGTGGTCGGCGGTGTCGGCGGCGATGCGCAGCAGCGCGTACACGGCCGGGTAGGCGGCGGCGCGGGAAAGCTGGCTCATCTGTGGAACTCCTTCCGGTTCGGGGCTACTTGCCGCCGTTGAGGTCGCGCCACATTGAGCGCAGGATCATCAGGCAGGCCGTGGCGCAGGTGCCGCCGACGGCGACCGCGACAGCCACCAGGGCGAGGGCGGCGGCGAACAGCGAGCCAACCAGGCCGACGGAGACGACGACCCCGCCGATCACCACCCACTTCCGGGCGTCGAACGGCTTCTGCGGGGCGGCCGGCTGAGTGTTCTGCGTCTGCATCGCCTGCAGGCCCTGGGCGACCGCTTGGGCGATGACCGCGGCCCGCATGACCTCCAGCCGCTCCGTCTCCGACGCGGCCTCCGTGGCGGCATCGATGGCCTTTTGCAGGGCGTCGCTCATCGCGCCCACCTCCGCAGCTGCGGCAGGCGCAGGCCCGCAGCGATACCGGCCCCGAACGCGACCAGGACGGGCTTGCCCAGCAGCCAGACGGCGACGACTGCGACCAGCGTGAGCAGGGCCGGGTACAGCATCAGCAGGGCGAGCAGCCCGCCCACCAGAATCCACTTCACGAGGGCACCCCCATCAGTTCGTTACGGATGCGCTGGGCGCGCGGCTGACCGATGCTGTACGTCTCTTTCAGGCGGCGCACACCCGGCACCTGGTCGCCGAAGTCGGCCCGTACCTGCGGGATCAGCGGATCCGGGTACACCGGCTCCTCGTCCGGCCCGCCCGGATCGCCGGACTCGTCGGCGTAGGTGCCGTCGACGGTCCAGTCGGGTACGTCTCCGACCCGTACCTCGACGCGGGTGCGCGGGGGCTCGGCGGCGAGTACGGGCGCCGGGGTTTCGTTTCGGATTTCGTTTCGGAGGGCCCGGTTCAGCTCCCCGGGGCACTCGAACACCGGCAGCAGCCGGGCGCCCGCAGGTACGGCCTCGGGTACGGCAGGTACAGGTTCCGGAAGCGCCGGGTACGGCTCCGGTTCGACCGGGGTACGGACTACCTCGTGTCCCTCGGCGGTCTCGGGAAGGTTGACCCGCACGATCTGCGGGTCAACCGCGTCCTCGATGCGCAGGGCGTGCACTCGCCACAGCACCAGCGGGGCAATGGCGGACACGGCGACGACGAGCGGCACGTTCACCGGCAGCAGGCCGGCGGTCACCAGGTGACTGGCAGCGTTCACGCCGATCATCGCAACGACCGCGGCGAGAACGTCCTTGTGGGCGCGCATCGCCCGCACCGTGTAGATGTCCAGGGCGCCCGGCACCGCGCCGGCCACCCACTGGTTGAAACCGACCTGTCGGGCCAGCTCGTACTCAGCCGACGCGGTGGCGACGAGGGCCGCCGCGAGGGCGGCCCACTTCAGCACATCGTTCTTCACGACACGCTCCTCAGATGCCGGACCGGGCCGGCGGTGGAGTCGACGGCGACGAACCCGGTAGCGAGACGGATGTGCGTCTCCGGGTCGATCACGGCGACCATCAGGTACGGCCCCGTACCGCCGTCGAAGTCGGCGACGGTACGGACGACCTGGTGCGCTTTGGCTTCCGCCGCACGCATGCGGTCAAGGTCGTTGTTCATTCGCCAACCCCCGGCTCGGAGGCCCGTACGACACGGTGAGCGGCCAGGCACACGCCCTCGCGGTCGCGGCGGTCGTTGGCGTCGAGCAGGGCGGCCATCAAGGCCGGGACGGACGGGGCAGGGCGGGACGACCGGGCGAGGCTGCGCAATGCGGCGTGCTCGGTCGGGCGCCGGACGGGCCAGCAGGCGGTCACTGGTCCTCCCCGGCGGGCAGGGCGACGGCCTCGGACCACGTCTTTCCCTCGGCGAGCGCGGCGTGCGCCTGGGCGACGGTGACGTACCCGGTCGCCGGGTGAAGCGTCAGCTGCTCGCGCAGGTAGGCGGTGGTCCACTCGATGCCCATGAGCGGCTTGTCGTCGAGGACGGAGCGCAGGGCGACCACGACGTGCGTGGCGCGGTCGTTGCGGATCCGGCTGTACACCTCGTCACCGCCGACGGTGGCGGGGTGCGGGATGTCGAGGGCCTCCAGGACCGCGGCGAGCAGGTCGCGGACGTCGTCGTTCATGCCGCGCCCCCATAGACGCGGAAGCGGCGACGCTTGGCGGACGGCTTGACCGGCACGGTGCGAGGTTCCAGGGTCCAGCTCTGCAGCGCGCGGGCCAGGTTGGGTGCGGGCTCGACGCGGACCGTGGAGACGTTACGGTTACGGCGCGGCATCAGAGTGCACCCCGCTCGTTACGGGCGGCCTGCTGCTTGTACTGCTCGCGGACCTCGAGCAGGCGGCGGTGCGTCTGGCGCATCCGCTCCACGCGGGCGGCCAGGGTGTTGATGACCGTCTCCAGGCCGTCCGGGTCGAGGCCGTCGATGAAGTGGTCGTCGACCAGCTCGACCACCGCGAACGGCAGCCGCTCCGACACCTTCCCGGACCACGGCTCGACCTTGATGACCGTCGACAGGACCCGGAACTCTTCCGGGCTGCCGTTCTCGGTGACCGGCAGCGTCAGGGAGTCGTCCCAGAACCAGCACCACACGTCCTCGGGGAACACCGGGTGCTCGACGTCCTCGACGTGGTTGAGGGTGCAGCCCGCCATGCACGTGTACGTGAAGGGCTGACCGGTGCGGCGGTTGACGAACGTCCACGTCCGCGGCTCGGCCGGCTCCGACTGGTCGGCGGCCGTGGGCTGCTGAGGAATGGCGGGAAGGCTGAGAGCCTGGACGTGCTGGGTGATGGCAGAGTGCGTCACAGCGCCACCGCCAGTTCCGCGGCGGGGATGCCGCGCTCGGCGAGGTACTGCGTGAAGGCGGTACGCGAGACGCGGATCGTGCCGCGGCCCGTACCGACCCGGTAGGACTCCAGCCGACCCGCCTTGATCTCCGCGTACACGGTGGACGGGTCCACGCGGAGAGCGGTGGCGATGTCCTTGACCCGAAGCGGTTCCGCGCTCTCGGGAGCCTGCGCCTGGGCAGGCGAGATAAGCTCAACGTGCATCTGAGACCTCAACTCTTGGATGCGTGGCCTCAGCGGGCACGGTGTTACGAGCACCGTGAACACCCCGTTGGGGCCTTTCGTTTGCATGGCTTGCTGTCCGCTATGTCGCTTGGCGGGCACAGGACTAGGATGTTCTAGAACACCTTCGGAAGTCAAGGAAAGTTCCAGAACATTCTAGAATGGAGGAAGCTTCGGATGGTTCGAGATCTTGAGGGGCTGCCGCCTTACCAGCGCATCGCGGCGCAGATCATCGCCAGGATCGAGAGCGGTGAACTCCAGCCGGGTGATCGCGTCCCCTCGGTGAGTCAGATCATGGAGAGCGAAGGCGTCAGCCGAGCCACGGCCGCACGGGTCCCTGGCGTCCTACGGGCAGAGGGCTACGCAACGGCAACGCCAGGCGTCGGGACCATCGTCACCAGGCCGAAGAAGCTGACTGCGGGCGCCGACCGGCTCGCCAAGCTGCAAGCTGGCACGGCGACCATCGGCGCCGACGAACGCGTCGAGATCCTCGACGTCGTGAGGGAAGCGGCATCCCAGGAAGTCGCCGACGCCCTCGGGTTGGATGCCGGTGCCGAGGTCGGGCGCCGGCGCCGGCGGTACCTCGATGGCGCGGGCGTCGTGACCGTGTCCACCACGTGGATCTCTGGCGACCTCGCCGACCAGACGCCGGAGTTCCTTGAGGCTGCGCCGTTGCCCAAGATGACGTTCGGACTGATTGAGGATCGGACCGGGCGGCGCGTCGCCCGACGCCGGGACACGGTGGCGCTCCGCGAGGTCCCCGAGGACGTCGCCGGGCCGCTGGAAGTCGAAGCGGGCACCCGGACCATCGTCGTGATCAACCACTACTGGGACCAGAACGGCGAACCGACCGAGTACGCCGTCGACTACCTCGGCGCCGGCCGCGAGTTGTCGTCGGAGTACGACCTCGACTGACTGGCGGGCCGCCTGGTGGAGTCGGGCGGAACGCAAAAAAGGGCCCCTCGCCTGGTGGAGTCAGGCAAGGGGCCCCTTCGCGTACAGTGCGACTGTCAGTGACGCTTGCGGTCCGCAATGAGTCCGCAGAACATTCCAACGTTCTTAGCGTTCCCCAACGTGTCCCAACGGTCAAACATGCAGGTCAGCGCGGTTCTAGGTCGTTCCCACAGGTGGCAGAGATCCCGTTAGAGTTCGAGCTGTACTTCGACGTGT